>JALUDX010000058.1 GCA_027053355.1 Anaerolineales bacterium | reverse complement strand
GCTGGTGGAAGAGCAGATTGGCCACCAGCCCGTAGTGTTTGAGCCACACTTCGTAGCCGGTGATGCCGTGCTCCGCGGCGGTGGCGCCGGTCCACAGGGTGGTGAGCGCGGCGTCGGTGGTGCTGGGCGCGATGGAGGTCAAAGGTGAGAGCACGCCCCGTTCCACCAGGCGTTGCCAGCCCGGCAGCAGCCCTTGTTCCAAGGCCTGGTGGAGCAGATCCCACCGCAGGCCGTCGACCAGCACCAGCACCACCCGCTGCACTTCCCCGGAGCCGCCGATGGGGGCGGTCAGGGCGCTTTCCAGCGGCGGGTGTGTGCCGATGGGGGGCACGCCCAACCACTGGCAGATCGTTGCGGGGATGTTGACCAACCCCAGGCCGTCGTAGTGCGGCGGCAAGTGGTCGTCAGCCCAGGGAAGGGAGGACAGCCGCGGGGCAAACAGCCGCGGGAAGATGTGGGGACTCAAGTCGGGCATGGGACGCTCCTGAGAAGGGGATGACCGTTCAGCCGCAGAGCGAAACCACGGATGACGCAGACAGAAAACCACAGAAGACGTAATTACCTACCCAAAAGCGCTGCAGTGGCTTTTCGCCCTCACCTTACCCCCGCTGCGCGCCCCCTCTCCTCTCCCATTGGGAGAGGAGAGGGGGCTGAGCCGCCGGCTCTGGGGGAGTGGTGAGGGCGAGCAAGGTGTAATGTTGTTTCATGGCATGGCAGAGTTATTGGAATATTGCTTGTCAACCTCGTTTTCGGCGCAGGGTAGGCAGTTACCAGAAGACACAGAAAGCGGAAGGTCAAGGCGTGAGCAGGGATGCGGGAAGAGGTAAGGTGCTAAAGGGCTGGGTGGCTGGTGGCTTGGTTACTCGGGTGCTTCTCCTGGTGCCTTCGGTGCCCTAAAATCCGCATCTATCCGCCATCATCCGCGGGCTGTTTCCCACAGGCTGAACAGTGACAGAAGGGGTATAATAGCAGCGTATCTGTTCGGCCTCGGCAAAGGGAACCGCAGACTCGCCTTTGCCGAGCCAAAAGGTTACACCGTAGCAATCACTCGCACCGGCACGGAGGGTTGGTTCCATGCACACCAAACTCAAGGTTCTGTGGCAGAGCAAGCGCGGCCGCCGTTGGCGGGAATATCTTACCGCGTATTTGATGCTCGCGCCATCGGTGACGCTGATTTTCCTCTTCGGGATTTTCCCGGTGTTCTTTGCCCTCTATGTCAGCCT
>JALUDX010000057.1 GCA_027053355.1 Anaerolineales bacterium | reverse complement strand
CGCGGCGAAGAAGGGCTTGAGGTCGTAAGCGGCCTTCCCCGCGGTGATGGAAGCGAGCAGCAGGTCAATGTTGAGGTCGTTGAGCGTATCGGGGGCCGCGGGCGGCGGCTGGTCGGCGTTGGGTGGGTAGAGGATGCTCGGCGAAGGCATGGGTGCTCCTCGGAGGATGTGCTGGTGGGCGGCAACAAAAAGCCTCTACGGTCGCGAAGCAGTCCGTAGAGGCCATTAGCCGAAAAGCGGTTGAGGGTGAGCCTCATCACCCGTGGGGTAATTTTATCGCCGTAGCGGGGGTGTGTCAAACACGAGAGGGTAACGCCAAGGGCGCCAAGGGACGCAAAGGACGCCAAGATTAACGCAGAGGCGCAGAGTAGGGGCGAGGCGTGCCTCGCCCAGAGGCGCAGAGAGTGACGCCAAGGACGCCAAGGGCTCAAAGGACGCCAAGATTAACGCAGAAGCGCAGAGTAGGGGCGAGGCGTGCCTCGCCCAGAGGCGCAGAGAGTGACGCCAAGGACGCCAAGGAACGCAAAGGGCGCCAAGATTAACGCAGAGGCGCAGAGTGGGGGCGAGGCGTGCCTCGCCCAGAGGCGCAGAGAGTGACGCCAAGGGCGCCAAGGGCTCAAAGGACGCCAAGATTAACGCAGAGGCGCAGGGTAGGGGCGAGGCGTGCCTCGCCCAGAGGCGCAGAGAGTGACGCCAAGGGCGCCAAGGGCTCAAAGGACGCCAAGATTAACGCAGAAGCGCAGAGTGGGGGCAAGGCGTGCCTCGCCCAGAGGCGCAGAGAGTGACGCCAAGGATGCCAAGGGCTCAAAGGACGCCAAGATTAACGCAGAAGCGCAGAGTAGGGGCGAGGCGTGCCTCGCCCAGAGGCGCAGAGAGTGACGCCAAGGACGCCAAGGGCTCAAAGGACGCCAAGAAAAAATTCTGTGTTCTCTGCAAATTTCTGTGTTTTCTGTGGTTTTCTATCAATCGGTGAAAATCTGTGTCAATGCAGAGACGCAGAGGGAAACGCAGAGGCGCAGAGGCGCAGAGGACAACGCAGAGACGCAGAGGGAAAGCAAAGACGCAAAGAGGGTAACACAGAGGGCCACAATCCCTCAATCCCTCAATCCCTCAATCCCTCATTGCCCCAATCCTTCCTCCTTTCTGTGTCCTCTGTGGTTTTTTCTCAATCGGTGGATAAAAACCACAGGTTTACAAGGCGGGTTCGGCTGGCGGGAAGGTGAAGCCGTAAGCCGGCG
>JALUDX010000056.1 GCA_027053355.1 Anaerolineales bacterium | reverse complement strand
GCGGCCTTTCACCCCGAACTCACCGGCCGGGAAAACGTGTACCTCAACGGCACCCTGTTGGGCATGACCCACCGAGAAATCAACAACCGCTTCCAGGCCATCGTAGACTTTGCCGAAATGTGGGATTTCATCGACGCGCCCCTGCGCACGTACTCCTCCGGCATGACCGCGCGGCTGGCCTTTGCCGTGGCGACCGACCGCCAGCCCGACATCCTCATCGTCGACGAAGTGCTGGGCGTCGGCGACACCGCCTTCCAAGAAAAAAGCCTCAACCGCATCCGCGCCTACCAGGAACAAGGCGCGACCACCCTGTTCGTCTCTCATTCCATGAACACCATCAAAAACATCTGCCAGCGCGCGGCCTGGCTGGACCACGGCCAGGTGAAATTCATCGGCCCAGCCGACGAAGCGGTAGAGCGCTACTTGGCCTCGCTGCATCAAGCCTGAGGCCTTGCGGGGTTGCCCATGTCTAAAATCAAAACCCTGGTCATTTTCGGCACCCGCCCCGAAGCCATCAAACTGGCGCCCGTGGTGCGCGCGTTGCAAGCCCGGCCCGAGCGTTTTGCGGTGCACGTGTGCGTCACAGGCCAACACCGCCAAATGCTCGACCAGGTGCTGGAAATCTTCCACCTGCGGCCCGACACCGACCTCAACCTGATGCGCCCCAACCAGACGCTGGCCGGGCTCACCGCGGCCATCTTTACCCACCTCGACCCTGTGCTCCAGGCCGTGCAGCCCCATTGGGTGCTCGCACAAGGCGACACCACCACGGTGATGGCCGCGGCGCTGCTCACGTTTTACCATCGGGTGCGCTTCGGCCATGTAGAAGCCGGGCTGCGCACCGGCGACAAGTGGCATCCCTTCCCCGAAGAGATCAACCGGCGGGTGGCCGGGGTAGTGGCCGACCTGCACTTCGCGCCCACCGAACAAGCCCGCCAAAACCTGCTGCGGGAAGGGGTGCCTGCCGAGGACGTGGTGGTCACCGGCAACCCGGTAATCGACGCCCTCCAATGGGTGGCCCAGCAGCCCTACCCCGAAGCGCGGCTACACGCTTTAGGGCTGCCGGCGGAGGTAGTCAGCGGCCGCAAACCGCTGATTCTGATTACCGCCCACCGTCGAGAAAACTTCGGCCAGCCGTTGGAAAACATCTGCCTGGCCATCCGCAACCTGGCCGCAGCCTACCGCGACCGCTACCATTTCGTCTACCCGGTGCACCTCAACCCCCGCGTGCGGGGCCCCGTGCATCGGCTGCTGGCCGGCATCCCCAACCTGAGCCTGCTGGAACCGTTGGACTACCTGACGTTCGTGCAGATGCTCAAACGGGCTGTGCTGGTGCTCACCGATTCGGGGGGGCTGCAAGAAGAAGCACCCGGGCTGGGTGTGCCGGTGCTGGTGCTGCGGACGGTGACCGAACGGCCCGAGGGCGTTGCCGCGGGCACGGTGCAACTGGTAGGCACGGACCCGCAACGGATCGAACGCGCCGCGCGGCGATTGCTCGACGACCCCGCGGCCTATCAGGCGATGGCGCGAGCGGTCAACCCTTACGGCGACGGCCACGCGGCCGAACGCATCGTGCAGGCTTTAGAGGAGCGCAGCCCTTGACCGTCCGGGTGCTGTTCTGCCGTTCCAACGCCGTGGCCCCCGACCCGCGCGTCGAAAAAGCCGCCCGCGCCCTCCAACGCCACGGCTACGGCGTGCACATCCTGGCCTGGGATCGCGCTACCGCCTGGCCGAGGCAAGAAACCCGCGACGGCCTGCCCATCGAACGCATCGCGCTGGCGGCAGCCTTTGGTCAGGGGCTGCGCAACCTGCCCGCGCTCACCCGCTGGCAAGCCGCGCTCACCCGCTGGCTCTGGCGACACCGCCGCGAGTTCGACGTCATCCACGCCTGCGATTTCGACACCGTGCTGCCCGCGCTGCTGTGCAAACGGTGGTGCGGCCATAGGGTGGTGTACGACATCTTCGACTTCTACGCCGCGCACGTCCGTGCCCCGCGCCCTCTCAAAGCCCTGCTCCGGCGCATAGAATGGTGGGCGGTGCGCCAGGCCGACGCCACCATCATCGTGGACGAAAGCCGGCGCCACCAACTGCGCGGCGCACGGCCCCAACACCTGACCGTGATCTACAACACCCCCGAAGACCGGCGGCCGGCGCTCCCTTCCCCCCCGCCCAGCCCCCCAGGCGCGCTGCGCCTGGCTTACATCGGCGCCCTCATGGCCGGTCGCGGCCTGCCCATGCTCTTGCGCATCCTCCGCCGCCACCCCGCCTGGCATCTGGACCTGGCCGGTTTTGGCAGCCTGGCTGCGGCCCTGCAAGCCGAAGCCCAATCCCTGCCCAACGTGACCTGGCACGGCCGCGTGCTATACGAAGACGCCCTGCGGCTCAGCGCCCAGGCCGACGCGCTTTTGGCCCTTTACGACCCCCAGGTGCCCAACCACCGCTACGCCAGCCCCAACAAGGTCTTCGAAGCCATGATGTTGGGCAAACCCGTGGTGACCGCGCAGGGTACCAGCATCGACCAATTGGTGCAACGATGGCAGTGCGGCTTGACCGTCCCCTATGGCGACGAGGCCGCGTTGGAAAACGCCTTGGCCACCCTGGCCGCCGCGCCGGAGACCCGCCGCAGACTGGGGCGCCACGCGCGGTGGGCTTACGAAACCGCCTACGCCTGGCCCAAGATGGCGCAGCGGCTGGTCGCTCTCTACGAGCGTATAATGCAGTCCTAACCCGCTGATTATGGCCCGTCGACCAAAAATGAAAGACACAAAAAGGTGTTATGAATGAAAAGCGCGTAATTCGGTAATTCGTGGAGTAGGCCGAATAGTGTCTCGACCTATATCCTCCTCTGCACTTTCTTTGTGTCTTTGCATTGCTTCCACGTCTTGCGTTGATTCCTTGGTATCCAGTACCATGCGTGTTGCCTACGGTTGAACTTAACAATGTTGTTTTTGAAGGAGAAATTACAATGACTCTCTTCTCCCGCAAGCGAGAGTATTTTATTGTTTTTCTACTGTTGATTTCTTTTTACTTTTCAATCATTTTATCATTCGGTTATTTTCACAAACTAAATGATATTATGTTTTGGTCTCCCGATTCTCAAACGTACCGCGCCGTAGGCAATTGGCTTTGTGGACTTGATAAAACTAACACCACAACATTAGACGCTTTACTGATAAGACCCTTTTTTTATCCTTTGTTCTTGAATCTTTCCCGCGCTTTTGGAGGGATTTATGGTGTTTGGTTTTTCCAATTTTTGATGTGGGTTTTTGGAGGGCTTTTGATATATCACGTTGTAAAAAACAATACAGGTAGTGCTATATTAGCCTTGGGTAGTAGCCTTATCTATGGGAGTAACTTAACACTTATACTCATTACACTTCATGCATTAACAGAAACAATGACCACATTCCTGCTTGCAATTTTGGTTTTCTTAATTTCCGATGCACGACAATATCAGAAAGTTTATTGGCCATTGATTATATTTGTTAGCGCGTTATTGACTGTTACAAAACCCGTATATGTACTTTTATTAATTGGTGTGTTAGGTTATTGGTTTTATTTTTTAATTCAAGATATTTATTACAAGAGAAATAAATTTAGAAAAATACACTATTCTACTTTTTTATATATCATTCTTGCATTGTTACCAGTATTTATACAAATATCTATTATGAAAACAACTCACAATCGCTTTGCAATATCCGAAATTGGCTCCCGAACAATTAAAGGTTTCTATTTTGCTCGATTGTATAAACAAGTAAATCACGTTTCAATGCAAGAAGCATGGGAGAAAACAAAGCCATTTGATAAAAAGAGAGCAATAAAATTTATCTTAAAACATTATAAATTCAGCATCCCTCTTTATTTCACTCTCATTAAAGAAAATTTAGTTACAGGTTCTAATTTTGTTAATTATCCACGAACTCAAAAGTTATTAGATCGTTATATGAAAATACTAAACAAGATATATTACTACCTTCACCTTTTAATGATAATACCATTAGCATGGACAATTATTTCCCTGGCTAAAAAGAAGAAAAAGAAAGATTTAGAAACCATTGTTTTTTTAGCCAGCGTGCTGTACCTTGTCATATTTACCTCAGGCGTTACCTTTGGACAAGGAGATCGCATCGTTTTGCCCACTTTGCCTGTATGGATTACACTCTATACTTTGCTCATTACGAAGTTCAACGCAAATTTCGCACGACCAAAGGCCAAAACACAAAACACAGCCTAAAAGGCATCTGTCCAATCCTCAAAAAGAAATTTACCCCGCAAAAAACATAGAGGCCTCCTAAGAAAGCATAGACAAATCCTCACCCACAGGCTGGGGTGTCCCCGCTCTGGTGAGGTTCATGCGAACAGAAACACTTAACCCCTTATGAGCCCCAAACTGTTACTGGTTGCCAATACCGATTGGTATTTGCACCGCTTTCGGCTTTCGTTAGCCCGTAACGTGCGGCAACACGGCTGGGAGGTGGTACTGGTCTCTCCGCCTGGCCCTTATGTGCCGGCCATCGAAGCCGCGGGGTTTCGGCACCGGCCCTGGGCCGTGGGGCGGCGCAGTGTCAACCCCTGGCGGGAGGCGCGGGCCGTGTGGGCTTTTCGGCAGATTTTGCGCCACGAAGCGCCCAACGTGGTGCATCTCCACACCATCAAGCCCCTGCTCTACGGCGCGTTGGCCGCGCGGGGGTTGCCGGTGGCCATGATCGGCTCGGTGACGGGGCGAGGTTTCGTTTTTCTGGGGCAAGGATGGCAAGCGCGGCTGCTGCGCGGCGGTATCCGTCCCCTTTATCGCTGGGCCACCCGCCGCCTGCAGCGGGTGATCTTCGAAAACCGGGACGATATGGCTTTCTTCTTGCAGGCCGGACTGGTGCGTGCGGAACAAGCCACCCTCATCGAGGGCGTGGGCGTCGATGTGGAACTCTTCCGCCCCTTGCCCGAGCCCCAGGGGCCGCCTACCGCGGTGTTGGCCGGGCGCATGTTGTGGGATAAGGGCGTGGGCGTTTTCGTGGCCGCCGCCCACCTGCTGCGCCAGCAGATGCCTGAAGCGCGGCTGGTGCTGGTAGGCCGCCCCGACCCCGGCAACCCGGCTTCGGTGCCCGAAGACACCTTGCAAGCCTGGGCAGCCGAGGGCGTGGTGGAATGGTGGGGCTGGCAAGAGGACATCCGCGGGGTGTTCGCAGCCGCCCACGTGGTGGCTCTGCCCAGCCTGGGCGAAGGGCTGCCCACCGTGCTTTTAGAAGCCGCGGCCTCGGGCCGGGCCATCGTGACGACCGACGTCACAGGCTGCCGCGAAGTGGTGCAGCACGGCAAAACCGGCTTGCTGGTGCCCCCCAACGACCCACAGGCGCTGGCGCAAGCCCTCGAACGCCTGCTCCGCGACGCGCCCTTGCGCCAACGCCTGGCCGCGGCCGCTCGCCGTCTGGTCGAGAGCCGCTTTAGCCAACGCCAAATCAACCACCAAACCTGGGCCCTCTACGCCTCCCTCCCCCCTGCTGGCTCCCGCGCGGATGACAGTCGCACAGACACCCCCCATTCCCCTTGCTGAGGTTTTTCTTCTATGCGCCACACCATTTTGATTGCCGGTTATTTCGGCCACGGCAACGTGGGCGACGAAGCCATCTTACTCGCGATGGCCGAACGTCTCTGGCAAGCCGACGCATCCCTCGACCTGCAGGTGCTCACCACCAACCTCCAAGCCGACTGGGGGCCCCTGCTGCCCGTGGTGGACTGGCGCTCGCCCTCGGCAGTCATGGCCGCGCTGGCCCGCGCCGATCTGCTGCTCATTGGCGGCGGTGGCTTGTTCCAAGACTACTGGGGCACCAGCGACGCCGCCGACCCCTTCACTGACTCGTGGGGCATGGGGCATTACCTCCGCCTGGCCTCGTGGGCCAAACTGGCAGGCGTGCCGGTGATGACCTACGCGGTGGGCGTAGGCCCCTTGCAAGAGCCCCAAAGCCGGGCTTCAACGCGGCGTCTATACGACCTCACCGACGACAACACGGTGCGCGACCGGGCTTCGCTGCAACTGTTGCTGGAACTGGGTGTGCCTGCCGAACGCGTGCACCTGACAGCCGACCCGGCCATCGCCTTCGGTGCGGAGGTCAAATACGCGCGGCAATTCCTCGCCGCCCAGAAGGGCCACGGCCCTTGGCTGGTCGTCAGCCCTCGCCTGTGGCGGGAGACCGCGGCCACAACCCACGCCCACCAGGCCATGGCCGCGGCTTTGGATGCTTTCTTGAACGCGCATCCTGAGCACCGGGTGCTCTTTGTGCCCTTCCACCAAGGGCAAGGAGCCCTGGAAGACGACCTCCAGGCCATCGCGCGCGTCCGCCAAGCCATGAACACCGGCCAGCAGGTTGTCCTCTTTCCCCCCGAAGAAGTGACCCCTGCACGGGTGGCAGGGCTTTTCGCCGCCGCCGACCTGGCGCTTACCATGCGCCTGCACGGCGCCATCTTTGCCACCAGCCAGGGCACCCCTTTCGTCGCCTTAGCCTACGACCCCAAAGTAGCGGCTTTTGCTGCGGAAGTGGGGTTGCCCGAGCAGGCCATGTCGCTCACCGCGGACGCCCAAACGCTCTCCGAAGCCCTGCAACGCACGTGGGAAAACCGCACCACCCTGCAAGCCCACCTGCACGAAGCCGCAGCCGCGCTGAAAAAGCGGGAAGAAGAAAACACCCGCCGCGCCCTCGCCCTGCTGGAAAGCCCTCGCCCCGCCGCCGCAGCCTGGCCCGCGGTGCAGCCCTTGGCCTGGGAGCACATCCACCGCTTGTTTGCCTGGCGTGAACAGGTGCAAAAAGACCTCGCGCACCTACGCGAGGTTGTCGCCCAAGCCGAAGAAAAGTTGGCCCAAAGCCAGCAGCACGCCGCAGCCCTGGAAGAAAAACTGGCCCAAAGCCAACAGCACGCCGCAGCCCTGGAAGAAAAACTGGCCCAAAGCCAACAGCACACCGCAGCCCTGGAAGAAAAACTCACCGCTTTGCAGAAGCATTACGATTACCTTTGGTGGTTCTATCACGAGGTCACGGGCAGCCGCGCCTGGCGGCTGGTGCAAACCCTTTGGCGCTGGCGGGCGCGGCTGCTGCCGGTGGGCAGTTGGCGAGCGCGGCTGTTGCGCGGCCTCTATCGCGGCGCGTGCCTCCTCTTCCACCCCCGCCGCCTGGCAACCCGCCTTTGGCAACCCCTGCTGCGCCCCCGGGGCCCCTTTGCCCAAAACTACACCTGGGAAGACCACACCCAGGTCGTCCTCTACACCGACCAGCGGGATTTCTGGCCTGAGTATCGGCCGCGCAAGCCACTGCGGGAAGCGCCCTCCCCCGCCGATTTGCGGGTTTCGCTGATTATGCCGGTGCTCAACGAAAAAGACACCCTGCACAAGACCCTCGCTGCCCTCACCCAACAAACTCGCCTCCCCGACGAACTGGTCGTGGTCGACACCG
Organism: Anaerolineales bacterium; assembly: GCA_027053355.1. Classification (GTDB taxonomy): domain Bacteria; phylum Chloroflexota; class Anaerolineae; order Anaerolineales; family DRMV01; genus DRMV01. Next base: position 9,395 of record JALUDX010000056.1, on the reverse strand, counting down.
GCTCCACCGATGGCACGGTCGAGGCGCTGCAGGCGTTCGCGCAGCAGGCGCCTTTCCCGGTGAAGGTCATCGAGCGGCCGGGGAGCAACATCGCCCAGGCGCGCAACACTGCGGTGCAGGCAGCAACACACCCCATCCTCGCGGCCACCGATTTCGGCTGCTACCCCCATCCCCAGTGGTTGGAAAACCTGATCAAGCCCTTTGCCGACCGGGCCGAGGTATTGGTCGCGGGGGGGATCTACCGACCCGTCGACGAACAGGGGCGCCTTTCGCCCACTGCGCCTTTGTGGGCATGGGCCCATCCGGAATGGCTGTATCCTCCCCTCTATCTGCCGCCGGGGGTGTCGGTGGCCTTTCGCCGCGAGGCTTGGGAAGCCGTGGGCGGCTTCCCGGAATGGACGAGCCTGACCGGCGAAGACACCCTTTTCGACATTGCCCTCAAACAACACGGCGGCACGTGGGCTTTTGTGCCCGACGCGGTGGTCGATTGGGTCGCGCCCAAAAGCCTCATCGCCTATGCGAAGAAGATGTACCGCTGGTCTACCGGCGATGGCGAAAGCGGGGTCAACGCCGCGGCCTATTGGAAACGCTTGTTGCTCAGCCTGGCCGCCACCGCTGCGTTGCTGGGCGGAGCGGTGGGTCTGGGGCTGGCCGCGTGGCCGGGTTTCCCTGGGTGGGTGCGAGGGGGGCTGGTCGGGGTTGCCCTCGCGCTCTGGGCTGCGATGCTGTGGCAATATCGTAAAGAGGGTTTTTCAATACGTTGGTTTTTCTATAACCTGATCGGGGGCTGGGCTAAGGTTTTGGGGTTTTTGAAGGGCGCGCGTAGCCGAGAGCAAGCCTATGACCGGCGCTGGGCGCACGTCCGCGGGCTGCTCCTTTCCCTCGCGCCAGTGCCGTTGGACGATACCGGCGGCGGCTCGCGTTTCGCCCAATTGGCTTTGGCCTTTGCCCGCGCCCAGTGGCGGGTGGTCTACCTCAACCGCTACCCCAAATACGAAAGCATCGACCTGCACCTACAGATTGGCCACCCTAATCTGACCACTCAGCCCTTCGCCGAGTTTTCATGGCAACGTTTTCAAGACGAAAATGAGGCGCTTTTGAAACGTAAAAGAGCCATGATTTTGTTAGAATTTCCACATCCAGACTTTCTACCCGTCTTGCACGCGGCTCGCGACGCCGATTTTCTAACCGCTTACGACGTGGTCGACGCGTGGGATACCGCCCTTGGCGGCGACTGGTATCGACCGGAAGCAGAACGGGAAATCATCGACCACAGCGACGTGCTGTTCGCGACCGCCCACCCCCTGGTCGAGCACATCCACAAGTTAAGCGGGCGCAACGCGGTCTTGGTGCCCAACGCGGTCAATCGGCAGATCTTCGACCCCACTCGCCCGTGGGAACGCCCCGCCGACCTGCCGCAAGCAGCGTGGATTGCCCTCTACATCGGTGCGCTGTGGGGTAACTGGTTCGATTGGCATCTCGTCCAACAGTTGGCCGCTCGACACCCCCACGCTGCCGTGGTGCTCATTGGCGATTATCAGGGGCAAAGCCCCTTGGCGCTGCCAGAGAACGTCCACTTCTTGGGGCTCAAACCCCAACACAGCCTGCCGGCTTATCTTACCCATGCCGATGTCGCCATCGTCCCCTGGAAAATCAACGACATCACCCGAGCCACCAGCCCCTTGAAAGTTTACGAGTACCTGGCAATGCACCGCCCCGTGGTCGCGCCAGAGATTCCCCCCTTAGCCGACGTGCCGGGGGTATGGCGCTACCGCAGCGCCGAGGCGTTTCTCGCCCAGGTGGACGCCGCCCGGCAGGCCGCCTTCCCCCACGATACCGTCGAAGCCTTCATCCAACAACACACGTGGGATCAACGGGTGCAAGAAATCATGCAGGCGCTGCAAGCCTTAGGGCTGTGGCGTGAAGGGGGCAAAGGCCAAAACAGCCCCTAAGCCGGCATCCCCCATCAGGCCATCACGCGGAGGGGGATGCAAAGCCAAACCCGCAAACGGAACACTCGCCCGTTAGGGGACGCCGCGATGGTGGCTCGGATTTCATCCTCCCACAAGCACAGCCAAGTTTCGATTTCTCTCTCTGGTTCCATTTCGTGGCCAGAGATACCGCTCCCCGTGTACCGCGGTGGGTGCTTTCGTTCTTCCGTTCGTCTTGCAAGCCGTGAGAGGTCTCCTATGAATCCACGAAAACTTTTTTTGGTAACCATCATCCTGATGGGGGCGTTTTTGGGGTGGTTGTATCCCCCGATGCACGCCTTGGCAGCCGACGCGCCCGCCGACGTTGTGGAAGGTGTGTTCACCGTGGTTTATGGCGACCCGGGCCCGCACCAGCAAGGCGAAGCGCAAACGCTCTTTTATCTGACCGATGCCCAGGGTACTACGTACTCCCTGGCAGTGAGCCCGCGCGTGCTGCGCGCGGGGGGCGGCTTGCTCGCGCTGAACAACCAATGGGTGCAGGTGCGTTTAGCCAACGGAGGCCACAAAAACGCCCAAGGGCGCTACACCGTGGCGGCCATCACCCGCCTCGACCCCGCGCGGTCGCCCATCTCCATCCGCAGCCGACATCTCTCAGGGCCCCAGACCATGGCTACCTTGCTGTGCAAGTTCAGCAACGTCGCCGACGAGCCCCGCTCGGTAGACTACTTCCATGGTCTCTATAGTAACAAATTCCCTGGCCTGGATAATTTTTGGCGAGAAGTCTCATACGGACAGATCAACATGGGCGATAGCGCGTCGGCTATTTATGGCTGGTATGTACTCCCGCACCCTAGAAATTATTATGAGGACTTAAATTTAGAACAAAAGTTAGACCACCTGATGAACGACTGTCTTGCCGCGGCCGACGCCGACGTGTACTTCCCCAACTATGTAGGCGTCAACATGATGTTCAACGACTACATAAACGGCGCTCTCGGCTGGGGCGGCACGCGCGTGCTCACTTTAGACGGCCAGACCAAGACGTGGGGAATAACCTGGATCTCAATGCCCGGTTATGTAGATGTCACCGAAACCGCTCAACAAATCGGGCTGGCTCTTGGCTTACCTCGCTCGAGAGGGGGCGACGGCCAAGTATATACCAACCGGTGGGATATCATGAGTGCCAACAGAGTCTCATGCGCATCTTTTCAAGACCCGGTCTATGGCTGCTACGGAATGCACACCATTGCGTTTCACAAAGATTTGATGGGGTGGATCCCGGACAACCTCAAAGCCGAAGTGCCTTACCAGCCCAGCGGCTCGCCGCCCCCCCTGGTTTATCCTAAGGATACCCCCCTGCTCTACCTACGCATTCCCATTCATGGGTCGGAGACCCATTATTACACCGTCGAGGCCCGCACTTTTTCAGGTTACGACATCGGCGCGTACGCTACTGCCGTGGTCATTCACGAAGTCGATACAACTCGCGAAGCGCCTGCACAGTTAATAAGAGGCCCTGAGGACAACACCCTGGATGATGAGGAATCAGCCTGGCGGGTCGGCGAAACGTTCCAATCCACCGAGGATGAGGTGACCATCACCGTGCTTGACCTGGACGAACGACGCTTCCAGGTGCAAGTGACCAACGGCACCCAACAAGCCACCGTATGGCTCATGCCCTTGGGCATAGCCCAACCCTTTGTAGATGTTACCCGCTTCCACTGGGCATCGGATGCGATCAATACCCTCTATCGCGCCCATCTAATCCACGGCTACCCCGACAACACCTACCGCCCCGACGCACCAGCCACGCGAGCAGAAATGGCCGTGCTTCTGGAACGCGGCATTCATTACCCCGATGTTCGCTTTACGCCGCCCCCGGTCGACACGCCGCCCTTCCCCGACACCGCGGGACATTGGGCTGAGGCTTGGATTGCCGCCCTCAAAAACGACGGGCTGACTCATGGTTACCCTGATGGCACTTACCGACCCAACGCCAACGTCACTCGCGCGGAAATGGCCGTTTTTCTGTTACACGCCCTGCACGGCGCCGCTTACAGCCCGCCGCCTGCCACAGGCGAGACCTTCCCCGACGTGCCAGCCAATTACTGGGGCGCAGCATGGATCGAGGAACTGGCAAGGGAAGGGTTAACTTCAGGCTACCCCGATGGCAACTATTACCCCGAACGCCCTGTCTCGCGCGCGGAGATCGCGGCCTTCCTGAGCCGCACTTTTTTGGAAGACAGCAAAATGTGCGACCTCTTCGTCGCGCCTGACGGCGCGTTGGCAGGGTATACCGCCGGACGCTCCATTGACAACCCCATTGCCTCCATCGCTTTCGGCGCTGCCAGGGTACGCCCCGGCGAAACCGTATGCGTGCGGGGAGGTTCTTATTCAGAGAAAATTGAAATCCGCCACCGTGGCTACTTCAAACAACCGCTGACCATCCGGAACTTTCCCAATGAGACGCCGGTCATCGACGCCACCAACGTGTGGATAGATGCCGACCACGAACTAAACCCCCTGTTGTTGATTACCCGTCCCTATGTAATCTTCGAAGGGTTTGAAATTGCCAACTATTCGACTTCATGGGAAAACTACGTGCCCATAGGGGTGCTCATCACCGAGTCGGCGCATCACATCATCATCCGCAACAACGTCATCCACGACATCGCCCACACCGGCACAGACCCCGAAACCGCCAACGCCCACGGCCTGGCCGTCTTTGGCGCTTCAGCCGACCAGCCCATCCACGACATCCGCATCGAAAACAACACCTTCTACAACCTGACCTTGGGGGCTTCAGAAGCCGTAGTCTTCAACGGCAACGTCATCGATTGGCAGGTGGTGCATAACGTCATCCACGATGTGAACAACATTGCCGTAGACGCCATCGGTTTCGAAGGGATGGCCGAGGCCAACGATCAGGCGCGCCACGGCCTGATCGCGGACAACCACATTTACAACGTCGACGCTTCAGACAACCCCGTCTACAATGGGGAAGGCAGCGCGGCCTGCGTGTACGTGGACGGCGGTGCAGACATCGTGATCGAGCGCAATCGGTTGCACGCGTGCAACATTGGCGCCGAACTGGCCAGCGAGCACGCCGGTCACTTTACCGAAAACGTGACCCTGCGCAACAATTTCATCTACGACAACACCGAGGCGGGCATTGCCATGGGCGGCTACGATACCCAGCGCGGGGGAACGGCTTCCTGCCAGGTGCTCAACAACACCCTCTTCCACAACAACGTGAGTGACGATTGGGGCGGGGAACTTTACTTGCAGTACAATCTGGTGAACAACACCATCGAAAACAACCTCATCGTGGCCGGCGATGCCGGGTGGCTCATCCGCTCGTGGAGCGACGCTATGACCGACAACGTGCTGGACTACAACTTGTTTTTCGCTTCAGCTGGCAACCCTGGCTGGGAATGGCAAGGCACTGAATATACCGATTTTGCCGCTTATCGCCAAGCCAGCAACAACGACGCTCACAGCCTCAACGCCACCGACCCCCTGCTCGTGGCGCCGTTCGAAGGCGACTTGCACTTAGGGGCCAACAGCCCGGCCATCGATGCCGGTACCGCGGCCGCAGGGATGGGCGACACCGACTTCGACGGCGACCCCCGCCAGCAAGGCGCCCAGGTCGACATCGGGGCAGACGAAGCGCGCTGACCCTCCTGCCGCGCGGTGCCCCCTGAGAAGGAACGGGGACGGCCTGCTGAGCCGTCCCCGTTTTGTAACAGGTGGTTTGTCAACTGGAACTTTGTCTGTAAGGGCGCAGCGGCGCTGCGCCCTTACACGGAAGAGCGCCAAGGAGGTGAGCGGCCCGCTGGCCATCCCTGCAAGCCTACGAATTCAGAATTGACAAACCACTATTTCTCTGGCGACCCCAATCGTTCCAAAGACCGAACCGTTGCGCCCTATCGTTTGGGTCGGTCAGAACAAGCCCACCACCTGGCCGGTTTCGGGGTCGATATCCACATTGAGGTATGCCGGGCGGGTGGGGAGCCCCGGCATGGTGCGCATTTTGCCCACCAAGGGGTAAAGAAAGCCTGCGCCTGCCGAAAGGCGCACGTCGCGGATGGGCACCCGAAAGCCCCGCGGGGCGCCCTTCAGCGTTGGGTCATGGCTGATGCTCAAATGCGTCTTTGCCATACAGATGGGCAGTTTGTCATAGCCCAGACGGGTATAAGTGGCTATGCGTTCTTCGGCCAGCGGCTCGTAATCGACCCCCGCCGCGCCATACACCTCGCGGCAAATGGTCTCGATTTTCGCTTTGATGGGTTGATCCAGGTCGTAAAGGAAGCGAAATTCGCTGGGTTGCTCGGCAGCGCGCATCACCGCCTTGGCCAAATCCACCGCGCCTGCGCCGCCCTTTTCCCAATGCTCGGCTACTACCGCGTCGAACGCGCCAAACGCCAGCGCGGCCTCGCGCACCATCGCCAACTCGGCCGGGGTGTCGGTGGCAAAACGGTTGACCGCCACCACCACGGGCACCCCATATTTGCGGGCTACGGCGATGTGGTGTTGCAGGTTCACCAAGCCCTTGCGCAACAAAGGCAGGTTCTCTTGGGTGTAGGCCGGGTCCAGCGGCTGCCCTGCCGAGACTTTGGGACCGCCGCCGTGCATTTTCAGCGCCCGTACCGTGGCCACCATCACCACCGCGTTGGGTTTCAGCCCCGAGTAACGGGTTTTGATGTCGAAAAACTTCTCCATCCCGATGTCCGCGCCAAAGCCCGACTCGGTGACCACGTAGCCGTCGGGGCCCACCAGTTTCAGCGCGATCAGGTCGGCAATGATGGAACTGTTGCCGTGGGCAATATTGGCGAAAGGACCGGCGTGCACAAACACCGGAGTACCTTCTAAGGTTTGCATCAGGGTAGGTTTGATGGCATCTTTCATCAAAACCGTCATGGCGCCGGCTACCCCTAAGTCGTCGGCGGTGATCGGCTCGCCCTCACGGCTCAGGGCAATGACCATGCGCCCCAGGCGGGCGCGCAGGTCGGCCAGGCTGGTGGTAAGGGCTAAAATTGCCATCACCTCGCTGGCCACGCTGATGTCGAAGCCGGTGCGGCGGGTGAAGCCCTTTTCGTCGGGGCCCAGGCCGATTTCTATCTCTCGCAAGAGGCGGTCGTTGGTATCGACCACGCGACGCCAGGTGATCGTTTCAGGATCCACATCCAGGCGCACCAGTTTGCGGCGTTGTGCGGTGGTCAGGCGCTCCAGGTCGTCTTCGCTCAGGCCCAGTTGGCGCAGGCGGTAGCGCAAGCCGCGGGCCACCTGGCGGCGTCCGTCCTTGATGGGGAAGAGGCGGCGGAACAGGGCTTCATCACTCTGCCGCCATTCATGGAACATGCGGGTATCCAACGCGGCGGCAAGCAGATTATTGGCAGCCGTCACCGCGTGAATGTCGCCGGTGAGGTGCAGGTTGAAATCTTCCATGGGGACCACCTGCGCGTAGCCGCCGCCCGCGGCCCCGCCTTTGATGCCAAACGTCGGGCCCTGACTGGGCTGGCGGATGCAGGTAAACACTTTCTGCCCCAAATGCGCACCCAAAGCCTGGCTCAAGCCCACGGTGGTGGTGGTCTTGCCTTCGCCCAAAGGGGTAGGGGTAATTGCGGTAACGTCAATATACTTGCCGTTGGGCGCGTCTTTGAGCCGTTCCAACACAGCCAGGCTCACCTTGGCCTTGTAAGGGCCGTAGCGTTCCAGTTCGGCGGGCAAAATACCGGCCTCGGCGGCCACGTCGGCAATGGGTTTGAGGGTAGCGGCCTGGGCGATTTCGATATCCGGCGGCACGGGCCAACGCCGCCGCAGCGGGGTGGGGGTCAACGTAGGGGACATAGGCTCCTCAATTTTCAAGATTGACAAGGGTCTCCGCAGAACAGGCATAGCATATCCCCCTTTGCCGAGAAAGTCAAGCGAGGGTCTGCAGCGATCCAACAAGGCCAACAGAACACGCCGCTAAGTGAGGCAGGACCAGACAGGTCTTTGAGACCTGTCTGGTCTTTTGGCGCCTGGCTGGGCGCCCCGCTCTGGCGGCATGATGGTTTCTGGTGGGCAAACGACCGTTCGCCCCCGGCGCCCAAAAATCAGTGCGGAATTTGGAACGTCTGGGCAATCTGTTGGAAAAGCAAACGCTTTTTAGGCCAAAGGTGCTCCTCCACGCCTACGCTCAGGAACCACACCTTTTTGTCTTGCACATACGCATACTGATATTGCCGCATCCAGATCTGCGTCGGGCCAGGAACACGAACTTCGGCTCGCGCCGCATCCAGGCCATTAATCCGTAAACCACAACGCAAATCCAGAAGGGTCAAACCCATAGAACGATACACGTCTGGCATGGCCTTGCACAAGTCTTTGATTTGCATTGGTTCAGTTGCCAACTCAATCGTCACCGTTAGCGCGCTAACGTGCTTATTGGTAGGGGGTGAAATCGCAAGTAAACGGATTTTTTCCAACATCTGAGGCGAAAACGCCTTCAGATATTTCTCCGCCCAAGCAGCATCGGCCGCTTCCGCCAACTGCAATAACGTTTGTTGACCTTCCCGACCCAACACGCGCCAATCTGCCGGTAAGGCAAGGGCAAAGTCTTCCACCCGCACGGTCTGCCACCCCTCCGGCACATGGGCCAAGGGGACGGGGGTGGAAGTGGGTTCCGGCGTAAACGTCGGGGTTGGGGTGGGAGTGGAGGTGGGCGTCGGGGTCGGCGTAGGGGTGGGCGTTGCCGTGGGCGTAGGGGTAGATGTTGGGGTTGGGGTCGGCGTAGGTGGCTGGGCGGTTTGGGTTGCAGCCACGCTTCGGGCGGTGGCTGTGGCCCAGGCGGCGCGCTCGGCTGCAGAAGGAGCACACGCGGCCAACCAACCGCCGATCGCCAACAGAACGACAAACTGTAATGCTTTACGGAACATCGTCAACCCTCCCGTGGATGTGAAATTCCCCGAAAAAACCGGCGCATTCCCCACCGGCGTGACCGCTCCCCTTCGGCGACAACCCCTTCCCATGCGGAGCGGGCACAACTTGCTGGGGCCGAACTGTTCAGCCTTTGAAAAACAACTCGCGGATGAACACGGATTTTGGGACGCCCAGGTCGCCAAGATGACGCCAACAGCCGCATCCCGTTTCCCGCCTCCCCATTTTCTGGGCCTCCCCTGTGCCTCCTCTGTGGTTTTTCGTCCGCGTAATCCGTAATTTCGCTTCAAGACTGAACAGTTACCTGCCATTTTACCATAAACAAACGCTCCCCCCCCCGTTTTGTGGAACGGTTCGGCCTGGGGAAAACCGGCCGCGGACGATGCCAAGCGCCCAAGGGGTGAACGCAGAGAGGCGCTGAGACGCAGAGGGGCTCCCCTCCAGCCCCTCCGTCTGCGTCATCCGCGCAATCAGCGGTTTTCCAGGGCTTTTCAATATTCTAACCTTTGCCTATTTACCCTCACCCCGCCCCCTTTTTGTTCC
>JALUDX010000055.1 GCA_027053355.1 Anaerolineales bacterium | reverse complement strand
CCGAAACACCTCGCCCTCAGCAGCGAGGAAGAGGACGGGCGCAGCCAGGGAGGGCGACTGGCGGACGCGCAGCCCATCGCCGCCGGTGCCCCGAATTTGCACCACGGCCTCCACGGTCAGGCCCGCTGGCGCCCCCGCCGCCCGCGGGGTCGGGGTGGGCGTGGGCGTGCTCGGCGTGGGTGAGGGCGTCGGCGTGGGGCTGGCCGCGGGGAGCACCGTCACCCGCGCCGGCAACAACCCCAGCCGCGCCGGCGCGCGGGTGAGCGCCATCCCCCCCCACAGCCCGCCCAGCCAGGCCGCAGCAATGAGCAGCACACCAATCCACACGAAAGGGTCTCGCCAGGGTTTCATACGCCCTCAAGGGAGCAAAAAGAACGCCAACGCCAAAATGGCGTACACCGCCAGCAGTTCCGCGCCTTCCAGCCAGTGTGATTCCCCGTCCATAGAAGCCAGCGCCATGACCAACACCGCGGACGAAAGGGCGATGATTTCGAAGGGATGGAAGACCAGCGTCAGCGGGTGCCCCATTGCCCAACTGATGAAGACCAGCGCGGGGGCGACGAAAAGGGCAATCTGCAGGCTGGAGGCTACCGCAATCTCGACGCTGAGATCCATCGCGTTGCGCACGGCTTGCTGAACGGCCACCAGGTGCTCGGCCACGTTGCCGATGATGGGGATCAAAATCACGCCCAAAAAGAATTCCGAAACGCCAAACTGGTGCACCACGTGTTCCACCGAGCCTACCAGCAGTTCCGAGAGACCGGCCACGCCCACCGTGGCCGCGGCCAAAATGAGCAGCGCCTGGCGGATGGGGCGCGCGTGCGCCACTTCTTCGGGCGAGGGTTCGTGAGGGGGACTGTGTTGGTTGTTGTACAGCAGGTGCAGGCCATAGAGCACCAACATCACCGCGGCCACCCCCATGCTGAAACCTTCCACCCGCCGGCCTTCCAGGTCGCCGATGGTGCTGCTGACCATGGAAGGGATAGCCATGGCCAGAACCGCCAGCACGGTGAGGATGGCGCTGTTGCTCACATGGCGGCGGTCGAACCGCTGGGTGCCGTGTTTGAGGCCGCCCACCAACATCGCTCCGCCCAGCACCAAGAGCAAGTTGCCCAAAATCGAGCCGGTAATCGAGGCTTTGACCAGTTGGAGCAGGCCGCGCTGAATGGCAAAAAGGGTGATGATCAGTTCCGCCGCGTTGCCCAAGGTGGCGTTGATCAGCCCGCCCCAGCGGGGGCCCACATGCACGGCCAGATCTTCGGTGGTTTCCCCGATGATCTGCGCCAGGGGGACGACCCCAAAAGCGGACAAGAGGAACACCCAACTTTCACCCCAGTGCAGCGCGTAGGCCAGGGGCGCGAGCACGGCGAAAAGCAGCAGGGCGTAGAGCGGTTCTTGACGAAGAATGCGGAGCACCATGGGATGCCTCGTGAGGAATTCGTCCGGGGTGCGAGGCGCGCTGCCCACAGCGGGCGCGGCCTTCCCCCAACTAAAACTGCCGCAGCGGCGGATGGCGGAAAAGGGCCTGCCCTTTTGGGGGCACCAGGAGGTGCAGCGCCAGAGGGCGAAGGCCGAGGCGGATGTGCGACGCGCCGCCGTTGGGTTCGCCGTCGGTGTGCATCAACATCGGCCGTTCGCTGCGGATTTCGGCCTGCCGGAAGGGAAGGCGCTTGATGCTTTCCGAGGCCAAGTGCTTGCGGGTGAGCACTTCCACCACCCGCTGGGCGATTTCGGCCACGTTGTCCGCGTAGAATAGCCAGAGGTCTAACACGCCGTCGTCCAAATACGCGTTGGGCGAAATTTCGGTGACGCCCCCCGCGTAGCGGCGGATGTTGGTGGCCACGGCCAGCACGAAGTTGCCTTCGATGCGTCGGCCATCGGCTTCGACTTCGAGGTGCAGCCCCGACCACGACGCGGTGTTTTTCAGCGCCACCAGCACGTATTTGGGGAAGGTGAACGGCTTTTCCCAGCGGGCGCGCGGTTCCACCTCGTTGACCACCATCGCGTCCAGCCCCACCCCGGCCCACATGAGGAAGGGGCGGTCGTTGCAGGTGCCGACGTCGGCCCGGTAAACCGGCGCGCGCGCCAGCAGGCGGATACTTTCCTCGATGACCGCCCGGCGGGCTAACGAGGGGGTGGGCAGCCCTAAGTCGCGAGCCAGGACGTTGGCCGTGCCCGCGGGCAACACGCCCAACGCGGTGGTGCTGCCGACCAGCCCGGCCACGGCCAGGTTGATGGAGCCGTCGCCGCCGGCGATGAAAAAGGCGTCTACCCCGCGGCGGGCAGCCTCTTGGGCCAGTGCGGTGATGTGCGCGGCCGATTGGGTGGCCCGCAGTTGCGTTTCCCAGCCTTGTTGCTGCAACAGCGCAGCGGCCTTTTCGAGGTTGGCGCGGCGGATGCCTAAACGTCCGGCCGTGGGGTTGTAAACCAAATAAGCGGTGGGCATGAGAACCTGCCAAAGGGCGAAAAGGATGACAACTGTTCAGCCTTGGTGAGGAGCAACCGCAGATTACGCAGAAAGACATCCATAGATTTCACAGATGAGCACAGATTGGGCGAAAAACACTAAAAAGTGCAACGCCCAGCCTCGTTTCTTGGCGGTCTCGGCATCATCTTGGCGCTTCCCTTTCTGCGCCTTTGCGTTACTTGGCGACCCAAAAATCCGCGGGAAACCGTTGCCATCCGCGTCATCCGTGGCCGATTTTCTCGAGGCCGAGTAACTGTTTGGCCTCAAAGAGACGCTGCGGATGACGCAGACGGAAACCACAGAAGACACAGAAAGCGGGAAGTCAAAGCGTGATCCGGGATGCGGGAAGAGGTGAGGCGCTAAAGGGTTGGGGGGCTGGTTGCTTGGTTACTCAGGTGCCTCTCCCGGCGCCCTCGGCGCCCTAAAATCCGCATCTATCCGCCATCATCCGCGTTCATCCGTGGGCTGCTTCCCAAAGGCTGAACACGAGGCCGAAGGGTTGCAAAGGACGAACGCCTCAATTGTACCCGATAACGCGCGGGGCCGACGGGTTTTCTCGGTTCGCGCCGTGGCCTATGGAGGCAGGGTAAGCCTCAAGGTGTGGTGGGGCAACGGGGCACCTGCTGGGCAGGCACGCGGCGGGCGTCGAGGGGTATTCCCAGGTAGGGCGAGGGGTCGAGGGTGTTTTCGATGCGCAATTCGTTGCGATAGTGGCCGTGCCCATCGTCCAAAACGATGGAAAAATGGAGATGCACGCCGGTGGGGCGTAAACGGTTGCCAGAATAGTTGCCCTGGTAGCCCAACAACGTACCCTGCCGCACGAAAAGGTCGTGGGTGTTGGGCGGGAATTGAACGAAAGAGCGCCCCTCAGGGTCGGCCATGTGGGTGTAGTAGGTCCAGATAGTGCGCCCCGGCTGCAGGGGGTCGTGGTGGCGGATGATGACCGAGGCCACCCAGTTGGCCTCGCGGGTGAGGTAGCCGTCGTAGGCGGCGTAAACCGGGGTGATGCCGGGTTCGGTGCCGCCGAAAATGTCGATGCCCTGATGTTCATGGAAGGGGTGGAAGATGTCGCCCCACAGGTAGCCGATGTAGCCGGTGGTGGGGAAGCGGAAGGGCGCCTGCCCGCAGCGGCTCTGCGCGGGGATAAGCCAGTCGGGGTGTTGTTGGGGGGCGCGCAAGAAGTCGAGCAAGCGGCGGGTGCGCGGCCAGGTACGCCAAAAACCACGCACCTTCGGCCCTGCGACCAGGGCCACCGCGGCGAGGGCGGTTAGGAACACGGCAATGGCCACGGCCACCCGCCGTCGGCTGAACGGCAGCGTCTTTTTTGTGCCCAAGAATCGCAAAATACCTCGCATACTACCCTCCTTTTCTCTGTTCGCGCGCTTACGCAGAGCACTTTTCGGGAAACACTATCGCTTTTCCTGAAATTCGCAAGATGATGCGCCGTTATCGCGAAAACAAGTGTAAACGCTGGGGTTTATCTCGATAGCCCGCGCTGCGGGAGCGGCGGCCGCCCGCTCGGCATTTTCGCGATAAGCGGACTCGCGTTGCTGTATTTTGTGGTAAAGCAGCGCGATTGGCCGCCGCTTTTTGGATTTGCTCTCATTTTTGGCGAATACCGCGCTTTTCTGGCGGATTTTTACGAAACACTACCGGAAAGACTGGCGTTTTTTTTGGAAAATCGAACGGATGCTCTCGGCTTCTGTGGGTGGGCGCGGTGCGGGAGTGGAGCGCGGCGCGAGGGGGCTGCGGAGATGCGGGGCTTTTCCTTGGCGTTCTTTGCTCCCTTGTAACCGTTCGGCCTTTAGGAGGTAGCCCGCAGATGAACGCGGATGATGGCGAATAGGCGCGGTTTGCGGGCGTCGAGGCGCCAGGAGGGGCACCCGAGTAACCAGGCAACCAGGCAACCAGCCGCCCAGCCTTTTAGCCCCCCGCCTCTTCCCGCATCCCGGATCACGCTTTGACTTCCCGCTTTCTGTGTCTTCTGTGGTTTCTGTCTGCGTCATCTGCGCCCCGTTTCCTTGTGGGCTGGGCGCTGAGATGGTGGGCGGATGTTTCACGTGAAACGGAGGGCGGCGCGGCGTCCCGGCGTTTCACGTGAAACATCCCCGGTCTGCCGTCTTCGCATTCTAACACGCCTTGTCCCTTGCGCCCATTGCCTGGCAGTCTTCTGTGTTTTCTGTGCTTCCTCTATGTCTTCTGTGGTTTTCTGCCTGCGTCATTGAGACTCCCCTTTTGCGCTGAATGGTTGCGTGTCGGGTGGCTAATGCCGGAGCGGTCGCCAGCAGCGTTTGCGCGCCTTCGCGCCCGGCCCCCGCAGGGATGCGGTATAATAAGGCTCCATTCCTTTGCCGAGGAGGCGCGTGATGCCCGTCGCTTTGGTCGCCGGTGTTACCGGGCAAGACGGCTCTTACCTGGCCGAGTTTTTGCTCGAAAAAGGCTATCAGGTCATCGGCCTGGTGCGCCGCACCAGCCGCTTGACTTACGACCGTATCCAGCATCTTGTCGACCGCATCGAATTGGTGCAGGCCGATTTGCACGACCTGGGCTCGTTGATGGACGTGCTCCGGGAACACAAGCCCGATGAAATCTACAACCTGGCCGCCCAGTCCTTCGTGCCCGCGTCCTGGCGTCAGCCGGTGCTCACCGGCGAAGTCAACGCCTTGGGCGTCACCCGCATGTTGGAGGCCATGCGCTTGGTGCGCCCCGACGCTCGCTTTTACCAGGCCTCTTCCAGCGAGATGTTCGGTAAGGTGCGCGAGGTGCCCCAAAAAGAAACCACCCCCTTCTACCCCCGCAGCCCCTATGCCGTGGCCAAGGTCTACGGCCATTGGATTACCGTCAACTACCGGGAATCGTACAACCTCTTCGCCGTTTCGGGTATCCTCTTCAACCACGAAAGCCCCCGCCGCGGCCTGGAATTCGTCACCCGCAAGGTCACCCACGGCGTCGCCAAAATCAAACTCGGCCTGGCCGACGAATTGCGCCTGGGTAACTTAGAGGCCAAGCGGGATTGGGGCTACACCGGCGATTACGTGCGCGCCATGTGGTTGATGCTCCAGCAAGACGAACCCGACGATTTCGTCATCGGCACCGGCGAGACCCATTCTGTGCGCGAGTTGTGCGAGACCGCGTTCTCGTACGTCGGGCTGGACTACCGGGATTACGTGGTGCAGGACCCGCGCTTCTTCCGCCCCGCGGAGGTCGACCTGCTGGTGGCCGACCCCTCCAAGGCCAGGGAGGCCTTGGGTTGGGAGCCGCGGGTCTCGTTCTCGGAACTCATCCACATGATGGTGGACGCCGATTTGGAGCGTCTGGAACGGAAGTATCAGCGGTGAGCGCCTTTCCCCCAGGCTTTTTGAGTGAGGAAGATTTTTTCTGCGTGGTGCAGCACGCCCCGCTGGTGGCGATCGATTTGGTCATTACCCGCCGCGGGAACGAAGAGGGCCTGCTGGGCCGGCGACGAAACCCTCCCGCGCAGGGCTGGTGGTTTGTGCCCGGCGGCCGCATTCGCAAAGGCGAGCGGCTGCCCGACGCTTTCCGCCGTATCGCGCTGGCGGAACTGGGGCTCCCGCTGAGCCTCGATTCAGCCCGGTTGTTGGGCGCCTGGACCCACCTCTATCCCCACGAAGCCTTCCAGGGTCTGCCTCCGGCCGACATCCATTACGTCACCCTGGGGTACCACCTTTCCCTCGACCTGGCAGCAGAGAACCTGCCCACCAGCCAGCACGCGGCTTACCGCTGGTTCCCCTTGGCCGAACTGCTCCGTTCCCCTGAGGTGCACCGCCATACCAAATGGTACTTCGAAGCCCTGCGCACCCCTTGACCCCCTGAGTACTTATGTCCCCTTCGCCAGCAGACGAAATCATCATCATCCGCCCTTCCCGCGGTTGGCTCGACCTCAACCTGCGGGAAGTGTGGCGTTATAGGGAGTTGGTTTATTTCCTCACCTGGCGGGACATCAAGGTGCGTTACAAGCAGACGTTTTTGGGCGCCGCGTGGGCGATTTTGCAGCCCTTTTTGACCATGGTGGTGTTTACCCTCTTCTTTGGGCGGCTGGCGCACATTCCTTCGGATAACGTCCCCTATCCCATCTTTTCGTATGCCGCGCTGCTGCCCTGGCAACTGTTTTCCAAGGCGCTCAACGATGCTGGCCGCTCTTTGGTTGCCAACCGCAACATGCTGACCAAGGTGTATTTTCCCCGCTTGGTGATTCCCTTGGCTTCTTTGTTGGGCGGCGTGGTCGATTTTGGCATCGCGTTCCTGGTGCTCTTGGCCATGATGGCCTACTACGGCATCGCGCCCACCGCGCGGGTGTGGGCTTTGGTGCCCTTTCTACTGCTCGCCCTCATCACCGCGCTGGGGGTGGGGCTGTGGCTCTCCGCGCTCAATGTGCTGTACCGCGACGTGGGCTACACCTTGCCTTTTTTGACCCAGGCCTGGATGTTCATCACCCCCATCGCGTATTCTTCGACCTTGGTGCCGCCGAAATGGCGGCTGCTCTACGCCCTCAACCCCATGGCCGGGGTGGTCAACGGCTTCCGCTGGGCGCTGCTGGGCACCCCCACCGGGCCGGACGCGTCGTTGGCGGTGTCTACGGCCGTCGCCTTCCTGCTGTTGGTGAGCGGGCTGTACTTCTTCCGCCGCATGGAGCGCCAATTCGCCGACCGCGTGTAGCGCACCCCCTAACCTCCTATCTTCCTATCTTCCTATCTTCCTATCTTCCTAACCTCCTCCCCCCATGTACGCCCTCCGTGTTCACGACCTCGGCAAACGCTACCACCTGGGGCGGCAGATGGATGCCTACGCCACCCTGCGCGATGCCTTGGCGCAGGCGGCGACCTCCCTCTTCCGCCGCCGCGCCGCGGCGCGGCCCCGCGAAGATATCCTCTGGGCGCTGCGCCACGTCTCTTTCGACGTCCCCCAGGGCAAGGTGTTGGGCATCATCGGCCGCAACGGCGCGGGCAAGTCCACGCTGCTCAAGATCCTCTCCCGGGTCACCGAGCCCACCGAGGGCTATGCCGAAATTCGCGGCCGGGTGGGTTCCTTACTGGAGGTGGGCACCGGTTTTCACCCTGAGTTGACCGGTCGGGAAAACATCTACCTCAACGGCGCGATTTTGGGGATGCGCCGCGAAGAAATTGAACATAAATTTGATGAAATCGTGGCGTTCTCCGAAATCGGGCGGTTTCTAGATACCCCGGTCAAGCGGTATTCCAGCGGCATGTACGTCCGCCTGGCCTTTGCCGTGGCCGCCCACCTGGAGCCGGAAATCCTGGTGGTCGACGAGGTGTTGGCCGTCGGCGACGCGGCCTTTCAGAAGAAGTGCCTGGGCCGCATGAGCGACGTCGCTCAGGGCGGGCGCACCGTGTTGTTCGTCAGCCACAACATGTCGGCCATCCTCAACCTGACCGAAGAGACCATCGTGTTGGACAAGGGGCGCATCGTGTTCCACGGCCCTACCCCCGAGGCAGTCGACCACTACCTGGCCACGGCAGTGCATGGCGCGGGGGAACGCACCTGGCAACCCGAAGAAATTCCGGCCTCGGCTTACCCCTTCCAACCCCTCACGCTGCGGGTCAAAGATGCCCGGGGCCGCGTCACCGATACCGTCCGCTCCACCGAGCCGGTGACCGTGGAGGTGGCGTACCGACTGCACCAGCCCGTTCAGGGCTTGCGGGTGGGCATTTACCTGCTCAGTATGCGCGGGGAGTACGTGTTCGCCTCGTTCGACACCGACGACGCGGAGCACTATCAGCGGTGGGCTACCCGCCCGGCCGGGCGCTATGTCAGCCGTTGCGTCATCCCGGCCGATTTGCTCAACGGCGGGCGCTATCTGCTCTCGGTCAACGCCAGCGCCTACCGGGTCAAACGGTATTTTCAAGAAGACAACGCGGTGGCTTTTCACGTCGATGCCACCGGCGCGCCCGGCAGCCATTGGCCTGAAAAGCGGGTGGGCCTGATTCGCCCTCGGCTGACCTGGGCCATCGAACCCCAAGAGACCGAGGCCGCGCCATGAAAGGCTCTCTGCGCCGGGCGCTCAAAGAGGTGCTGGGGCAGGTGCCCCTGACCGCGGAAACCTACTGGTGGCTGCGGCAACGAGGCGCGGCGGTGGGGAAAATGCGCCTGCCGCAGGTGGCCGCGCACCTTCCCCAATGGGCGGCGCAGGCCCAAGCGGCTGCCGCGCCCGCGGCGCAGGGGCAGCGCGTGTTCCTCGTGGCCGCGCTGCGCCTGTGGATTGCCCACACCACCCTGGTGGCCCTGGGCCTGGCCGGGCTGGGGCATCGGGTGACGCTGGGCTACCTGCCCTACCCCGATTGGTGGACGCGCGTGTCGCGCTTCGACCTGCGGCGGATGAACGCCTACCTGGCGCGCATGTTGCGGCCTGGTGAGGCCGCGTTCACCCCCTTGCCCCTCTGGCCGCGACCCCACGCCCCCGCGCTGCCGTCGCCGCTGGCCCAGGCGGTGGAAGAGGTCACCCGCTTCGACGTGCAATACACCCAACAGGTCGAGACGCCCGACCCTCACAGCCCCTTGTACCGCCTCCGCCACAGCCGCAACACGGCCACCGCGCGGGCGCTGTTGGCCCTGTGGCAGCGTCAACGCCCCGACGTGGTGATCGTGCCCAACGGCTCCATCTTGGCCTTTGGCGCGGCCTACCACACCGCCCGCTATTTGGACATCCCGGTGGTCACCTACGAATTTGGCGAGCAGCGCGACCGGGTTTGGATAGCCCAAAACGCGCAGGTCATGCTGCAAGACACCACCGCGCTGTGGCAGGCCGTGCACCAGCGCCCCCTTAGCCCGTCCCAGTGGGAGCAGGTCAAGGAACTCTTTGCCGCCCGCCGCGGGGGGCGGCTGTGGGCCAACTTCTCGCGGCGCTGGCAAGACGCGCCCAGCCAAAGCGGCGAACAAGCCCGCCGCGCCTTAGGGCTCGACGGCCGGCCCCTCTTCCTCATGGCCACCAACGTCCAGGGCGATAGTTTGGTGCTCGGGCGGGAAGTGTTCACCCGCAGCATGGCCGAGTGGGTGCGCGAAACCGTGCGCTATTTTGCCCGCCACCCTGAGGTGCAACTGGTGGTTCGCATCCACCCCGGCGAACAGCGGGTGAAGGGCACCTCTTTGGCCGAGGAAGTGCGCCACGCGCTGCCTCGCCTGCCCGAACACATCCACCTGGTGCCCGCCGACGCGAAGGTCAACACCTACGACCTGATCGAAACCGCCGCGGCCGGGCTGGTCTTCACCACCACCGTGGGGCTGGAAATGGCCATGAGCGGCCTGCCCGTGGTGGTGGCCGGGAAAACCCACTACCGCGGTCGCGGCTTCACCCTCGACCCCACCACCTGGGACGACTACTGGCAGACTTTGGACGCCCTCACCCGCGCGCCGCAGCGCTTCCGCCTTTCCGAGCAGCAGATCGCCTTGGCCTGGAAATACGCCTACCACTTCTTCTTTGACTACCCCCTGCCCTTCCCCTGGCATCTGCACTTCATGGAAGAGGACGTCCGCCGTCACCCGTGGCCTGAAGTGTGGAACCCCACCAGCCCCTGGGCAAAGACCATCGCCTGCTTCGTCGGCGCGCCTCTGCCCTGGGAATCTCCTTCCCGCGAGGATGTGTCATGAATTGGCAAGACCAAGTGATTTTGGTGACCGGCGGCACCGGTTCCTTCGGCAAGAAGTTCGTCGAAATCGTGCAGCGGGAGTTTCAACCCAAGAAACTCATCGTCTTCAGCCGCGACGAACTGAAACAGCACGAAATGCGCGTGGCCGGTTTCGACCAGCCCAACCTGCGCTACTTCATCGGCGACGTGCGCGACCGCGAGCGCCTGCGCCGCGCCTTGCACGGCGTGGACATCGTGGTGCACGCCGCGGCGCTCAAGCAAGTGCCCGCGTGCGAATACAACCCCATGGAAGCCATCAAAACCAACATCCTCGGCAGCAGCAACGTCATCGAAGCCGCCTTGGACGCGGGAGTGAAACGGGTGCTGGCCCTGAGCACCGACAAAGCCGTCAACCCGGTCAACCTTTACGGCGCCACCAAACTGGCCGCGGAAAAACTTTTCGTGCAGAGCAACGCCTACGCCGCGGGCACGGCCACCCGTTTCAGTTGCACCCGTTACGGCAACGTGGTGGGCAGCCGGGGCAGCGTGGTGCCCCTCTTCCTCCAGCAGCGCCAAACCGGTCGGCTGACCATCACCGACCCCCGCATGACCCGCTTCTGGCTCTCTCTGGAACAGGGCGTCCGCTTCGTCATCCGCTGCATCGAACAGATGGAAGGCGGCGAGGTGTTCGTGCCCAAACTCCCCAGCACCAAAGTCACCGACTTGGCCAAGGCCATCGCGCCCGATGCCCAGGTAGAAATCATCGGCATCCGCCCGGGCGAAAGACTGCACGAGGTGCTGGTGAACGAAGACGAAGCCCGCCACACGGTGGAACTGGATGACATGTTCGTCATTCAACCGGCCGAAGCCCTGTGGTTTGGCTACGCCTGGCAAGACCGGGGACGCCCCCTGCCCGAAGGCTTCCGCTACGCCAGCAACACCAACAGCGAATGGCTCACCGTCGAGCAAATTCGCGAAATGGTGCAATCTCTCTAAGCCGCGTCACTGTTCAGCCTTGGCAAGAAGAAACCACAGATTACGCAGATTACGCAGAAAGAGATCCACAGATGAGTAAGATTGGGCGAAAAACACTAAAAAGCCCTCTCTCGCCCTCGCTTCTTGGCGGTCTTGGCGTCATCTTGGCGACCTTGGCGGCTTAAAAATCAGCACCCCAATCCCCCAATCCCTCAGTACCCTAATCCCTTAACACCCCACTCCCCCCATCCCTCCCCAGGAACCTACCCCATGCGTCTGCTCATCACCGGCGTCACGGGATTGCTGGGCCTCAACCTGGCCTGGGAAGCCCACCGCCACGGCCACGAGGTGTTGGGCGTTGCCGGGCGGCGCTCTTTGCCTGCAGCGCCCTTTGCCGTGCAGCAGGCCGATTTATCCCGGCCGGGCGCCCTGGCCGCGGTGTGGGCCTGGGCGCGGCCCGACGCGGTGGTGCACACTGCAGCCCTCGCCCATCTGGACGCGTGCGAACACCAGCCCGCTTTGGCCCGGCAGTTGAACGCCGCCCTCCCCGGCGAAATTGCCGCCCTGGCCGCGGCCGACGGCATCCCGCTGGTGCACATTTCCACCGACGCGGTCTTCGACGGCGCGCGCGGGGGCTACACCGAAGACGACGCCCCCCGCCCCCTTAGCACCTACGCCCGCACCAAACTCGCCGGTGAACAAGCCGTGTTGGCGGCCTACCCCCAGGCCGCGGTGCTGCGGGTCAACTTCTTCGGCTGGAGCCTCTCCGGCACGCGCAGCCTGGCCGAGTGGTTTTTGCACAATTTGCAGGCCAGGCGGCCGATGAATGGCTTTACCGACGTCTTTTTCTGCCCCTTGCTGGCCAACCACCTGGCACGGCTCATTTTGGAAGTGCTGACAGCCCGCCTGGCCGGCGTGTTCCATGCCACCGGCTCGGCCTGCCTGAGCAAATACGCCTTTGGCGTAGCCCTGGCGCGGCGCTTTGGCTACCCTCCCGCGCTCATCCGCCCCGCGTCGGTAGCCCAGGCCGGGCTGGCCGCGCGGCGCGCGCCCCGCCTCACCCTGCGCAACGACAAACTGGCCAACGCCCTGGGCCACCCTTTGCCCTCCTGGCGGGAGGGGCTGGCCGCCTTCTTTGCCCAATACCAGCAAGGCTACCCGGCACGCCTACGCGCCTGGGCCGCAGAGGCAACCAACCAAGCAACCAAGTAACCAGGCAACCAAGCAACCAGCCCCCCATGTTTTACGCCGACCTTCACCTGCACTCCCACTATTCCCGCGCCACCAGCCGCGACCTGGACATCCCCCACATCGCCCTCTGGGCGCTGAAGAAGGGCATCACCTTAGTCGCCACGGGCGACATTGCCCACCCCGGCTGGCTGGCCGAACTGCGCGCGCATCTGGAGCCCGCGGAAGGCGACCTGCTGCGCCTCAAGCCCGAAGTGGCCCAGGCCGTGCACGCCCAACTGCCGCCCGTGCTGCGCGGCGAGGTGCGCTTCATCCTGGGCGGCGAAATCAGCACCATCTATAAAAAGGGCGACCGCACCCGCAAGATTCACCATGTGGTCTTTCTGCCTACCTTCGAGGCCGTGGAGCGCTTCCAGGTCCGCCTGGAGCGCATCGGCAACATCCGCGCCGACGGCCGGCCTATCTTGGGCCTGGACTCGCGCGACCTGCTGGAAATCTTGCTCGAAACCGACCCCCGCGGCGTGCTCATCCCCGCCCACATCTGGACGCCCTGGTTCGCGCTGCTGGGCTCCAAGTCGGGCTTCGACAGCGTGGAGGAATGCTTCGCTGACCTGAGCGAGCACGTCTTCGCCCTGGAAACCGGCCTTTCCTCCGACCCGCCCATGAACTGGCGCGTCTCGTCCCTCGACCGCTATACCTTGGTCTCCCACTCCGACGCGCACTCGCCCCGCAAACTGGGGCGCGAGGCCAACCGTCTGGACACCGACCTGACCTACGACGCGCTCTTCGACGCCATCCGTAGCGGCGACCCGGCCCGCTTTCTCGGCACGGTGGAGTTCTTCCCCGAAGAGGGCAAATACCACTACGACGGCCACCGCAAGTGCGGCGTGCGCTGGAAGCCCGCTGAGACCCGCGCCCACAACGGCCTGTGCCCGGTATGCGGCAGGCCCGTCACCGTGGGCGTGCTGCACCGCGTCGAAGCCTTAGCCGACCGGCCCGAAGGCGCGGCCAAGCCCAATGCCCTGCCCTACCACAGCCTGATCCCCCTGCCCGAGGTGCTGGCTGAGTTCTTAGGCGTGCGCAGCGCCACCAGCAAGCGGGTGCAGCGCGAGTACGAACGCCTGCTGGCCGCCCTGGGCCCCGAATTCGCCATCCTGCTCGACCTGCCCCTGGAAGACATCGCCCGCGCGGCCGGCTCCCGCTTAGCCGAGGGCATCGGCCGGATGCGCCGCGGCGAAGTGCTGGTCGAGCCGGGTTACGATGGCGAGTTCGGCGTCATCCGTGTCTTCGTTGAGGGCGTCTCCGAGCGCCTGGAGAACCCGCTGCCCCTGTTCCCTCAGGCCGACGAAGAGGAAGAAGCGCCAGCCGTGGCCCGCGCGCCTCAGCCTGCGCCGCCACCCGCGGCGGGGGAAGTGGGGGTGCCCGCGGCGCGATCCATGTCCCCGTCGGCTGTGGCTGAACCCGACGCGGCTTACGTCCCTTCCCCCGACGACCCCGCCGCGGACATCCTGACCGCCCTGAACCCCGAACAGCGCGCGGCCGTGCGCACCCTCGACCGCCATCTGCTCATCGTGGCTGGGCCGGGCACGGGCAAGACCCGCACCCTGACCGCGCGCTTCGCCTACCTGGTGCGCGCGGGTCGGGCTGAGCCCGAAAACCTGCTGGCCATCACCTTCACCAACCGCGCTGCGGACGAAATGCGCCAGCGCCTGGCCGCCTGGCTGGGCGAAGACGTGGCGCGGGGCATCACCGTGGCTACTTTCCACGCCTTTGCCGCGGGGCTGCTGCGTTCGTACGCCGACCGCCTGGGCCTGAGCCCCGACTTCGTCATCGCCACCGACGACGACGCGCTGGAAGTGCTGCGCCGCGTGGCCCCCGACCTGGACGCCCGCGGCCGCCGCGATCTCTACGAGCGCATCCAGGCGGCTAAGCGTAACCCTCACCTCTCCCCCCTGGCCGCTGCCTCGCTCGCCCTTCGACTTCGCTACGCTCCGCTCAGGCAGGCGCTCGGCGCGGCCTTCCCCCCTCCCCTTTCCCGCCAGCGGGAGAGCGAGGGGGGTAGGGAGAGGGCGCCCGACATCCCCCCGGCCGCTGCCTCGCTCGCCCTTCGACTTCGCTACGCTCCGCTCAGGCAGGCGCTCGGCGCGGCCTTCCCCCCTCCCCTTTCCCGCCAGCGGGAGAGCGAGGGGGGTGGGGAGAGGGTTCCTGACATCCCCCCGGCCCTTTGGGACGCCTACCACGCCGGGCTGCGCGCCGCGGGCGCGGTGGACTACGGCGACCTGCTGGCCCTGGCCGTGCACCTGCTGGAAGCACACCCCGACGTGCGCGCCGAACTCCAGGCCCGCTACCGCTGGCTGGCCGTGGACGAGTACCAGGACATCAACGCGGTGCAATACCGCCTGCTGCGCCTGCTGGTGGGCCCCGAAAGCAATCTGTGCGCCATCGGCGACCCGGATCAGGCCATTTACGGCTTTCGCGGGGCCGATAGCCGCTACTTCCACGCCTTCCCCCAGGATTTTCAGCCCGCCAAAGTGGTGCGCCTGCGCCGCAACTACCGCTCCGCGCCGGCCATCTTGCAGGCCGCGCAGGACATCCTCCAGGGCCAGGCCTCGGCCGCGGCCCACGACCTGCTGGCCACCTTCGCCGAAGAAGTGCAGGTGGAAGTGCACACCGCGGCCAGCGACCGCGCCGAGGCCGAGTACGTCGTCCACCAAATCGAGCGCCTGGTGGGCGGCACCAGTTACTTTTCCGTGGACACAGGCCGGGTGGACGGCATCGACGAGGGACGCTTTGCCTTTGGCGACATCGCGGTGCTCTACCGCACCCACGCCTTGGTGCCCGCCCTGCGCGAGGCCCTGGATCGGGCCGGCGTACCCTACCAGGTGTGGGGCCACGCGCCCCTGAGCCAGCGCCCGGCCGTGCGGGCCGCGCTGGCCCTGGCCTGGCTGGTGCTCACCCCCCGCGCCGGACTGCACTGGGAGACCGCGCTGCATCACCTGAAGTTGGACGCGCTGGTGGAGCCGCTGTTGGATCTCTCCCCTCCCCCCAGCCCCCTCCCCTCCCTTGGTAAGGGAGGGGAGGGGGAGCCGAGCGGAGCGAGGCGGGGGTGGGGAGAGATCCCCGCCTCCCGTCTGCTCCGCCGTGCGCTGCAAAGCGCTTCCCTGCGCCCCGCGGCTGCCCGCCGCGCCGCGGCCTTAGCCGAAGCCCTGGCCCAGGCCGAAGCCTTGGTCGCCCACGACTGGCCCGCGGCCTGGGACGCGCTGCTGGCCCCCTTGGACGCGGACGACCCGGCTTTAGCCTGGCTGCGCGAGCGCGCCCGCGAGGCCGCCCGCGGGGGCCAATCCTGGCGCGATTTCCTCACCCGCGTGGCTCTGGCCGCGGAAAACGACTTCTACGACCCGCGCGCCGACCGGGTGACCCTGCTCACCCTGCACGCGGCCAAAGGTCTGGAGTTCCCCGCGGTGTTCATCGTGGGCCTAGAAGACGGCCTGCTGCCCTACCGCCGCGCGGCGCTCACAGGTGCTGCCGGGGACGACGCCGCGGGAACCGACCTCGCCGAAGAGCGCCGCTTGTTCTATGTGGGCGTCACCCGCGCTGGCCGGCGGCTGTACCTGAGCCACGCACAGCGCCGCCGCCTCTACGGCCAGACCCTGCGCCTGCCGCCCTCGCCTTTTTTGCAAGACCTGCGCCATGTGTTGCGCACCGTGCAGGAGCGCCGTTCCCCTCGCCAAAAGAAAGGCGAAGAAGGCCCCCAGCAGTTGCCCTTGTTTTGAAGTGACCGTTCAGCCTGCGGAAAACAGCCCGCGGACGAACGCGGGGTTCGGTACCAAGGAAGTCGGCGCAGAGCGGCGCCAACAAGGAGACGCCAAAGCCGCCGAGAGAGACAACCAGGCGACCAGGCAACCAAGCAACCAAGTAACCAGGTAACCGCTCCCCTTTACCTCACTCCCCCAACGCCTCAACCGCCCACCGCGGTGTAGCGGCGCAACCCGGCCCGCCACAGGGCCAGCGCGACCACGCACCAAAACCCTACGGCCAGCGCGGCTTCGGCCCCCGGTTGCCAGCCCGCGCGCCCCAGCAGCGCCGTGGTGGGGAAATTGGCCACCACCAGCACCGGCACCCCCCAGGTAAACAACGCGCGCATCGCGCCGCGGAAAATCCCTTCCGGATACCCGGCTAAGCGGAACAACTCCGCGAGCAGCGCGGGCATGGCATACACCCGCGTCACCCAAAAGGCCAGCGAGACCACCGTGAGGGTCAGAGCGTAACGCGCCGCCACCCCCAAGGCCAACAGCAGGCCAAACCAGAACCACTGCCCCCACGAAGGCTGCAGCCCCAACGTGTGCAACGCGTAGCCGCCCAACGCCAGGGGCAGCGCCAATGAAGGCGCATTGTAAAGCCGCATCCGTCCCACCGAAAGGGTAAATAAGGGCGCTGCCGGTTTGAGCAAAATGCTATCCAACTCGCCTTGCCAAATCAGGTCGGGAATCCACAACACCCCCTGCCCCACGAACATGCTGTACAGCAATTGCGCTAACTCGTTCACCGCGATGAGCAACCACACCTCTGCCGGCCGCCATCCGGCAATGGCCGGGACGTGCAAATAAAGCGCGGCAAAGAAAGCCCACGCCGTGCCCAACCACAGGGCGTGGCCGATCAGGCGGAGCCACGCGTTGCCGCGGAACAAACTTTCCCGCCCCAACGACAGCCGCGCCCAATGCCACCACAAACGCAGATAATACCCCATCCTACCCTCCTACCGCTCGGAAACGGCGCAGCCCGCGGCGCCACACCCAGCCGTTGATGACCAGCAAGGCCACCAGCCAACCCACCTGCTGCGCCACCCCGGCCCACCAGCCGCCTGGGTCGACCCGGCCCAAATACACCAGCGCGGGGAAGTAGAGCAACTGCGCAAAGGGCAACGCGCGCAACGCCGTGGCCACAGCCGACGGGAACACATCCAACGGCAACAGCGCGCCCGCGGCTAAGGGCACTACAAAGTCCATCAACAAGTTCATGGCCTTGTTGTCTTCCAGCCAAAAGGCGGTCAGGCTGGACAGAAAGGTAAACTGATAGGCCAGGGCCACGGCCAACACCACGCTCAAAGCAAAGGCCGCCCAGGCCGCCACCCCCGGGGGCCAGACCCAACCCACGCCCACGCTCAAGGCAAAGGGCGCGGCTACTGCCAGGCCGACCAGCGCGTAAGGCAATTTGCTGCCGATGATCAGCGCAAAATGATAGCCGCTGTACCACTCAGGCCGCAGCAGGTGAAAAATCAGGTCGCCCTCCCGGATTTCGTAAGCGATATCCCACCAGACCACCGGGCCGGTAAATTCGTAAAGCCAGCGGGTGAGGATGAAGTAGGTCAGCATCTCCCCGCGGGTGAAACCGGCCAGGCGCTGTTGGGGGCCGAGGAGGGTGTTCCACAACAACAGCAGCGCGATGAGGGGCACCACGGCTACCACGAAACTGAGGAAATGGTTGAGCCGGTAAGTAGCCGCCTCGCGCAGCGCCAGGCGGGCGGTGGTGAAGTACGGTCTCCAAGACATGCTTACCCTCCGGGCGCGGGGGGCGCCGAGGCCGGTGCGTCGGTGGTGAAAATTTGCCGCAGCACGTCTTCCAGCGCGGGTTCCTGTACACTCAGGTCGTCCACTTCGTAGCGGGTGGTGAGTTCCTGCAGCAGCCGCGGCACTTCCTGCCGGGGCACCCGCCAGCGGAAGCGGGGCCCCTCTCGCCCCACCAGCCAACCCGCGGCCGGCGCCGACGGCGGCGGCGCCGCGAAGGTCACCGTGACCTCCCGATGCGGCGCGAAGCGGGTTTTCAACTCGGTGAGCGGGCCATCGAAGCGGATACGCCCCTCATCCAGCAAAATGACCCGCTCGCAGATGGCCTCCACATCCCGCATGTAGTGGCTGGCCATGAGCAGGGTCAGCCCTTCTTCGCGCACGTAGGCGCGCAGCAGGTCGCGGATTTCGTGCTGGGCCATCACGTCCAGGCCCAAGGTAGGCTCGTCGAGGAACAGCACCTGGGGGCCGTGGAGGAGCGCGGCGATGAGTTCCAGTTTCATGCGCTCGCCCAGAGAAAGGTTGCGCACGGGCACGGTGAGCAGGTCTGTCACCCGAAAGCGCGCTGCCAGGTCATCCAGGCGGCGGCGGAAGGTGGCCGCGGGCACTTGGTACATCTCGCGGAACAGGTGGAACAAATCCAGCGCGGGCAGATCCCACCACAGTTGGCCCTTGCGCCCCATGACGAAGGCCATGCGTTTTTTGAAGGCCGAGCGGCCCTGCCAGGGCACGAATCCCAAGACCTCCACCTGCCCGGCGTCGGGGTAGAGCACCCCGGCCAGAATTTTCAGGGTGGTGGTTTTGCCCGCGCCGTTGGGGCCCAGGTAGCCTACCGCTTCCCCCGGTGCGATGGTGAAGGAAACGTCGCGCAGCGCCACGACGGTGCGGTAGCGCGGGGCCACCAGGTGCCGCAGGCTGGCCCGCAGCCCCGGCTCACGGAGCGGGGCGCGGTAGGTCTTGTGCAGGTGACGGACGGTAATGGCAGACATGGTTTTCCTTCCTCAGCCTGATTCGCAACTCGCCCTTCGTTTCTGCATCGCTCACGGCTTGTTTCTCGCAGGCCGAAGGGTGGCGCAAGGAGATTAAAAACAAAACGCCCTCCTGCTGCTGAGGGCGTCCGCTCCGACGGGGAAGGGCGCGGCAATAGCGCGCAAACACTGCTTTAGCCGAAAACGAACGCCTGGAGGACGGGGATGGTCATTCTCAAACCTCAAATATGTGGAGTCTATGGTCTTATATCATGGAACCGCGCGCGGGTCAAGGTTTTGGTGAAGCCGTTGAGGTTCACCGCATTTCCCGTCACTGTACGTCCCCGCAAAGGCAGGGCGCGGCAACAACAAAAGGAAACGCGCAATCCGCCCAAAAAGCGATCAGACGGGCGAGTTCCTGCCCCTGCTTTTTGGCAATCCGCTATACAATAAAAACACCGCGCTCGCGGATATTTCCTTCCAAAGGGAGCAGCGATGTCTTCTTCCCCCTACATCCAGGATTACTACCCCGACGATTTGGCTTGGTGCTACGGCTGCGGCCGCTACAACGAACACGGCCACCACTTCAAAACCGCTTGGGATGGCGAAGAAACCCTCACCCGCTTCACCCCTGAGCCGTATCACATCGCCATCCCCGGCTATGTGTATGGCGGTCTGCTGGCCTCGCTGATGGACTGCCACAGCACCGGCAGCGCGGCGCTGGCAGCCTACCGCGCCGCGGGGCACGAACCCGGCGACGCCGCGCCCGTGCCCCGTTTTGTGACCGCGGCGTTGCACGTCAATTACCTGAAGCCCACCCCCTTGGGCGTGCCTTTGGAGGCCCGGGGGCGCATCAAAGAAATCACCGCGCGCAAAGTGGTGGTCGAGACCACCATCTACGCCGCGGGGCAGGCTTGTGTCACCGGCGAGGCCGTGTTGGTGCGTATGCCGCAGCACATGGTGCCGCCCAATCCCCCGTCCGCAGGTGCCTGAGTAACCTGCGTCATCCGCAGCGTCTCTTTGAACCGTTACTTGCCTTGACCGCATTTCCCCGTTTTTCATGGAGGCCCCGATGGATTTCGACCTTAGCCCCGAACTTCGCATGTGGCGCGAGGCCGTGCACAACTTCGCAGCCAAAGAAATCAAACCCCACGCAGCCGAATACAACGAAAACGAGCAGGTGATGTGGCCGGCGCTGCAAAAAGGCGGCCAGCAATTAGGGCTTTTGGGCATGAGCGTGCCCGAAGCCTACGGCGGCAGCGACGTGGGCACCTTGGGTTTTGCCCTGGCCATCGAAGCGTTGGGCTGGGGCGACGGCGGCACAGCCTTAGCGGTTGCCGCTCACAACGGCTTGGGCTGCGCGCCCATCGTGATGTTCGGCAATGAGGAACAGAAAAAGCGGTTCTTGCCTCGGGTGGTGAGTGGGGAACCGGGGCGTCTGGCCTCGTTGGCTCTGACCGAACCCAATGCCGGTTCCGACCTCAAGGGCGTGCGCACCCGCGCCGCGTTGGAAGGCGACACCTGGGTAATCAACGGCAGCAAGATGTGGATCACCAATGCCGGCGACGCGGATTACATCGTCACCTTGGTGCGCACCGCGCCCGAACGCAGCAGCCACAGCCTGAGCCTGATCGTGGTGCCCACCGGCACGCCGGGGCTGCATGTGGGCCCGCCGGAAAAGAAGATGGGGCTGGGCACCACCCACAGCCACGCGATCACTTACGAAAACGTGCGGGTGCCGCGCGAAAACCTGTTGGGCGAAGTGGGTTTTGGCATGTATCAAACGTTGCAGGTGCTGGATGGCGGGCGCATCAGCATCGCCGCCTTGGCCCTGGGCATCGCGCAGGCCGCCTTCGAAGCCGCGGTGGCTTACGCCAAAGAGCGCCACACCTTTGGCAAACCGTTAGCCGCGCGACAGGCCATCCAATTCATGCTGGCCGACATGGCCACCGAAATCCACGCCGCCCGGCTGATGGTGTATCACGCGGCCTGGCTCAAAGAGCAAGGCAAGCCTTTCACCCACGCGGCCGCGATGGCCAAACTCTTCGCCTCAGAAATGGCCGAACGCGTCACCCGCAACGCCATCCAGATCCACGGCGGCTACGGTTACAGCCGCGAATACCCGGTGGAACGCATGTACCGCGACACCCGGCTGATGACCATCGGCGAAGGCACCAGCGAAATCCAGCGCATCGTCATCGCCCGCCGGGTGCTGAGCAGCATGGCCTCCCTGTTTTAGGCTGCCGCCAAGTTACCATTCAGCCACAAGGAAATAGACCACAGATAACACAGATTTTTAGGTCGCCAAGGTCGCCAAAGATGACGCCAAGACCGCCAAGAAGTGAGGGTGAGAGTGGATTTTTTAGTGTTTTTCGCTCAATCTGTGCTAATCTGTGAAATCTGTGGATGTCTTTCTGCGACATCTGCGAAATCTGTGGTTTCTCCTCGCCGCGGCTGAACCGTTACGCCGCCAATAAGGCCTCGACCTCGGCAATCGCCTGGTCGCGATGGCGATAAAGCACGCCGTGCATCCCCAAAGCCTGGGCGCCGGCCACGTTTTCCGCGCGGTCGTCCACAAACACCGCCTCCGCGGCCGCCACGCCCAACCGCTGCAACATCAGGCGGTAAATGGCCGGCTCTGGCTTCATCAGCCTTTCTTCAGCGGAAATCACCAGCGCATCGAAGGCATCCAAAATCCCTGTGTGGCGCAACAGATCGCGCAGGTCGAGCCAGGCGTTGGAGAGCAAGCCGGTGCGATAACGGGGGCGCAACCCGCGCAGCCAGGTGACCAGCGCGGTATCTACGCTCACGCCCTGCCAGAAGCGCAAGGCCAGGGCGTCG
Organism: Anaerolineales bacterium; assembly: GCA_027053355.1. GTDB lineage: Bacteria > Chloroflexota > Anaerolineae > Anaerolineales > DRMV01 > DRMV01. The sequence goes on along the minus strand of JALUDX010000055.1, from coordinate 30,892 downwards.
GCCTGGTCGCGGGGCAGCCCCCATTGCTCGGCCAGCCCCTCCCACAGGGCGCGGGGGGTGATTTCGCCCCGCTGCGCGGCCATGCTCAGCGGCCCTTCGAACACCTGAAAGTGCAAGACCTGCAGGGGGATGCCCAATTCGCGCGCCAACGCCTGGTGCGCCGCGGGGTTGGTGACATGCAGCAAGACCCCGCCGAAATCCAAAATCACGGCTCGTATCGGGCGCATCAATCCTCACTCTCGAAGGCTTGCCCCTGGGCGAAGAAATAGCCTTTGACAAACCCCCGCGCTTCGTCGGTGCGGGGGTAAGCCTGGCGCACACGCGCCCAAAAGCGGGCGCTGTGGCCTTCTTCGGGCAAGAGCAGGTGGACGAATTCGTGGACGATGACATAATCGACCACCCAGCGGGGCCAGTGGCGCATCTGGCCTGAAAGGCGGATGTGGCCGTAGGTGGTGCCGCCCAAGGATACGCTGCCCAGCCGTTGCTTCATGTTGCTCACCCAGCGGATAGCCCGCCAGGGCACTTCACCCCCGAAGTATTTGCGGTTGATTTCCCGCGCCCGCCGCGCCAAGGTTTCATCGGTGCGACGGCGGTCGCGCGCCGCGATGCGCTCCATTTCGGCCTGGATGTCGCGCAGCAGCCGCTGGATTTCGCTCCGCCTCAGCCGCGGGGGCACCCGCAGCAGGATGCTGCCGTCGGCGCGGCGCGCCCAGCGCGCGTGGCGGCGCAAGCGCCTGTCGACGCGCACTTCGACCGGGATTTCGGTTTGCTTCAGCGGGTCGAGCAGGGTGTAGGCCATGGGCGGCTCAGGTCGCGGCTACCAGCACGACCACCAGCCGCCGCGGCCCGTGCACGCCGATGGTGAGGGTCATTTCGATGTCCGCGGTGCGGGAGGGGCCGGTGATGATGGTGGTCATGGCGGCCGAGGGCAGGTGGAGGCGGGTCAACGCGGCGGTCAGGTCGGGCGCCAGGTCGGCAGTGCGCAGCACGGCCAGGTGGATTTCGGGCAGCAGCGAGGCCTCTTGGGGCCGGCCCGCGCCGCCGGGCAGCACCAGGCTGCCGGTGGCTGCAATGCCCAACGCGGCGCCCGTCAGCCCCACCCGGCAGGCTGCGGCCTGCTCAGGGGGGCAGGTGGCGATGTCGGCCTCTTTGAGCGCGGCCGTCACTTCCGGGGGCAGGTGCGCTTCATCCCAGGCCAAGACGCGGGTCACTTTTTCGTGGCGGAGGAAGGAAACCACGGCCTGGCCGGCTTGGGCCATGTCGGCAACGGTGATGACCTCGCCCTGCAGGCTGCGGAGGCGGTCGGTGAAGGTCGCGGCAAGGTCGGGCGGTGAAGCCGGGGGTTTGGCTGAAGGCGAGGCCGCGCTCGCGGCGACGGGGGGCGCGGAGGTGTGCCGTGCAGAGCCTTTGCGGGCAGACACCGCGCCTTTCCCCATCCTGTGCCCCGCGCCGCGCAGCAAAGGCCAGGGCGCGAGCCCACCCAGCATCCGCACGCCGCGCAAGGCACGCTGCGCCAGGCGGAAGAGCGCCGGCCGGGTGGCGAGGCGCGCGTACAGGCGCAAAAAGGGGGCAAACGGCGCGCGGCCGCGGCCTGGGGGTGTGGCCGCGGGGAGGCTTTCGCCGCTGCTCCAGGCGCGGGCGCGCAAAATTAGTTCGGGCAGGGGCACTTCGACGGGGCAGGCCTCCGCACACGCACCGCACAGGGTGCAGAGGTAGGGCAGGTTGCCGAAGTTTTCGAAGCCAAACAGCCCCGGCGAGAGCACAATGCCAATGGGGCCGGGGTAAGGGGTGGGTTCGCCGTGCCGCCCTAAGTAGGCGTGGCCGCCGATTTCCCGAAACACGGGGCAGGCGTTGAGGCACGCGCCGCAGCGGATGCAGCGCAGCGCGTCGGCCAAGGGGGTGGTGTGCAGGCGACGGCGGCCGTTGTCTACGAGCACCAGGTGGCGTTCGCTGGGGCCGTCGGGGTCGCCAGGCCGCCGCGGGCCGTGCAGCAGGGTGGTGTACACGGTCAGGTCTTGGCCGGTGGCCGAGCGGGGCAGCAGTTGCAGCATGAGCGCGAGTTCGGCCGGGGTGCGCACCAGCCGCTCCGCGCCCATCACCGCGATGTGGACGCGGGGCAGGGTGGTGACCATGCGGCCGTTGCCTTCGTTGGTCACAATGCAAAGGCCGCCGGTTTGGGCGATGCCAAAGTTGACGCCGCTGATGCCCACGTCGGCCTGGAGGAACACTTGCCGCAGGTGGCCGCGGGCCACCGCGGTCATGGTGGCCACGTCTTCGGTGTAGGGCATCCCCAACAAGTCGTGGAAGGTGTGGGCGACCTCCTGACGGCGGAGGTGCACCGCGGGGGTGATGATGTGCGCGGGCCGCTCGCCGCGCAGTTGGACGATGAATTCGCCTAAGTCGGTTTCGACCACCCGATGGCCGGCGGCTTCTAAGGCCGCGTTCAGGCCGATTTCTTCGGTGACCATGGATTTGGATTTCGCCACCAGGCGGGCGCCTTCCCCCTGGGCGGCGATGATTTCTAAGATGGTCTGCCGCGCGGCGGCCGCGTCGGCGGCCCGGTGGACGATGAAGCCGTTGGCTTGGGCCTGGGCGGTGAACTGGGCGAGCACGTCGTCCCATTGGGCCAGGATTTCGGCGCGCACGCGGGCCGCGCGGTCGCGCAGCACTTCCCACGGTTCGGGCAGGGTAGCGTAGGCGCGGGCGCGAGCCGCGCGACGGCGCTCGGCGTTGGCATCCAAGGCCGCTTGCAGCGCGGGGTTGGCTAATGCCTGGCGGATGGCCTGGCGGAGGGAGGGCATGGGTTGGTTGGTTGCTTGGTTACCTGGTTGCTTGGTTACCTGGTTGCCTGGTTGCCTGGTTGATTGGTCGGGTGGGGGGATTGGGGTGGTCAGGGCTGATCGTTTAGGGTCAGGGCTTCGGCGATGTGAAGCATCCGGGTGGGCACGCCGGCTTTGTCGAGCCCGCCCTGGATGTGAAGCAGGCAACTGGGGTCGGCGGTGAGGCAAAAATCTGCCTGGGTGGCGGCGATGTTGGCGACTTTGCGTTCCAGCATAGCCTGGGAAATTTCGGGAAATTCGGCGGAAAACACGCCGCCGAAGCCGCAGCACTCGTCCGCGTGGGGCAGTTCGACGAACTCGGCCTGCTGCAGCGCGGCGATGAGGGCGCGGGGCTGGCGGTCGATGCCCAAACTGCGCAACAGGTGGCAGGAAGGGTGGTAGGTCACCCGATAGGGGAAGGTGACGCCCAGGTCGGTGAGGTGCAAGACGTCGACCAGGAACTCGGTGAATTCGTAAGTGCGGGCGGCCAGGGCCTGGGCGCGGGGCAGCCAGGCCGGGTCTGTAGCGAAGAGGTCGGCGTAATGGCGGCGAATCATCGCGGTGCACGAGCCCGCGGGCAGCACCACCGGCGCGTCGCCATAGGGCGCCAACGTGCGGATGGTGTGGCGGGCCATGCGGCGGGCGTCTTCCCAATCGCCGGCGTTGAACGCGGGCTGACCGCAGCAAGTGAGGCCCTCGGGCCGCACCACTTCCGCACCCGCGCGGCGCAACACGGCCTCGGCCGCGTCGGCGATGCTCTTCCGAAAAGTCCCGGCGATGCAGGTGGCAAAGAGGACAACAGGCGGCATCATGGCTCCTGGGGTGGGATGCTTCCATTGTACCGCATCCTGCCGCGAGAACCAAACGCCTCCAGAAGGAGAGAAGGAGCGGCCTGACCCCCTCGATAAACTGGACAAGGGAAAAACTGCAGAGTGTGCAGGCGAGGTGGGTTACTTGGCTGGCTGGTTACTTTGTTGCTTGGGTGGGAGGCTGGGGCACCTCGCCCCTACTGGTTTGTCAATTCTAAATTTGTGGGCTTGCAGGGGCGGCCAGCGGGGCGCTCACCTTCTTGGCGCTCTTCATCATGTTTGGCGTGTGTAGGGGCGCAGCGGCGCTGCGCCCCTACTGTTCAGCGCAAACAAAAAAACACAGAAGACACAGTATCTTACTTTGCTTTGCGCGCCTTTGTTGGCGGCATACTGTCTTGCCTCCCTTGGGCTGGGCGGGATTGGCGTCCCGTCCTACGACACGCTTAATCCGCGGCTATCCGTAATGATCCGCGTTCATCCGCGGCCTATTTTCCCAAGGCTGAACAGTTACCTACAGACTACTTTGCGCCCCGCTGGGTTGAAAGTCCCCGGCCGGCTTCTTCCGGCTGGGGCTCGCCCTCACGCGAAGGCGTGGGGTGAGGCCAGCCACAGCAAGGCAAAAAGGGTAAGCAAGAGGAAGAGGAAAAGCGCGCCTGCGGCGAGGGCGGCCTTGCGGCTGGGGTGGCTGGGGTGGGTGGGATGCGGTCGGGCGGCCGAAGCCGGGGCAGCGGCGATTTTGGCCACGACCCGCGCCGTAGTGTCGGCTCGCCGCGGCAACCGCACGCTCAACACCTCACCCTCCAATACCACACGGGGCGGGTGGCCGAAAAAGGTGGTCAGTTCCTCCCTCATCTTCGTAACGCAGGGGTGGCAGAAGCCGGTACCGGCCAAGGGGCATTGCTGCACTTGCTCCCACACCCGCCGGCCTGCCTCTTGCGCCCAACGCGCGGCCTGGTCGTGGTCGAGCAGCCGCGGGTCATACACCAATTCCAGCACCGCGCGGCGGTAATCCAGCCGCGCGGCCAGCGCGCCTTCGTGCCCGATAAGGGCATCGGCCAGGACGTCAGTACACCGCAGATCCGGCGGCGAAGGGGGTTTGGACATGGGTTACCCTGCGTTGGTGGCGGAAGCGGCTTGCCGCTGGCAGTCGGGGCAGAGACCGTAATACACCAGCCGCGCGCCCAAAATGCGGTAGCCACTTTGGGCCTCGGCCTCTTGTTCCAGTTGGGTGATCGCCTGGTGAGGCAAATCCACGATGCGGTGACAGCGCACGCAAACCAGGTTGAGATGCGGCTCGGTGTTGGCGTCGTAGTGGGTGGCGTCGTCGCCTGCGTCGCCCAATGCGTAGATCGCCCCCAGCGAAACCAAAGTTTCCAAGGCATTGTACACCGTGGCCAGGCTCAACGAGGGGTATTCTGGCTTGAGCGCCCGGTAAATTTCTTGCGCAGTCGGGTGGGAAGGGGTCTCGGCCAGATAGCGGCAAATCGCCAGCCGCTGAGGCGTCAGGCGTAGACCGGCCTGACGCAATGCCCGGACGAGGCGCTCTGCCGAAGGGGAGGTGCGCGCATCTGTAAGCACAGGGGCTCCTTGTTGGTAACGGTTCAGCCGCGGCATGGAGAAACCACAGATTACGCAGCGGAGGGGCATCTACAGATCTCACAGATTGAACGAACGGCGCTGAAAAGCGCCACGCTCACTTCTGGGCGTCTCAAAAATCTGCAGGAATTTGTTGCCATCCGCGTTCATCCGCGTCTGATTTTCTCCAGGCTGAACGGTTGCCCTTGTTGATAGTCTATCCAAAGTTAGAGGCATTATAAACTAAAGGCCACGAAAATGCAACTTTGGGTGTGCGGCGACTTTTGTGGGGCGGCTCGGCAAGCCAGCCCTACCCCTGCCGCCTTCTGCGTTTTCTGTGGCCTTTCTGTGGCTTCTGTGTTTCCCTCGCGCTGCTCCCAAACGCCGCGGGGCATAGGGGCACTGCGGCGCTGTGCCCCTACAATCATGCGCGCGGGCATGGCATTTTCGTAGGGGCGAACGGCCGTTCGCCCCTACAGGAGCGCCGCACCCCAAAAGCGGGTAAGGCGCTGCCTCGCGCCTGCCTTGCCGCCTTCTGCGTTTTCTGTGGCCTTTCTGGGGTTTCTGTGTTTCCCTCGCGCTGCTCCAAAACACCGCGGGGCTTTCGTAGGGGCGACTGGCCAGTCGCCCCTACAGGTCGCGGCTGACGTGCAAGTGGTAGAATGGCGCTATGCGCCGCGTTTGGGTGTTCCTCCTCCCCTTGATATTGTTGGGGGCTATGGTGAACGCGCGGACATCGGCGGCTGCGGACGAGGCCACCTCTTACCCCGATTGCCGCGACGTCCCCTGGCAGATGCCGCCCCCGGTCTGGCAAGCGCGGCTGCAGGCCGCGGCGCGAGCCTACATCGCAGACACGCCCGCCAAGGCCGACCGATTGGCTCACCGCTTGGGGTTTACCCGCTTCCCTTCCCCTTCGAACATGTGCGGGCCCTTGGCCTTGGCCATCTTGCGCACCGCGGGGCTGGTTCCCCCCACCACCCCTCTACGCGCGTTTTGGCTGCTCAACCCCCGAGTCGAAGGTCACGTCATCCGCCGCGTGTTGCCGCCTACACGTTTTTGTCATTCACACTTCTCTCAGCCGTTGGATCAATTCGACTTTCGGGCATTCCCCTTGGCACCGGGCGACGTGCTTTATCTGTATGCCGGCCGCTGGGACACATTTGAGCACGTTTTGGTGGTCGACCGGGTGGACGAGCAGGGGCGGGCCTACGCGGTGACCAATCTCAACCTGGCCGCCGAAGGGGTGTACGTGGTGCGCGAAGTGCTACTTTATGACCCGCAGCACCCCGGCATAGGGCAAATCAGCGTCTGGACTGATCGGGAACACGCAGCAGACATCGGCGTCACCGGCCATGGCGGCTTCGACCTGTGGCGGCCGTTGTGGAGGGCCTTTGCCGCAAAGCAGCCCCGACGTTGGCCGGCTCTCCGCCCTCGGACCCGCCGGGCATTCCCCCTTCCTCGTTAAAGGAACGCCGTGCCATTCAGCCCTTGGGAAACGGCGGATTTTTAGGTCGCCAAGTTTTGCCCAATCTGTGCCAATCTATGGATGTTTTTCTGCGCAATCTGCGGTTTCTCTTTGCCGAGGCTGCACAGATACGAAACGCCGCAGAAGCCAGGGCCTCTGCGGCGCGCTATCTCGGTGCGGGGGCGGGTCGGTTACAGGCTGGCCGCCATTTTGGCTGCCAGGTCGGCCACCCGGCACGAGTAACCCCATTCGTTGTCGTACCAGGAGAGCACTTTGATCAGGTGGCCGCCGATGACTTTGGTGTTCGCCGCATCCACAATAGAGGAACGCGGGTCGCCTTTGTAATCGGAAGAAACCAGCGGCTCGGTGGAAAAGCCCAAGATACCCTTCATCGGCCCGGTTTCGCTGGCGGCCTTGAGGGCCTGGTTGATGGCTTCGACAGTGACTTCCTGCTCCACTTCGGCTACGAAGTCGATGAGCGAGACGGTAGAAGTGGGCACGCGAATAGACATGGCGTCGAATTTGCCCTGCAATTCGGGCACCACTTTCCCCAAGGCTTTGGCCGCGCCGGTGGTGGTGGGGATGATATTGATGCCCGCAGCGCGCGCCCGCCGAAAGTCTTTGGGATGCGCCAGGTCTAAGATGCGCTGGTCGTTGGTGTAGGAATGCACCGTGGTCATCAGCCCTTTGATGATGCCGAACTGGTCGTTGATCACCTTGGCGACGGGTGCCAGGCAGTTCGTGGTGCACGAAGCGTTCGAAACCACATGATGTTTGGCCGGGTCGTACAGGTGGTCGTTCACGCCCAACACCACGGTGAGGTCTTCGTTTTTGGCCGGAGCAGAGATGATGACCTTTTTCGCGCCGCCGTGCTCGATGTGAGAACGGGCGCCGGGGTCCGTGGCCGCGTCGCGAAACACGCCGGTGGATTCCACCACGATGTCCACGCCCAGGTCTTTCCAGGGCAGTTTGCGCGGGTCGCGCTCCGAAAACACCTTGATGTGCTGGCCGTTGATCAGCAGGTCGCCGCCGACCACCTCTACCGTGCCGTCGAAATGGCCGTAGTTGGAGTCGTGGGCGAAGAGATAGGCGTTCATTTCCGGCGAAAACAGGTCGTTGATGGCCACCACTTCCAACGCGTCGCCGTGGCGCTCCATGATGGCCTTGAGCACCTGCCGCCCGATGCGGCCGAAGCCGTTGATGCCGATGCGTACCGTCATTTGTGAACCTCCGTCACGGGGTGGGTTATGCTGCCGGTTGTGCGTTACGGCTTAATCATACCATAAGGGCCCTCGTGCCCGGGCTTACGAGTTTCTCGTTTTGGCCGTTCCTCTTCCTCTGCCTTCAAGGAGGCCGTGTGATGAAAGCGTTACCCCGAATCCCCTTAGCCGCCTTGCCTACGCCGGTGCAGCCTTTGCCCCGGTTGAGCGAGGAACTGGGCTTCACCCTGCTGGTGAAGCGCGACGACCTGACCGGTTTGGCTTTTGGCGGCAACAAAGTGCGGAAGTTGGAATACCTGCTGGCCGATGCGCAAGCGCAGGGGGCCGACATGGTGGTAACCACCGGCGCCGCCCAGTCGAACCATTGCCGGCAGACCGCGGGCGCGGCAGCCAAATTAGGGTTGGGCTGCCACCTGGTGCTGACCACGCCGCGCCGGCCCTCGGGCAATCTATTGTTGGATGGACTGCTGGGCGCGCGGGTGACCTGGGCAGCGCCCAAAGCCCGTGCCCAGGCATTGGCGCAAGCAGTGGCTGAAGAAGCCGCACAAGGCCGACGGCCGTATCGCATTCCCTACGGCGGCTCCAGCCCTTTGGGCGCCGCGGCCTACGCTTACGCGCTGGAAGAACTGCTCTCGCAGGGGGTCACCCCCGACACCATTGTCTTTGCCTCTTCTTCGGGCGGCACCCAGGCGGGGCTGGTAGCCGGGGCGCGGCTTTTGGGCTTTCGGGGCCGCATTTTGGGCATCAGCATTCAAGAACCGGCACCGACCCTGCGGGAGCAGGTAGCCGTCCTGGCTTCGCAAACCGCCGCGCTTTTGGGCACGCCAACAACCTTCCGCGACACCGAGATTTTCGTCCGCGACGCTTACGCCAAGGCAGGCTATGGCGTGGTGACCGACGCGGAAATCAACGCCATTTTGCGCTTCGCGCGAGCGGAGGGGCTTTTCCTCGACCCAGTGTACACGGGAAGGGCGGCCGCGGCGCTGCTGGATCTGGCCGCGCAGGGTGATTTCGCGCCCCAAGAGACCGTGCTCTTCTGGCACACCGGCGGTACACCCGCCCTGTTTGCCACCGACTACGCGCAGACCCTCGCTGCGGCGGCGTAAAGGTGGCACGGTACGCCCTCAAACCTTTTAGACCACGCACTGCCATGCTCCAAAAAAGGGCGCGGGGACGCTTCACCACTGCCCAATGCATTTTCAAACAAGATCGTAACTATTCAGCCTTGGCAAGAAGAAACCACAGATTACGCAGAAAGATATCCACAGACGAGCACAGATTGGGCGAAAAACACTAAAAAGCCCACGCTCGCCCTCACTTCTTGGCGGTCTTGGCGTCATCTTGGCAACCTTGGCGACCTAAAAATCCGTGCTATCCGTGGTCTATTCCCTTGTGGCTGAATAGTTACACACGATCTTGGTAATCCGGAAAGCGCGATCAGCCCTACTTGTAGCCGGATCTCACCCATTCTCCGATGAGCCTCGCTCGGCCGTCGGCTTTGCTCAGCGCAAGCCCCAGCCCCTTTCCCAAAGGGAGACCGGCTCAGGCTGCAGCCCTTGGATGGTCATCACAATTTAAGTGCAACTAAGGAAGGGAAGGGGGCGGCTCCGACGGGCTGAGCGAAAGCAAGGTCTCGCCGGAGCGGGTAGGCAGAGATCAACCTCCCAGGTGACCGAGGCATTGCCGGAGAGCCTAAACCCCATATCTGTGCAGATTATGCGCTACCAACGTGGGGAGATTGAAGTGGTGCGCCGCCCACTGAAAGGCGTCTTTGGCTGGGCGAAAGGCTAAGTTGGCATCCAGAAGGTACGGTGCAGAGCACGCCAAGGTTACCCGCAGCACCTCCCGAGCCTATCCATCCTACCGCGCGCCAAAACCCCATTCCAAGTTATAATGGGGTTATCGCCTCACTTTCAGGCCATCCAGGCCGCTGGAGCATCCATGAAAACCCCTGAGGCACAAATCTTCGCTCCCCCTCGCCGCCGAGGGGTGCTCGTTCAAGGACTGGCCGCACTGGGCTTCACGATAGCCGCCCTCGCGCTCTACTGGCAGGCCGCGCGCCTTCCCGTGGGGCAGACCTTTTTGCTCTACCTGCTGGCCGCGGTGGCGCTGAGCCTGCCGGTGCCCTTTCTGCTGTACGGCCTGTACGCGCTGCGCCGCGCCGAATATCGGGTCGACCGCAACCGCCTGGCCTTGCAATGGGGCTGGCGGCTGGAAGAGATCCCCATGAACCAGGTGCTGTGGGCCCGCCCCGCCGCGGCTTTAGACGCCCCGCTGCCCCTGCCGCGCTGGCGCTGGCCGGGCAAAATCACCGGCCGCCGTCGCCTGCCCGACGGCACAGAGGCCGAATTCATGGCGGCTGAAGCGCCCTTCGTGGTCGTAGCCACCGAAACCCGCTGGTTCGTGCTTTCCCCAGCCGAGCCCGAAGCCTTGACGCGCGCCATCCAGCGGGCGGCAGAAGCGGTCAGCCTGGAAAAAATCACCGCCCGCTCGCAAAGCCCCGCCCACTGGCTGCAAACCATCTGGCGCGACCCCTTGGCCAAAGGGCTGCTGCTGACCGCCTGGCTGCTCACCGTGGCCATGCTGGTGGGGGTCAATTTGGCGGCCTCGGGCAGCGCGCTGCCGGGTCTGGGCCACGCCACCCCCGCGGCCCTCAACCAGGCCGTCTGGCTCGCCATCACCGCCTGGATGCTCCAGGGGATGAACCTGGGTTTAGGGCTGTTTGCCTACCCCTCCCCGCGCCGCCGCCCTTTGGCCTACCTGGTCTGGCTGGGCGGCGCGCTGGCCGCGGTGGGTTTCCTCCTTTCGGCCTGGCAGGTGTTAGGGGGGAAGGGATGAACCCGCTGGCACAAATTGCGCTGGGCGCCCTGGCCGCAGCCGCGGTGGCCTGGGGCGCTTACCGGGCTCGCGCCCTGGCTCCCAGCGGCGCTTGGGCTGCCCTGCTGGTGGGGAGCGCGGTGTTTGGCCTGGGCGGCTGGACGTGGGCCGGGCTGCTGCTGCTCTTTTTCGTCTCTTCCAGCGCGCTTTCGCACGCCTTTGCCCGCCGCAAGAGCCGCCTGAGCGAAAAATTTGCCAAAGGCAGCCGCCGCGACGCGGGACAAGTACTGGCCAACGGCCTCTTGGCCGCCGCGTTCGCCGCCCTCTCTGCCTGGCGGCCGTCCCCCGGCTGGTGGGTGGCCTTTGCCGGGGCTTTGGCCGCAGTCAACGCGGACACCTGGGCCACCGAACTGGGCGTGCTCGCTCCCCACGCGCCGCGGCACATCCTCACCGGCCGCACTGTGCCCGCGGGCACCTCGGGCGGGGTGACCCTGTGGGGCAGCGCGGCCGCGCTCGCCGGCGCCGCGCTCATCGGCCTGGCCGCGGCCTGGGCTGCTGCCGACCCGCGGGTGGCGCTCGGCGTCACCTTAGGCGGATGGCTGGCCGCCTGGGCCGATTCCTTCCTCGGCGCAACCGTGCAGGCCATGTACTACTGCCCCCGCTGCCAAAAAGAAACCGAACATCACCCCCGCCACACCTGCGGCGCGGCCACCCAATGGCGCCGCGGCTGGCGCTGGCTCGACAACGACCTGGTCAACTTTACGGCCTCCGTGATCGGTGCCGTGCTGGCCTTCCTCTTCTGGACGCTCTCCCTGCCGTAACGGTGCAGCCATAAGGAAACAGCCTGCGGATGAACGCGGATCATTATGGAGAGACGCGGATTTTAGGTCGCCGAGGGCACCAGGAGAAGCGCCTGAGTAACCAACCACCAAGCAACCAAGCAACCAGGTAACCAGGCAACCAACCCCCATTTGCCCCAATCCCTCAGTACCTCAACCCCTTCCGCTTTCTGTGTTTTTCCGTCTGCGTAACTTGACAATGCTACATTAGACATTTGTTCTAATAACTCATATTACGCAATTGAGCATCAACATACTAAACGCCCTCACCTTACCCCCGCTGTGCGCCCCCTCTCCTCTCCCAGTGGGAGAGGAGAGGGGGCTGAGCCGCCGCCCTGAGCGAAGTCGAAGGGGCGGCTTGGGGGGAGAGGAGAGGGCGGGAAAAGCGAGATTTCCGAAAAGCCTTGGGCTGACGAGATGAGATTGTCGGCCAATGAAACAACGGCCGGGATACGATTGATTTTGTGTTGGGTAATCTGGTTTTTATCTGATTTCCGCCTTGGGAGGTCGCCGTGGCCATCGTGGTTTTGGATTTTGGCTCGCAATACGCCCAACTCATCGCCCGTCGCGTGCGCGAACAAGGCGTGTACAGCGAAATCTTCCCCTACGACGCACCGCGGGAAGAGGTGCTGGCCGCGCAACCCCAGGGCGTCATCCTTTCGGGCGGCCCCGCATCCGTTTATGCACCCCAGGCGCCCCAAATTCCCCCCTGGGTTTGGGAACAAGGGGTGCCTGTGCTCGGCATTTGCTACGGGATGCAGGCGCTCACCCATGCTTTGGGCGGTGCGGTCAACCCCGCGCCCCGGCGGGAATACGGCCTGGCGGAACTGGAGGTACTGCGCGCCAACCCCCTTTTGCCGACCGGCCGCTACCCGGTGTGGATGTCTCACGGCGACCGCATCGAGCGCCTGCCCTCGGGCTTCGAAGTGCTGGCGCGCACGGCCAACAGCCCCATTGCGGCCATGGGTGACCTGCAGCGGCGCTACTTCGGCGTGCAGTTTCACCCTGAGGTGCAGCACACCCCCCGCGGGGGCGAAATTCTGCGTCGCTTCGCGGTAGACATCTGCCGCGCCGCCCCCGATTGGGTGCCCGAAAACATCATTGCCGCCAGCGTGGCGCGGGTGCGCCGACAAGTGGGGCGCGAGCCGGTGCTGGCCGCGGTGAGCGGCGGGGTCGATTCCAGCGTGGCCGCTGCGTTGGTGCACCGCGCGGTGGGCGAGCAATTGACCGCAGTGTTCGTCGACACCGGCCTGCTGCGCGCCGGCGAGCGAGAGCAGGTCGAGGCCGCCTTCCGCCAGGCTTTGGGCGCGCGGCTGCTGGTGGTGGACGCGGCCAACGAATTCCTCCAGGCTTTGCGCGAGGTCACCGACCCCGAAGCCAAGCGCCGCATTATCGGCGAAAAATTCATCCGTGTGTTCGAACGCGTGGCCCGCGGCTTGGGCCAGCCCCGCTTCTTAGTGCAGGGCACCATCTACCCCGACGTGGTGGAATCGCGGGCACCCGACCGCAGTCACGCCCACCGCATCAAAAGTCACCACAACGTGGGCGGCCTGCCCGAACAGATGGACTTCGAACTGGTGGAGCCCTTGCGTTACCTGTTCAAAGACGAGGTGCGCGCGGTGGGTGAGGCTCTGGGCCTGCCCCGCGGCCTGGTGTGGCGGCAGCCCTTCCCTGGGCCGGGGTTGGCCGTGCGCTGCTTGGGCGAAGTCACCCCCCAACGCTTAGCCCGCCTGCGCGCGGCAGACGCCATCTTCACCCACACGCTGGAAGAAGCCGGCCTGATCAACCGCGCCGGCAGCCCGGTTTCCCAGGCCTTTGCCGTACTCTTGCCGGTCAAATCGGTGGGTGTGATGGGCGACCAGCGTACCTACCAGGAAACCTTGGTGCTGCGCGCGGTGGTCACCGACGATTTCATGACCGCCGCGTGGGCCCGCTTGCCCGACGACCTGCTGGCCCGGGTTTCCCGCCGCATTGTCAACGAGGTTGCCGGAATCAACCGCGTCGTGTATGATATAACTACGAAACCTCCGGCCACCATCGAATGGGAATGAGAAACAAGCCATGAATGTGGGGAAGATTTTGTCCGCAGCCTGGGAAATTGCCCGCCGCCAGCGTAGCCTGTGGCTGTTTGGCTACTTGGCCGCGCTGGTGGGAGCGCCCACCGAGGCCACTTATCCGAGAGGGTGGGCCCTGCTGATGAAAACGTTGAGCAGGGCAAACCCGGGTTCCCGGCCGCCGCGGTTCGTCCAGGGCGGGGGTTGGCAACCGTTGGACTTTTGGCGGGGCGTGTTGCAGGCCATGCCCGAACACACCGCAAAGGCGGTGGGCAATGCCCACACGGTGTCGATGTTGGGAGTATTGCTCTTGTTTTATGCGCTTTTCGCGTTGGGTGCGGGCGGCGTGTTGTTCGGCGCAGCCCAGCACCTGCGCGGCGAAACGCCGACGCGGCAGCACCTTTGGGGCGCGGCGCGGCGTTTCTTCTGGCGGCTTTTCTTCTTTCCTGTGCCGGTGGTGTTGATATTCGTCATTGCCCTTGCCGGCCTTGGCATGTGCTTGGTGGGGGTAGCCATGCAGGCAGGCGCGGTGGTGGCAGGGCTGGCCCTGATTTTGTTCGGCATCGTGATGGTGGTCAGTTGGCTCGTTGGAGTGTATGTGCAGTTGGGTGAAACCGCGGTGGTGGTCGACGACCTCTCGCTGTGGGGCGCGTTGGGGCGCGCCGAAACCTTATGGAGAAAGCATTTCTGGCGCGCTGCCTTGGTCGCTCTGGTCTTGTGGCTGATCCAAAAAATTGCCTGGCAGGTCGTGGGCTTCGTGATTTCTTGGGGCGTGGCCTTTTTGGGCGTGCTTTTACAGTTTGGCGGGCAGACGCTGGTGGGTTGGTTCGCCGCGCATCCGGCCCTCACCGTGGTTACGTCCATTGGCCTTGCTGTGGGCAGTAAAGCCCTGGCGGCGCTACCCCTCGCGCCGGTAGTCACGTTTACCCTGGCCGGGTGGGTGTTGCTCTATCGCGCCCTTTCGGGCTTCGAGCCCCAACCCACGGAAATCTCCGTGCCCGCCCAAGAGGCCTAAAGCGCAGGGGCGGGGCAATGCTTCGCCCACTTTTTCACGAATTCTGTGTCTTCTGTGTTTTTCCGTCTCGTCATTGAGATTTCTCTTTTGTTTGCGCTGAACGGTTACACACGAAGGAGGAAAACATGCCTTACCAAGACATTCTGGCGCAAGCCTGGCGCATCCTCAAACGACAGCGCGCACTGTGGCTGTTTGGGTTCCTTAGCGCGTGCGCCGGGGGGAGTTATGGCAATTTCAATTTTGGAGGGTTCAATTTTCAGATGCCCTCTTCTTGGTTCCCCTCGTCGTCTCACCACGCCCCCCCGTACGGCGGCTCACCGGGACCCTCTGAAGATTTCTGGAACATCTTTACCGGCATCTCGCCCAACATGCTGATCCTTATCGCCGTGGGGTTGGTGCTGCTGTTCGTGGTCTGGCTGCTCATCGCCACCGCGTTGCGGGCCTTGGCCGAACCGGCCATCATCCACATCACCTTGCACGACCTCCGCCAAGATGTCGTGCTTTCGGTGAGTGAGGCCTACGCTTTGGCCAAGCCTTTCTTCTGGCGGGCATTTGGCTTCTTCTTGCTCATCGGCGGTGGCGTAGGCACCTTGGTCATTTTGTTGGCGATCCTCGGCATCGCCCTGATCGTGGTAACCCACGGCGTCGGGATATTCTGCCTGCTGCCCGGCGTACTGTTAGCAATTCCCGTGCTGTGGGGGCTGGCGCTGTATTTCGAAATGGCCATCCTCGCGCTGCTGGTAGAAGGCACCACCGTTTGGCAATCGTTTTCGCGAGGGTGGGAGGTCTTCAAGGACAACTTCTGGCAGGTGGTGCTCACCGGCTTGCTCCTCGCCGCGGTGCGCTTAGGCGTAGGGCTGCTCATCGCCGTGGTGGCCTTCCTGTTGTTGACCGTGTTCGGCGGGCCATTGGTCGCCATGGGCATAGCGATGAACGCCCACGGTCTGATGTTGGGGTTACTTGTCGTAGTGGGTGTCCTGCTGTTCATCGTTTGGTGGGTGGTGCTGATCTTCCTCAGCGGCCTGGTGCGCGCCTACATCGAAAGCGCGTGGACCCTGGCTTATCTGCACTGGCTCGAGGGCAAACCCACAGATGCAGCCGACCAGGAAGCGCCTCCCCCGGCCGAGGAACCGCCGTTGCCCGCCCCGCAAGCCTCCTGACGCGACGAGAGACGCGTCGTGCTTCACCATAACCTCCTCGCGCTGGTCATCACCTTTCTGGTGGCGGTGACCTGGCTTCGCGTCAACGACTTTGCCGCCGCGCGCGGCTGGTTGAGCAGCCGCCTGAGCCGCAAGTTGGTGCACATCGGCACCGGCCCCCTCTTCGTGCTCTGCTGGCTGCTCTTCGACGACGCCCCCGCTGCACCGTACCTGGCCGCGCTGGTGCCCCTGGTCATCACCGCACAGTTCGCGCTGGTGGGGCTGGGCATTTTGCGCGACCCGGCCACGGTGCAGGCCGTTTCGCGCAGCGGCGACCGGCGCGAACTCTTGCGCGGCCCCCTGTTTTACGGCCTGATGTTTGCCCTGCTCACCGTGCTTTACTGGAAGACCCCGGCAGGGGTGGTCGCGCTGATGTTGCTCTGCGGCGGCGACGGCATCGCCGACCTGGTCGGCCGCCGCTGGGGGCGACATCCCTTGCCCTGGTCGCGCGGCAAAACGTGGGAAGGCACCCTCGCGGTCTTCGCGGGCGGCTGGCTGCTGGCCGCGCTGGTGTTGGCCGTGTACGTCGCCGCGGGCACCTTCTCCCCGCCGTGGACGACCTACCTCGCGCCGCTGACCGCGGTGGCGTTGGCCGCCGCGGCGGTGGAATCCTTGCCGCTGGCCGAGATCGACAACCTCACCGTGCCCCTGGTCGCGGTGCTCATCGCCCGTTGGTGGTGGTAGGCATGGCCGAACCCCAACAGCACGAAGTAAGCCTGACCAAATGGGCTTACGGCGGCGAAGCCATGGGGCGGCTGAGCGACGGCCGCGCGGTGTTCGTGCCGCGGGCGCTGCCCGGCGAGCGCGCCCTGGTGCGCCTCACCGAAGAAAGGCCCCACTACGCCCGGGGGGAAGTGGTCTCGCTGCTCGAAACTTCGCCCGACCGGGTGGTGCCGCGTTGCCCCTTCTTTGGCCGCTGCGGCGGTTGTCATTATCAGCACGTGGCCTACGCGGCCCAGTTGACGGCCAAAGAGGCTATCGTGCGCGACCAATTGCAGCGCATCGGCGGCTTTGCCGAGCCGCGGGTACGGCCTACTGTGCCTTCCCCGCGGGTGTGGGGCTACCGTAACCACATTCAACTGCACGTCGCGGCCGACGGCACGTGGGGCTTTCAGGCCCCCCGGGGGCAGGCTTTGGTTCCGGTGGACGATTGCCTTTTAGCCGAGCCGCGGCTGCGGGAAGTACTGCCCCGCCTGCAATTCGAAGCCGAAAGCGGTGTGGAACGGGTGCACCTGCGGGTGGGAACCGATGGCAACGTGTTGCTCTGGCTGCGCGGCCGAGCGGCTGAACCCCCGGGCTTCGCGGTCGATTTCCCCCTTTCCGCGGTGTATACGTCCTTCGATGGCCGCTCTTTTGTGCTGGCCGGTCATCCCGCGCTGCAGATGGCGGTGCGCGGCCGTGCGTTTCGGGTTTCGGCGGCTTCCTTCTTCCAGGTCAACGTGGGGGTTGCCGAGGCCCTGATCGACCATTTGCTCACGATTTTGCCGTTGGAACCCCGCACGCGGCTGCTGGAAGTGTTTAGCGGCGTGGGTCTGCTGACCGCTTTCCTGGCTCCGCGGGTGGGCGAGGTGGTGGCGATTGAGTCTTCCCCCGCGGCGTGCGCCGATTTCGAAGTCAATTTGCAGGCGTTCGACCACATCAGCCTTTACGAAGCCTCGGCCGCGCAGGCGTTGCCCTACCTGGCCGCGCAGGGCTATCGGCCGGATGTGGTGGTGCTGGACCCGCCGCGCAGCGGCCTGCGCCGCGAGGCGTTAGACGCCTTGCTGGCTTTGCAACCGCCCCTGGTGGCTTATGTTTCGTGCGACCCGGCCACCTTGGCCCGCGACGGCAAACGCTTCGCCCGCCGCGGGTATCGCCTGCGCCACATCACCCCCTTTGACATGTTCCCGCAAACCTATCACATCGAAACCGTGAGCCTGTGGCAGCGCATGTAGGGGGAAAGCATCAAGCCGCGGGTGGGGGCGCATCTTCTGCCCCCGCGGCGACTTCCAGCAAGGGCAGCAACCGACTTTCGTAGGCCAGGGCTTCGCGCTCCAACGCGATGCCCTGGTGCGGGTCGTGGGTGTCTAAGCCCTGGCGGCGGGTGCGCAGGTAGTCGCGCAGGTATTGCCACAAAAAGCGGGGCGCGCCTAAACGCTGCCATTGCGCCACGTGCACGCTCTCGTGGGCCAGCAGCGCGGCGCGCTGGGGCAAAGTGAGGCGCGCAAAATAAGCCGGGTCGGGGATGAACACCGTGCGCCCCAAAGCAAAGGCAGCCGGTGGGGCATCCAGGCGGGTAAAAACCCAGGCCAAAGCGCGGGCCCGGCGGGTACCCACTTCCACCCGCAGCGTGGAGGGAAGGGAAACCCCCACGGCTTTCAGGAGTTCCCGTTCCGCCTGGCAAGGCTCGGTAAGAGGGGGCATGGCGGTTTCCTTGGGAAGATCGCCCGCGGACGACGCGGGGCGGTTGCTTCCGAAATCTGCGCGGGAGATAGGCCGCGGATGAACGCGGAGGATTACGGATAGCCGCGGATTTGAGAGCGTCGTAGGGCGGCGTTAGCGTTCCGCCCAACCCAAGAGAGGTGCTGCCAACAAAGGCGCGGAACTTCGTAATTACCTACCCAGAAGCGCTGCAGTGGCTTTTCGCCCTCACCTTACCCCCGCTGCGCGCCCCCTCTCCTCTCCCACTGGGAGAGGAGAGGGGGCTGAGCCGCCGCCCTGAGCGAAGTCGAAGGGGGCGGCTCTGGGGGAGTGGTGAGGGCGAACAAGGTGTAATGTTGCTTCATGGCATGGCAAAGTTACTGAAACTTTGATTGTCAGCCTCGTTTTCGGTGCAGGGTAGTAATTACGTTTTTCTGCGAAATCTGCGTAATCTGTGGTTTCTCCTTGCCAAGGCTGAACAGCGACTGTGCCGTTACGTTTTGCCGTCGCGGCTCAGCCAGCGCGCGGCCACCGCGGGCAGGCGGTGCATCGGCCCCTGGTGGCGGGTGCAAGGGGGCAAGGCGTCTAAGAAAGCGCGGCCATAGCGGCGGGTGAGCAGCCGCCGGTCGAACACGGCCACGATGCCCCGGTCGGTGCAGGTGCGAATCAGCCGCCCAAACCCCTGCCGGAAGGCCAAAACCGCCTCGGGCAGGTGGTATTCCTCGAAGGGGTTGGTGAACGTCTCGGCCCTGGCGGCCACCAGCGGGTCGGAGGGAACGGCGAAGGGCAGTTTGACGATTACCAGCGCGGAGAGCGCGTCGCCGGGCACGTCGACCCCTTCCCAAAACGAGCGGGTGCCCAGGAGCACCGCGCCTTCTGCCTGGCGGAACTCGTCGAGTAGCGCCTGGGGCGAGGCACCGCTGCCCTGTTCGTAAACGGTGATCCCGGCTTCGAGCAGCCCGGGGGTGATGGCCTGCGAAGTGCGCTGCAGTTGAGTGTACGAGGTGAACAGGGCCAGCAGCCGGCCGTGGGTGGCTTTGGCCAGTTCCAGGATGCCCCGTTCCACAGCCTGCTGGTAGCCGGGGCGGTTGGGTTCGGGGATGTCGTTGACCACGTAGAGCAACGCGGCCTGGCGGTAATCGAAGGGCGAGCCGAGCAACAGTTCTTCGGCTTCTTCTGCAGCCAGGCGTTGGCGCAGGTAAGAGAAATCGCCGCCGGCCGAAAGGGTGGCCGAGGTAAGCACGATGGCGGGCTTGGCCTCCCACAGGTGTTCGCGCATGTCGGCGCCGATTTCCAATGGCGCGCCGCGCAGGGCGAGCCACCGGCTGCGGGGGTTACGTTCCAGCCAATAGACCATTTTGGGCGCGGGTTCCATGAGCAGCGCGTTCAGGTTGAGGGTCACCTCGGTCAAATGGCTGCGCACGGCTTCGATTTCGTTGAGCACGTCGCGGAGGGGGTCGTCTTCTTCGGCGGTGCTTTCCAACAGGTCGCGGCGCAGTTGCACCAAAGCCTGATCCAACGCCCGCGCGGCGGCAAAGGCTTCTTCCCATATGGTGAGCACGGCCTCCCACGGCGCGCGCTGGCGGATGGCGGGCGTCAGCCGCAATTGCTGCGCGTATTGGGAAGGGGGCCGCCCGACCTGGTCGTCTTCTACGAAGTCATGCAGGGTGGCAAAGGTGGCTTTGATGGCCTCTTGGGTGCGGAAGGCCAGGCCGGTGAGGATCTCGGCGTGATGCCGGGCGGCAGTGCGCACCGCGTCGCCGCTGCGGCGGGTGACCAAAATCAGGCGCCCCAGCAGGCCGGCTTTGGTGCCACCCAGTTCGGTAAACAGCCGACGCACCGCGTCTTCGGTGACTTCGAAACTCATGGCCTGGGTAATGGCCGATTCCAGGTGGTGGGCTTCGTCCACCACCAGGTAGTTGTATTCGGGCAGCACCCGGTTGGCCGCGGCCACGTCGCTGAACAGCAGCGCGTGGTTGACCACCAAGAGATGCGCCTGTTCGGCCGCGTGGCGGGCCTGTTGGAAGGGGCACGCGCCGCCGCTAAAGCGCATACAGCCCGCGGCGGTGCAGGCCGGCGATTCCGCGGAAATGCGCCGCCACACGGCCTGTTCCGCGCCCCCGCGCAGGTTGATTTCCCCGCGGTCGCCGCTGCCGCCTTGGTGCAGCCATACCAGCACCTTGGCCAGGACGCGCGCCTCTTCAGGCCGCCGCGCGCCTTGCTCTAACAGGCTGTGGAAGCGGTGCGGGCAGAGGTAGTTGTTCCGGCCTTTGAGCACCGCCGCCCGCAGGGGCTGGTCGAGTGCAGCCTGCACGATGGGGATGTCTTTTTGCAGCAGTTGCTCTTGCAGGTTTTTGGTGTTGGTCGAGATGACCACCCGCGTGTTGTTTTCCAGGGCAAACAGCGCGGCGGGTAGCAAGTAGGCGATGGATTTGCCCGTGCCGGTGCCCGCTTCGACGATGAGGTGGTGCGGTTGGGAAAAGGCTTTGGCCACCGCGCGGGCCATGGTCACCTGCTGGGGACGGTGTTCGAAAGTCGGCAGGCGGCGGGCTAAGGCGCCTTCGGGGGCCAGCAGGGCTGCGACCGTGTCGGGGTCGACGGGCTTCTCGGCCTCGGCCTGGGGCGGCCGCGGCACCACGGGCGCCTGTTCGCGCGGCTGCCACGCGGTAGGCAGGCTTCGCCCCCGCTGGCCTTGCTTTTGCTTGCGGAACAGGATTTGCTGGAACGGCCACGTGCCCAACCATTTGCCTTCGACGCCCAGCCGCACGATGGCCGCGACCAGGTCCAAGGGCAATGCCTCGGCCTTGTCGACCAGGCGGCGGTACAGGTGAGCGGTCACCCGCGCATCGTCCAGCGCCCGGTGGGTCGCCCGCAGGGGGATGTTGAGGGCCTGGCCCAAAGCGCCCAGCGCGTAACGGCTGGCATCGGGCAGGAGCACCGAAGCCAATTCGTAGGTATCGACCACCGGGTTGAGGAAGGAGATACCCGCGGCCGCGAGGAAGTTGAGGTCGAACTGCACGTTGTGGCCGATGATCACCGCGTCGCCGACGAAATCGAGCAGTTGGGGCAGCACAGTGCTCAGCCGCGGTGCGGCAGCGACCATATCGTCGCTGATGCCGGTCAGGCGGGTGATGAAGCCGCGGATATGTTGTTGGGGGCGCACCAAAGTGGCGAATTCGTCTTCCATCCGCCGGGCGGTGAACCGCACTGCGCCGATATCGATGATTTCGTCGCTTTGCGGGTCGAGGCCGGTGGTTTCCAGGTCGAGGGCAACAAAGGTGGGCATCGTCTTTTCCAATCAAAAAGCGGCCTCACGCCTGGGGTGGGGCGCGGCCAAGGCGTGGGCTCGGGGGTTGGGTTGTAGGACAATTGTATCGTATCCTGGAGGGAGAGGAGAGGGTGGGGAAAGCAAGATTTTTGGTAACTACCTACCCTGCGCTGAAAACGAGGTTGACAAGCAATATCCCAATAACTCTGCCATGCCATGAAACAACATTACACCTTGCTCGCCCTCACCACTCCCCCAGAGCCGCCCCCTTCGACTTCGCTCAGGGTAGTGGCTCAGCCCCCTCTCCTCTCCCAATGGGAGAGGAGAGGGGGCGCACAGCGGGGGTAAGGTGAGGGCAAAAAGCCACTGCAGCGCTTCTGGGTAGGTAATTACAAGATTTTTGAAAAGCCCCCCGGTTTCGTCCGTCAATCGGCTGCCCACCTTTGTAAATCCATGGCAAAATACAAGTTGCCACCCGTTTGGTGTGTTATTTCAAAACCAAAGGCTTGGTAAAAGGCCACCGCTTCTTCCCAAGTCGCCGTGGTTTCCAGAATCGCCCGTGTGAAGCCTCGTTGAAAAGCGCGGCGGCACAATGCCTTCAAGATTTCGCCGCCTATGCCCTGGCGCCGTTTTTCTTTCTTCACCGACATTCGGACGATTTCTACCGTTTTGTCAGATACCGGCCGAAACGCTCCTGTCCCTACCATTTCCCCCTGTTGCCATGCTATCAAGAAAACACCATCGGCATAGGAAGCGGCAATATCGTTCAGATCCGGATTTTTGCTTTCATCCAGCACGCCCCAGTGTTCTTCCATGCCCGCCAGAATCAAAGATTTGGCCTCTCGTTGATCTTCAGGGCGCAACGGCACGATAGACAATCGCTTTCCCGTGCCCCGCCGCACGGCTTGGGCCTCGTTGGAAGCCTCTAAGTTCGGGTCTGCCCGTCGTTCGTCCGCCAGCGACACCATAGGACTGTGGCCTCCCTTCAAGGGGCTTACGCTTAAAATGTCAGACGCCTGAGTGAGGGGGGCACCCAGGCGTCCGACGCTTTTAGTATACCCGAAAACGGCCCGAAAAGCATTGCAATTTCGTTGCAATTCTGGCGCTACAGAGGGGATGCGGTCATTGGCGAGGGGTATTGGGGGCTGCTCAGTAATCCACGGGGCTAAAGCGGCGCAGTTTCTCTAAGCGGTGAAAAGCAATCACCTCGCGGACGGTGCCGGTCAGGCCGCGCACCACCAGGCTGTAGGTGCGGGCGCCGTCGCCGGTGTATTTGACCCCGCGCAGCAACTCGCCATCGGTGATGCCGGTGGCAGCGAAGAAGACGTCGTTCGAGGCAACCAGGTCGTCCATGGTGAGCACTTTGTCGAAGTCGTAGCCCATTTCCTGGCCGCGGCGCAGTTCGTCTTCATTACGGGCATAGAGTTTGCCTTGAATTTCGCCGCCCATCGCGCGCAGCGCACAGGCCGCCAACACACCTTCGGGGGTACCGCCGATACCCAAGAGCACATCGATGCCCGAATCGGGCCACGCCGTCATCAGCGCGCCGGCCACATCGCCATCGGGGATCAAGCGGATGCGCGCACCCAAGCGCCGCACCTCGGCGATCAGTTTTTCGTGGCGGGGGCGATCCAGGATCACCACCGTGAGGTCGCGGACGTCTTTGCCCTTGACCCGCGCAATGCGCCGCAGGTTGACTTCCACCGGGGCTTCGACGTCGATCATGCCTCGCGCCTCGGGGCCCACCGCGATTTTGTGCATATACACGAAGGGGCCAGGGTCGAACATGGTGCCTCTGGGGGCTACGGCCACAGTGGCGATAGCGTTGGGCAGGCCGTTGGCCACAGGGCGGGTGCCGTCGATGGGGTCGACAGCCAGGTCAACCTGGGGCGGCTCGCCCGTGCCCACGTGTTCACCGTTGTAAAGCATAGGGGCTTCGTCTTTTTCACCCTCACCGATGACAATGATGCCGTCCATATCGATAGTATTGAGCACCAAGCGCATGGCGTCGACCGCGGCCTGGTCCGCGGCTTTTTTGTCGCCGCGCCCCATAAACCGCCCCGCGGCCATGGCCGCGGCTTCGGTCACGCGCACCAATTCCAACGCCAGGTTGCGCGTGGGAACAGAAGTTTCACACATTACGGCCTCCTTTATTGGGGTTCAAGAGACGTAACTGTTCGGCCACAAAGAAATAGACCACGGACAACACGGAGCGTCACGGATGTGCACGGATTTTTAGGTTACCAAAGTCGCCAAGATGACGCCAAACGCGCCAAGAAACGGAGGGGGGTTGTGTTTTTCGCTCAGTCTGTGCTCATCTGGGCAATCTGTGGATGTTTTTCTGCGAAATCTGCGTAATCTGTGGTTTCTCCTCGCCAAGGCTGAACAGTCATCAAGAGACGAGTAAGACGAAATAATAAGCCAGCACGCCAGCCCACAACCAGGAATCAATGCGGTCGAACGCGCCACCGTGGCCGGGGAGCAGATGGCCGGAATCTTTTTGCGCGGCTTGTCGTTTGAACATGCTTTCGGCCAGGTCGCCGAGGGGGGCGAGGGCGCTGAGCAGCAAGCCCAATGCGGCGGCGGAGGAAGGGGTGAGCCCCGCGGGCAGGGCGCCTTTTCCCAAAGCGGTCATGCCCCAGGCCAACAGGGCCGCGCCGGCCACGCCGGTGAGGATACCGCCGAGGTAGCCTTCCCAGGTCTTTTTGGGGCTGAGGCGGGGGCTGAGTTTGTGGCGCCCCCAGGCCCGGCCGATGAAATACGCGCCGCTGTCGGCCAGCCAGATGGTGGGCAAGGTGAGCAACACCCACCAAACGCCGCCCGGCAACTGACGCAGCGAGATCATGTACGCGCCCAGCAGCCCCAGGTAGAGAACACCGCTGAGGGAGACGGCAAAGTCGGTGCCGCTTTCGTCTGCGCCGCGGGCGTAATCGGCCATGTGGTAGAGCAATAAGAGCAGCATCAGGGCGACCACCAAGGGCGCGGTGCCGCGAAAGCCGAGCCAATAGCGCGCGCCAACCAGCGCGAGCACCCCCAACACCATCAGCCCCGCGGCGGGCCGGCGCCCTAACCTGGCAAACAGGTGCGCGTATTCCCACACGGCGATGGCCATAAAAAAGGCGACCATAGCCAGGTAGGCCAGGCCGCCCCAGAGGATGAGTGCTATCCCCACAGGCAGGAGAATGAGGGCTACAAGCACACGTTGTTTGAGCATGGCAGGGCTATTCATCGGGGTCGAGCACCCGCCCAAAGCGGCGCTCGCGGCGGTTGTAGTCGGCGATGGCCTCTAACAGGTGTTGGCGGCCAAAATCAGGCCAAAACACCGGGGTAAAGTACCATTCCGCATAGGCCGATTGCCAGAGCAGGAAGTTACTGATGCGCACTTCGCCCGAGGTGCGAATGACCAGGTCGGGGTCGGGCAGGCCGGCGGTGTAGAGGCGGCTGGCAATGGTTTCTTCGGTGATGGCCTCCGCGGGAATGCCATCTTCCACAATGCGCCGCACGGCCTGGACGATTTCGTCGCGGCCGCCGTAGTTGAAGGCCACGTTGAGCACCAATCGCTGGTTGTGGCGGGTGCGTTCGATGGCCTCGCGAATTTTGATCTGCAATTGCGGGCGCACGCCTTCCAGTTTACCCACATGGCGAATTTGCACGCCTTCGGCATCCAGTTCATCCAGTTCCTTGTCAATGAACTCTTCCATGATTTCCATCAGGCCGTCCACTTCTTCTTTGGGGCGGGCCCAGTTTTCGGTGGAAAAGGCGTACACGGTCAGGTAATGCACCCCAAACTCTACGCAGGCGCGGATCACCCGGCGCAGGTTTTCGGTGCCGGCGCGGTGGCCGGCCAAGCGGGGCAGGCGTCGCTCGCGCGCCCAGCGCCCGTTGCCGTCCATGATGATGGCGATGTGAGCCGGGATTTCCCAAGTAGGGTCAGGCCGGAGGTTGTCTTCGGGCGGCGTGGAAGGCAAGTCACACCTCCATCACTTCTTTTTCCTTGCGCTCGCCCACGGCCTCGGCCTTCTCGATGTATTCCTTGGTCAGATCGTCCAGTTTGTCTTCTGCCCGCTTGCGTTCGTCTTCAGAGATGAGTTTTTCGTCTTCGAATTCTTTGAGGTCTTTTTTGACGTCGCGGCGGATGTTGCGGATGGCGATGCGGGCTTCTTCGACCCGGTGGTGCACCACTTTCACCAGTTCGCGGCGGCGCTCTTCGGTGAGCGGCGGCAAAATCAGGCGGATGTTTTTGCCGTCGTTGTTGGGGTTGAGACCCAGATCGGAAGTTTGGATGGCGCGCTCGATTGCCCGCAGGGTGGAGGGGTCGAAGGGTTTGATGAGCAGTTGCCGCGGTTCGGGCACGCTGATCGCGGCCAGTTGCAGCAAGGGCGTGGGCGTGCCGTAGTATTCCACCTCTAAGCGTTCGACCAGGGCGGGCGACGCGCGGCCCGTGCGGATAGCGGCCAGGTCTTCCTCCAACGCCCGCACCGCACCTTGCATTCGGTGTTCGGCGTCTTTGAGGGCATCTTTGATCATGGGGAACCTCCTCCTGTTTTAGCATCCATGTACTGGCAAAGTGGCCTTTTGACCAAACGCTTCGAAAGCAAGCGAAACTTCGTTTTGTTTTTTCAAACTCAAACCCATCACAACAAAGCGCACCTTTTTACCACACATTTCCCTGATTTTTGGGCGGGGGCGAGGCCCATTGCGCCAAAGTATTTTTACGGCTGCCACACAGTGCTCTTTTTCTGGCCATATTTCCAGGCGGTCACTCCCACTTCGCCATCGTTCGTGGTGGCTGTCGCCGTGGGTTCGCAGGCTTGCGCCGTCGCAGGAGGTGCTCGGAGCAAAATGCGTGACGCCCATCTCCAACTGGCTCCACGCGTGGGCAGATGATGCGCTGCGCGTCGACGTCTTCATCTCTACGAAGCAAACCCAAGTTCTTTCGCCGTATCTGCCGATCACCACGCCGTCGGGGCTGCGGTCGCCGGGCCAAAAATCTACATTTCGCCGCAATCGATATGCCACAGCACTATCGCCAAAATCCAGCCGTTGGCCCGTTTGAGGCTCTATCAAGGCAGGGCCATGGGGGCACGAAGACAATCGCTCCATGCTACACTTCCATCAGTTGTTCACGAATTTCATCATGCATCACCCGCCGTGCCATGATGGCGTTCATTTCTTCCATCAACTGATCGCCGATTTCGCCAAGCGGTGCTTCACTGATGAAGCCGGTTTCATCATCGACAAGATTTTCAATGGTGCCATCAGGGTGAAAAAGGTAAGCGGCCACCTGCGAGGGCAGAAGCCGCGCCTCTGGCGCGGGCAAACTGTTATCTGTTTCCCCTTCCAAACCTGAAGCCAGAATGAGGTTGTTGAGTTTGTAAATCACCGTCAGCGAATGGGTCGTCAGCACCAGCCGAAAGCCTTGCTTGACCAGAGAGGCCAGTAATTCTACCAGGCGGGTTTGCGCCTTGGGATGCAGGTGAATCTCCGGTTCTTCCACGTGGAGGGTAAAAGGCGTTGCAATTTCACGGTCGTTTTTCCATACTGGCAAAGCCTCAGCCAACGCCAACAAAGGCCAGTTGGCCTTTTGCCCCGAAGAAGCCATATCGATGTCCATTTGCGTGTGCCCATCGGCTTGCCACTTCCATCGCTCACCGTGGCGGTGCACCTCACCCCCTAAAACCTCCAGCCACAACTTCTTGACCACAGCCGACGCGCGGTGGATATCGTCGAATCGTTTCCCTACCCGATCCATTGCCTCCGCAAACAAGGTAAGGGTCGATGGCAAGGACAATACTTGCCAGGCAGCGGGGCCACTGGCGTGTGAATACAAAACTCGTTCCGCCGGAACAAAAAGGGCGCTCCCAAAAACGGGCGCTACGGGCGCGTTTTCTCGCATTCGGCTTGCGTTTACAGCATCGGCTAACGATTGTTGGGGACGAATTTGGCGGTTGCGCCGTTCCATACTGAAACATAATTCTGTCGCCCCCCCTGAACGCCAACAGAGCGTCACAGAGGGGTTGGCAAAAACGCCCAACGCTCGCTCTTGACTACGCAAATCGTCCAGTATTTTGCGAATGATTTTTTCATCCGAAACATCGGGCCCCAAGCGAGCCTCATAATAGCGCACCAGAAAGCGTAAATTCTCGAAGAAATAGACCATTTGCGAGACCAGGGATTTCCCTGTCCCCTGCGGCCCAATGAACACCGTCAAGGGACGGATTTCGATATCCGTCGAGGACACAGGGCCTAATCTGCCTTCGATACGAAGCACGGGATTGCTCATGAGGGGCTCCAAGGGAAGGAGTACAGCACAATACCCTATGTTATTTTATCATGAGGCGTTCAGGCCTCAGCGTTGGGCTCGGGAGCCTTGGCCTCTGCCTCGTCTCGAGGGGCGCCTTCTACTTTGCGGAACACCACGCCCTTTTCGCCGGCTTCGTTTTCTTCCACATCCACTTCGATGGCGTCGCCAGGGGCAAATTCGCCGCTCAGCAGGCGGATGGCCAAGGGGCCTTCGATGTGTTTCTGCAGGGCGCGCTTCAGCGGGCGGGCGCCAAAGTCGGGGTCGTAGCCGATTTCCGCCAAGTAATCACGCGCCGCCTCGGTCAACTGCACGGTCAGGTCGCGCTCGGCCAGCCGCTCGGCGACCTCGGCCATCTGCAGATCCACGATCTTCTGCATTTCTTCCCTGCTCAGCGGCGAGAACATGATGATTTCGTCAATGCGGTTGAGAAATTCGGGACGGAAGGTGGCCTTCAGGGCTTTCTCGATTTTTTCCTGCGCCTTGCGGTCTTCGTCGCCGTTGCTTTCCCCTTGCAGGAAGCCCAACGAACCCGATTTGCGCACGAATTCGGTGCCCAGGTTGGAAGTCATGATGATCACCGTGTTGCGGAAGTCGACCACCCGCCCCTGGCCGTCGGTGAGGCGGCCATCGTCGAGGATCTGCAGCAACGAATTCCACACTTCGGGGTGGGCTTTTTCGATTTCGTCGAACAAAATCACCCGGTAAGGGCGGCGGCGGACGGCTTCGGTGAGTTGCCCGCCTTCTTCGTAGCCCACATAGCCCGGCGGCGCGCCAAACAGCCGCGAAACCGTGTGCTGCTCGCGGTATTCGCTCATGTCCACCCGCACTAAGGCGTCTTCGTCGTCGAACAGGAATTCGGCTAACGCCTTGGCCAGTTCGGTTTTGCCCACCCCCGAGGGGCCGATGAAGATGAACGACCCGATGGGGCGGCGGGGGTCTTTCAGCCCTGATCTGGCGCGGCGGATGGCGTCGGAAATGGCCGCAATGGCCTCGTGCTGCCCCACGATGCGCTCGTGCAGGCGCTCTTCCATGTGCAGCAGGCGCTCGGCTTCGGTTTCCATCATCTGGGTCACGGGAATGCCCGTCCACTGGGAGACCACCTCCGCGATGTCTTCGGCATCCACCACTTCGTCCAGTTGGTTTTCGGCTTCCCAGGCGGCGCGCTGCTGCTGGAATTCCTCTTCCAGGCGCAGACGTTCCATTTTCTTGTTGGCCGCGCGTTCGTAGTCGCGGGCTTCGCGGGCTTGCTCTTCCTCCGCGATCAGGCGGTCGATTTCCGCTTTTTTGGCTTTGAGGGCCGGGGGCAGGGAATAGAGCGCCACCCGCAGTTTGGCCGCGGCTTCGTCGATCAGGTCAATGGCCTTGTCGGGCAGGTGACGGTCGGTCACATAGCGGCTGGAAAGCCGCGCCGCGGCTACCAACGCTGCATCGGTAAAGCGCACCCGGTGGTGGGCTTCGTAACGGTCGCGCAGGCCACGCAGCATTTCGATGGTATCTTCGATACTCGGCTCTTCCACATACACAGGCGCGAAGCGGCGCTCTAACGCGGCGTCTTTTTCGATGTATTTGTGGTATTCGTCGAGGGTGGTCGCGCCGATGCATTGCAACTCGCCGCGCGCCAGCGCGGGCTTGAGCATGTTGGAAGCATCCATCGCGCCCTGGGCCGCGCCCGCGCCCACCACGGTGTGTAATTCGTCAATAAAGAGGATGATTTCGCCTTCAGAACGCTTGACGTCTTCGATGGCGGCCTTCAGGCGCTCTTCGAAGTCGCCACGAAAGCGGGAACCGGCAATCATGGCGCCCAAATCGAGGGAGACCACCCGCTTGCCGGCCAGGATTTCGGGCACGTCGCCGCTGACGATTTTCTGCGCCAGCCCTTCGACGATGGCCGTTTTGCCCACGCCCGCCTCGCCGATGAGCACGGGGTTGTTTTTGGTGCGCCGGGAAAGCACCTGAATGACCCGCAAAATTTCGCCATCGCGGCCGATGACCGGGTCGAGTTTGCCTTCGCGGGCCAATTGGGTCAGGTCGCGCGAGTATTTGGCCAAAGCGCGGTAGCGGCTTTCCGCCCGGCGGTCGGTGACCCGTTGGCCGCCGCGCAGTTGCTGAATAGCGCGGTACACCCGCTCTTTGGTGACGCCCGCCGAAGCCAGCAGGGTGGCCGCGGGGGTGTTGCGTTCGTTGAGAATGGCCAGGAAGAGGTGTTCTGTGGAAATGTATTCGTCTTGCAGGCGGTTCGCTTCCTGATTGGCCATGTCGACAATGCGCTTGACGCGCGGGGTGATGAAAATTTGCCCCGCGCCGCCGCCAAAGATGTTGGCCTTGGGCGTGGTGCGGAGGATGTGGTCGACCTGCTGAATCAACGTCGGTGTGGGCGTGTTCAGCAGTTCCAAAATTTGCGGCACCGTGCCTTCGGGTTGCTCCAGCAGGGCCAGCAAGATGTGCTCGGTGTCGATTTGGGTGTGACCGTAGCGTTGGATGAGTTCGGCTGCCCGCTGGGCAACCTCTTGCGCTCGCTCGGTGAAGCGATCAAAACGCATCATGGGGGGAACCTTCCTGCAGAAATTTTTGTGGTGACCTTTCCGATGGCCTCAGCAGGGGTGGCCGCGGGTGCGAAAAGCAGGGCGACGCGGCGCTTTCATTATATCATCGCGGCAGCGAAGGCAGATGCCGGGCGATGGCCTGGGCAATGGCCTCCTCGTCCCAGCCGAAAATGCGCTCGCCCGCAATCAGGAAGGCCGGGTAGCGGCGCACCCCGCGCAGCGCCAGCCACAAGCCGCGCGGCGATTGGGCGTCGGTGACCTGCACGAACAGCCGGTCGGGGAAGCGAGCGCCTAACCGTCCCACCAACGCGACAAGGCGATTCCACTCGGCCTGCACGTCCGCGGGGTAGGCGGTCAGGTCTTCGCGGTGGATTTGCTGCCCAACGCCGACGTCGTCGATGAAGACCTGGCAGTGAAAGCAATGGTTCAGGCTGCCCACTGCGCGGGTAACGATTTCCACTTTCAGTCGGTCAGCAAGGCGGGGCATGTTTTCTTCCTTCCACGGGAGAGGGGCAAGCGCGGCTTTTATGAGCCGGGGGTGGGGGTTGGCGTGGGGGTGCGGGAG
>JALUDX010000054.1 GCA_027053355.1 Anaerolineales bacterium | reverse complement strand
AATCAACCCGAATATATGGGCAGGGGTAGCATATCCCAGGGAGAGATGAGGGCGTTCAAAGTTGTAAAGATGCACGGCTTGTGCTACGGCTTTCATGGCTTGTTCTTTGCTCGGAAACAAACTATCCAGAAGATACTCGATTTTGAGGATGCCGTTCACCCGTTCCGCCAAGGCGTTGTCGTAGGCGTTGCCCACGGTGCCCATGCTGGAGCGCATACCGGCTTTAGTCAGCCGTTCTCGGTAAGCCGACGCCGTGTACTGCACACCGTGGTCGGAATGGTGGATGAGGCTTTCCAAGGCGCCTGGAGCCTGCCTAATGGCCATTTCCAAGGCTCGCAGAGCGCCTTCCACGGCCAGCGAGGAAGACACATCGTAACCCACGATATACCTGGAAAACGCATCGGTAATGAGCGCCAGGTAAAGATACCCTTCCTCGGTGAGGATGTAGGTAATGTCGGCCACCCAGACCTGGTTGACCTGGGTCACTTCCAGGCCTTCCAGCAGGTTCGGAAAACGCCAAAGGCCTGAAAAAGTGGTGCGGTGCGGGCTCCGCTTGCGTGGCACCAGCAAATCATGGGTTCTCAGCAGGTCAAAAAAGGCGTCTCGGCCAATGGAAATGTGCAAACTTGCCAAAGATGGCTGCAACAGGTGGCGTAATTTGCGTGCACCCATGCGAGGATGGCGTTTCCGAACCTCTCGCACCAGGGCGAGGATCAGTTGGGCTTCGGCTTCCTTCTGCAGGTCTCGCTTCCGGGCCTGGTAATAGGCCTGAGGCGAGACCCCAAACCATTGGCAAGCCTGGTAAATCGGCACGCGATATTGCTCACCAACCCAGGCTATGGCCTGTTGCCGAAGGTTTTTTTTAGATCCATGTTGAAGTGCTTACTCGCTGCCTCCACAATGCCTGCAAGCATCCGGGCATCCAGCACCGCCTCGGCGAGTGCCCCTTCAAGCTCTTTGATGCGCTGCTCCATCTGCCGGAAGCGTGGTTGATCTTCTGGTGAGCAGATGAGCACTTGCTCGGTGCGGAAGCCTTCTTTGCCGTACTTTTGCACCCATTGTTTGATGGTCATGGAGCCGCCAATGCCGTACTTCTGCTGCAGGTAATGGGCACTGGCGCCCTCTTCGTACTCGCGCACTACCTGGCGCTTGAAACTTTCGCTGTAACGTTTGATTTTGGTCGTACCCATATATACCGTCCTTTCTGGGTGGCTTCACCCGTGAATAGTGTAAACTATATTCAGGACGGGTCA
>JALUDX010000053.1 GCA_027053355.1 Anaerolineales bacterium | reverse complement strand
GCAAAAGCTCCACTTCCGCGGGATCGATACCCTCCAGCCGAAGCGTGTCCGTGTAAATGTCCTTTTGGGCATGATAGATGCGATTCTTTTCGTAAATAACATCCTTCCCGTCCCCCCGCCGGAAGACATAGGTATCGTTCCCGGGGCCTCCTTCCAGGTGATCATCCCCCGCACCGCCCACCAACGTATCGTTCCCTCCGTAAGCATAAATTCTATCATTTCCTGCCAAAGCCCGAATAACTTCACCGGCATCGGTTCCCTCCAGAACATCATCGGCATCGGTTCCCATTATTCCTTTTATTCGGGCCGTAATCTCTTCCGGAGTTATGACCGTCCCATCCGCAAATTGGAAGCGAAAATCCCGTATTCCCCGGAACCATTGCGGAAAAATGAGATAAAGATTCTTGTCCCGTACATTAATCAACAGACTTCCGCCGCTTCTTCCGAACTCCAGATCCTGCGGCTCTATACCCTTTTCAAAAAGGATCAGATCCTCATCCTGGCCATAATCATATTCCCGAATCGTATCCCGTCCGTCGCCGGGGCCGAAAACATAGGTATCTTTTCCCGAACCTCCTTCGAGATGATCATTCCCGGGCCCTCCGGAAATGAAATCATCACCTTTCCCTCCATAAATCTGGTCGTCGCCTTCCTCTCCGTAGATCATATCCTTATAGGGACTCCCTGAAAGTATGTCCCCTCCGGTGGTTCCTCGAATCTTAACTTCTAAATCCTGTGCCGAAAGTTCCTTCCCGGCAAAAACAAAATGACTTAAGAGATCATAACTGGAAATAATAACTTGGATCTTTTCTCCGGTTTTCTTTATCTTTATAATTAAATATCCATTTTTAGCCGTAAATTTAACATCATCCGGGGTAAGATCAGGAAAAATCAAAAAATCTTCTTTATCTCCACGTAGGGTATCGTTTCCGTCTCCGGTTCTAAAAATATAGGTATCTTTCCCCGGGCCTCCCTCCAGATAGTCCTCTCCGGGACCTCCCACCAGGGTATCGTCCCCTTCCCCTCCGTAAATCCAGTCGTTACCACCCTCCCCGTAAATAAAATCCTTGCCCTCTTGACCAATTAAATGATCATCTCCTTCTGTTCCTCTCAGCACCAGTCCTTTCTCTTTTATGAATTCTTCCAGCGAAAAGGCCCGCCCATCGGAAAACTCGATCCGGTCCACCTTGTGATCGTAAGCGTAACCCCAGTAACGCTCCCAGGACCGCCACCAGTAGGGATTATCCAGATCCCTGAGGGTGAAAT
>JALUDX010000052.1 GCA_027053355.1 Anaerolineales bacterium | reverse complement strand
CCAGGCGCCCCTGATGGAGCACGTAAGTCGCCCGCAGGTGCGGGTTGGTGCCGCGCAGGCGGTCTTCCATGCCCAGTTCGCGGCAGAGTTCCACAGCCCAGGGCTTGCTCGCGGCGAGGAAGGTGTCAGGGCCGCCCTCAATAACAAAGCCGTCGCGCCGCACGGTGGTGATTTTGCCTCCCAGGTGGGGTGCGGCTTCAAAGAGGGCGATTTGCCCGCCGGCCTCATTTCCCCTTTTTGTATTTAGACTGGCTATACGAAACGCCTCGTAAGCCGCGGCCAGCCCGGTAATGCCGCCGCCGACGATAGCGATTCGGGAGGAAGGGAGCGCCATATATGCTCTCCTGAACGTGTGAAACCACAGAGGACACCGAAGATTCACAGAAAACACAGAACAACCTTTTTCTGCGCCTTCTGTGTCTTCTGTGTCTTCTCTGTGTTTTCTGTGGTTTTACTTCGCCGTCATCTCGTGCACCATCTCCACCACAGCCCGCACGGCTTCAACCGGCGTGTCGGGCAGCAGGCCGTGGCCCAGGTTGAAAATGTGCCCCACGCGGGGCGCGCGACGGAGCACATCCTGCACCTGGGCGCGCAACACTTCCGGCGGGGCGAACAGGGCGATGGGGTCTAAGTTGCCCTGCAAAGCCACGTCATCGCCCAGGCGGGCATGGGCGCGGTCAAGGGGCTCGCGCCAGTCCACGCCGATGACCGTGCCGCCGGCCGCGCGCATGGCTTCCAGCAGGTGGGCGGTGCCCGTGCCGAAGTGGATGACCGGCACGCCGGTGGCTTCCACCGCCCGCAGCACCCGCTGCGAATAGGGCAGCACATAGCGGCGGTAGTCGGGCAGGCTGAGGGCGCCCACCCACGAATCAAAGAGTTGCACCGCCTGCGCGCCGGCTTCCACCTGGGCAACGAGGTAGGCGGCTAAGGTGTCGGCCAGTTTGGTCATCAAAGCGTCCCACGCTTCGGGCGCGGCATACATCATCTGCTTGGTGGTGCGATAGTGGCGCGATGGGCCGCCTTCCACCATGTAGGAAGCCACGGTGAAGGGCGCACCGGCGAAGCCGATGAGGGCGACGTCGCGGCCTTCCAGCGCCCGCCGCACCAGGCGCACGGTTTCCAGCACATGCCCCAGGTCGGCGCGGGGGTCGGGCACGCGCAGGCGTTCCACATCGGCGGCGGTGCGCACCGGCTCGTGAATCACCGGCCCCTTGCCGGGGACGAACTCCAGGCGCAGGCCCATGGGCTCCACGGGGAGCAGGATGTCGGCGA
>JALUDX010000051.1 GCA_027053355.1 Anaerolineales bacterium | reverse complement strand
TCCCGCCCCAATCCCTCCCTCCCGCGGCCTTTCCCTCAGCACAATCTGCGGTTTGTTTCCCCCTCGGCCGCATTCCACATCCCGCTTCCCGCCTCCCGCTTCCCGTATTTTTTCTTGACAAAACCGAACATCTGTTCTATAATTAGGGCGGACAAATCCTTCCCCTTTTGTAACAGTTCAGCCTTTGGAAAACAGCCCACGGATGATAGCGGATAGACGCGAATCGTAGGACGCCGAAGTAGCCAAAATGACGCCAACGACACGCCAACGACTGCATTCCGCATCCCGCTTCCCGTTTCCCGCATCCCGCTTCCTGAGCCTTTTGTGGTTTTCTGGCTGCGTCATCCGCAGTGTCTCTTTGAGGCTGAACAGTTACCCCCTTTTTCCCCATGAGGAGGTTCATGATGAACTCATTTCGCTCTCTGTGGCGCAAAGCGCCCGTGCGTCGGGGGCAGATGTTCGGCGTGCTCATTCTCACCGCGTTGCTTTTCTTCGAAGCCTTCAATTACAGCACCACCGACTTCGCCCTCCACGACCTGCTCGGCGAAATGCGCTTTTGGGGCATTCGCTGGGCCACCATTTTGGCCATCGCCTTTTGTGGCATTGACTTTGCTGGCATTGCGCGCCTGTTCACCCCCGAAGAAGGTCAGTCCCCGGCCAAGGAAGTGTGGTATCTGCTGGGGGCCTGGCTGCTCGCGGCTACGATGAACGCCATGCTCACCTGGTGGGGCGTGTCCATTGCCGTGCTCAACCACGCGTCCGCGGGCCGCGCGGTGGTCGGGCAGGCCGTCTTGCTCAAATCGGTGCCGGTGTTCGTGGCCGTTTTGGTCTGGCTGGTGCGGGTGCTGATCATCGGCACCATTTCTACCGCCGGGCCGCGTCTGTTTTCTCAGCAAGAAAGCGTCGTCCGCGGGGCAACACGCCGCCCCACCCGTCGGGTGCAGCCTTCCACCGTCACCGCCGGGCCGGCCATGGCCTCAGCCCGCCGCGCCGCCTCGCCGCGCACCCCGGCTCGCGTCCCCGCGGGAGCCGCGGCCGAACCCGTCTACGAACCTCTCTACTCGGCCGCGCCCACACGTCACACCTCCCGCCAGGCTTGAATAGCCCGCGCCTGACGCGGATTTTAGGCCGCCAACCAACTAACCAAGCAACCAAGTAACCAAGTAACCAATCCCCCAATTTCACTCCAACACGAACCCCTCGCTGCGGTGGCTCACCCCCCGCACGCAGACCGACTTCAACGGGCAGGCCGCGCACCCTTCCCCCGCAATGCTGCACCCCGCGTCGCCCACCCGGCTTACCTTCCCTTCCCAGGTCAACACGGCCAGCATGTCGCGCACCTCTGCTTCGCTCACGCCCGTTTGCGCGGCCAAATCGGCTACGGTGAGGGTTTTCCCCTCTCGCGCGGCCCCCTGCAGCAGGCGATAAAGTCGGCGCAGCATCAGCCCACCCCCAGCAGGCGCCCGATCTGGAAGACCCCGGTCGCCAGCGCCCAGGCCACGCTCAGGCCCAGCCCCACCGACACCACAGCCCAGCGCCAGCCATACTCCTGAGCCTGGGCGGCCACCGTGGCCACGCACGGCGTGTAAAGCAGCACATACACCAAAAACGCCAACGCACTGAGGGGGGTGAACGCCCCACGCAGCGCGCGGCTGAGCGCGGTCTGGTTGCTTGTGTCTTCCGCGTGGGGGAAAAGGGAAATGCCCGGCGTCAACGCGTCGAGGAAAGCCTTGCCCGCGTCTAACGAGGCCTGCCCCAGCCCGACCAGCGTATCCCGCGCATCAGCCCAGGGGTCGCGCGAGGCCGGGGTAGGCTGGCGGGCTTCCTCTTCCCCGATGTAAATTTGCGACATGGTCGAAATCACCACTTCTTTGGCTACGAAGCCCGAAATCAGCGACCCCGCGGCCTGCCACGTGCCAAAGCCGGCCGGACGAAAGAGCGGCGCCACGGCCTGGCTCACTTTTCCGAAATAACTATCTGCCGGGTTTTGCACGCCCCACGGCATGTTGAGCAACAGCCAGAGCAACAGCGCAATGCCCAAAATCACCGTGCCCGCCTTGCGTACGAACTCTTCGGTATGCTCCCACGTGTGCAGCCACAGCCCCCGCGGGGTAGGCCAACGATAGCGGGGCAACTCCAGCACGAACACGCTTTTGCGCACATCCGGGAAGGCCCACCGCGCCAGCGCCCATCCGGCCAGCGCGGCCACCACCACCCCGACCACGTACAGCCCCCACACCACCAGGCCCGCGCGCGAGCCAAACAATGCCATCCCAAACACCACGTAAACCGGCAGCCGGGCCGAACACGACATGAAGGGAATCAGCAAACCAGTCAGGATGCGCGCACTGCGGTGTTCGATGGTGCGCGTGGCATACACAGCGGGCACGTTGCAGCCAAAACCCAAAATCATGGGGATGAACGCGCGACCGTTCAGCCCCAAGAAGGCCATGGCTTTGTCCATCACAAAGGCCGCGCGCGCCAGGTAGCCGCTATCTTCCATGAAGGCCAGGGCGAAAAACATCACCATCAGACTGGGCACGAACACCAACACGCTGCCTACCCCCGCGATGGCGCCGTCCACCACTAACGAAACCAGCCATCCCGGGGCGTGCAAAGCGTGCAGACCGACCAGCGTCCAACCGGTGACCGGCCCGCTGATCAGCGCGTCGATCCAATCCATGAACGGCGCGGCCACGTTTTGCACCAGGTTGAACACCACATACATCAGGAAGAGGAACAGGGGAATGCCCAACCAGCGGTGGGTGACGATTTGGTCGATGCGGTCAGAAAATGTGCGCGGCGGCTGCTGGGGACGGGTGAGCACCTGCCGGGTGAGGCCGCGCACAAAGCCATAGCGCGCGTCGGCCAGGGCGATGTCCACGTCTTCGCCGTACACCCGGTGGAGTTTGTCGAGCAGCCGGTCCGCCAAGGCGAGCACGGCCGCGGCCTGGGGGCTTTGGCTCACCACGCGGCGGGCTTGTGCGTCGCCTTCGATGAGTTTGACGGCCAGCCAGCGCGGGCGATAGCCTTGCAGGTCGGGCAGGTCGGCGAGCGCGTCGGTGAGTTGGCGCACCGCGCGCTCGATTTCGTGGTCGTAGTGCAGCGTCGGCGCGGGGATGGCGCTTTCGGGCGTCTCGGCAATCTGAAAAATCGCCTCCCGCAGCGCGTCGATGCCCACGCCCTTGCTGGCCACGGCCTTGAGCACCGGCACGCCCACCAGCCGGGCAAACCGTTCGATGTCGATCCGGTAGCCCAGTTGCTCGGCCACGTCGAACACGTTGAGCACGATGATCATCGGCGCGCCGATTTCCAGCAATTGGGCGGTGAGGTAGAGGTTGCGTTCCAGGTTCGAGGCGTCCACCACGTTGACCACCACGTCGGGGTGCTCTTCGGTGATGAAAGCCTGCGCGATGCGCTCTTCGGGCGAATAGGCCGAGAGGCTGTAAGTGCCCGGCAGGTCGACGACTTCCACCTTGAGACCGCGATGGGTAAAAAAGCCCTCTTTTTTCTCCACGGTTTTGCCGGGCCAGTTGCCCACGTGTTGGTGCGCGCCGGTAAGCGCGTTGAACACGGTGCTCTTGCCCGCGTTGGGGTTGCCGGCCAGAGCCACGCGAATCGGTCGCGAACGAGTCATAAGCGAGAAACCTCGGTGGGAACAGGTTGTACCAGGATTTTATGCGCCATGCCGCGGCCCAAGGCCAGCCGCGTGTTGCCGATGGCCAGCAGCAGCGGGCCGCCGTTGTCGCGCAAAATGCGCACTTGCGCGCCGGCGTGCAGCCCCAGCCCGGCCAAGCGTTCTTTGAGCCGTCGCCCGGCGCGCACTTCTACGATCTGCGCTTGCGCGCCTTCGGGCAGCATGGGCAAGGGCATGGTGGCCCCTTCAGGCGTCATGGGCGGCCTCCGGCTCGTTGAGTTCGACGATGATGTCCGCCGCGTCACGGCGCCGCAGCGAAAGGTGCGAGCCTTTGACCACATACTCTACCGGGTCGCCCAAAGGGGCTACCCGTTCGACGAAAATGGGTTCTCCCCGCACCAACCCCATCTCCAGCAGGCGACGGCGCAAAGGGCCGTGGCTGCGGATGGCGACGATCACCCCCTCTTGACCGGGCGCGAGTTGACTTAAAGGCAGGCGCTTGTTTTCCAGCGTTGCCACGAAATCCTCCGAATTGTCAGAAATAAACCGCGCCAGCGCGGCGAGTGCGTTAGGTCGACGGCGGCGTTTGGCCTTTGCCTGCCCCGCGACGGGGGCGCTCTGGCCGTGCGACCACCTGGGTGCCCCTGAGGGCGAATAAATTATACCACGCTCATAAAAATTCGCCCCCCTTTGAGCCGCCGATTGAGGCGAGCCAACTTGCGGCGCGGGCGGGGGGGGACGCAGAGGCGCAGAGAGGTTAACGCAAAGACGCAAAGAAACGCAAAGACGCAAAGAAACGCAAAGACGCAAAGAAACGCAAAGACGCAAAGAAACGCAAAGACGCAAAGAAATGCAAAGACGCAAAGAAATGCAAAGACGCAAAGAAATGCAAAGACGCAAAGAAATGCAAAGACGCAAAGAAAAATTTCGGTGTTTTCTGTGGTGTTTCTGTGTCTTTCTCTCAATCGGTGAAAAATCGCGCCAATCTGTGGAGAAAACGCAAAGGAGACGCAGCGGCGTGGGCGTGGAAGAAACGCAGAGGGGGCGCAGAGGTGCGAAGAGACCACCGGCCGCCAAGAGAGACAACCAAGAAACGAAGCAACCATGTAACCAGGCAACCATGTCCTCCCCCAATACCTCGCCCCTTCTCGCCTCCCGCCTCTCCTCTTCTGCGTAATCTGCGGTTTCGTAACCAGTGCCCAACCCGGCCCACGCCGCCTCTGGCGGCCATGGTATAATCGGCGCGCCGTCACATCGGCAGAAAGGTGTGCTTATGGCCGAAAAAAACAACCCCATCACCAAAGTATGCCCCACCTGCGGCACCCGATTGAGTGCAAACGCCACCCGCTGCCACGTGTGTGGCACGGTGCTCCACGCGACCACGCAACCCCAGCGCAAAAAAGCGCGCCCCGCGGGGCGGATGCCCGAAGTTACCCTGAGTTTACCCGTGGCCTTGGGGCTTTTGGCCTTTTTCGTCGCCCTGGGTGCGGTGATGGTGTATTTCGCGCTCAGTCGCACCAACCGCATCGTAGAACCCACCCCCACGCCTTCCTCCACGCCGACCCTGACCCCCACGCCCACC
>JALUDX010000050.1:42722-54203 GCA_027053355.1 Anaerolineales bacterium | reverse complement strand
CCGGCGCACCGACCTGGACACCCCCACCCCCTACACCCTGCGCCTGAGCGACCTGCCCCCTCGCTTTGCCGAGGCCCGCGGCGCACATTTTTGCCCCCACGATTACCTCACCCACAGCCTGTTGCCCGCCACCCTGCGCACCGCGGGAGTGCCGTTCATTTCCCTGGAACCCCACCCCTCGTACATGGATCCGCTGTTTGCCGACCGCTTGCCCGCCTTGCTCACCGGCCTGACCGTTTTCTTGGTGCGCGAGCAGGTGCTGCGGGGGCTGTTCCACCACCTGACCGGCGACTTGTGGGATATGGCCGCCGAGTTAGCCCGCTGGCCCGTGAAAAACATCGTCATCCGCCGCGCCGGCGGAGAAACATGGCTCTACGAAACGGCCAGCGGACGGCGTTGGGTGGTGCCGGGGTATCCGGTGCAGGTCAGCGACCCCACCGGCGCACACGACGCATTCGCCGGCGCCTTCCTCGCCGCTTACCGCGAAACCCTCGACCCGGTGCAAGCCTTGGTGCGCGGCGCGGTGACCGCCTCGGTGGTCTGCGAGACCAGCGGCGCGTTCGCCTTGCTCGACGTGCTGCCCGACCTGCTGCGTCGGCGGGCTGAAGTGCTGGCCGAAGCCGTGCGAAAGGTGTAGCATGGACGCCCTGCTGCCCCGGGTGCTCACGCTGGCGAAAGCCATCCAACAGATTCCCGCGCCCACGGGGGAAGAGCGCGCCCGCGCGGCCTTCGTGCAGACGCGCTGGCAGGAAGAGGGGCTGCCTGTGGTCACCGACGCGGTGGGGAATGTGTACGCGCGGGTGCCGGGCGCGCAAGCCTCTGCCCCGCCGTTGGTGATCTCTGCCCATCTGGACACCGTGTTCCCTGCCGACACCCCCCTCACCTTGCGGCAACAGGGCGACCGGCTCTACGGCCCCGGCATCGGCGACAACAGCGTGGCCGTGGCCGCGCTGTTTGGGCTGTGGTGGCAAATTCGGGCCGCGGGCAAGCCCCTTCCCGCCGACGTGTGGTTAGTGGCCAACGTGGGGGAAGAAGGGCTGGGCAACCTCAAAGGGATGAAAGCCGTGGTTGCCCGTTTTGGCGCCACGCCCCGGGCGTATGTGGTCTTGGAGGGGCTCGGCCTGGGCTGGGTGTATCACCGCGGGTTGGGGGTGCGGCGCTATCGGGTGCAAATTGCCACTCCCGGCGGGCACGCGTGGGCGCGGGCCGGTACGCCCTCCGCGGTACACCAAATGGCCGCGCTGGTCACTCGGCTCGACGCGCTGCCCCTGCCGCCGCAAGCCACCCTCAACGTGGGGGTGTTTCGCGGTGGGGTGTCCATCAACACCATCGCGCCAGAAGCCGAGATAGAAATCGACCTGCGCGCGGCCGAGCCCGCGGCGTTGCGTCAATTGAGCAAACAGGTGGAAAAAGCGTTCCGCCGTCAGCGGGGGCCGCGCGTGCGCCTGACGTGGGAAATCATCGGCGAACGTCCGGCCGGTGGCCTGCCTGAGCGCCACCCCCTGGTGGTGGCCGCGCAGGAAGCCCTTGCCCGCCATGGCGTGCGCCCCGCGCTGACCTTGGCCTCCACCGACGCCAACTGGCCCCTGAGCCGCGGCCTCCCGGCCATCTGCCTGGGGCTGACCTTGGGCGGCGGCGCGCACACCACCGACGAATACATCCAAATGCGGCCCCTCGGCACCGGCCTGGCCGTCTTGGCCGATTTGGTGCGCGCGCTCATCGCCCCCTGAAGAGCCAAAGGCTTGAGGGATTGGGGTAACCGTTCGGCCTTGGGAAAATAGGCCACGGATGAACGCGGATGATGCCGGATAGACGCAGAGTTTGGGGTGCCAAAGTCTCCAAGATGACGCCAACAGCCGCATCCCGTTTCCCGCTTCCCCATTTTCTGTGCCTTCTCTGTGTCTTCTGTGTTTTGCCCTCTGCTGTTTGCGCTGAACAGTTACGGTTGGGAATGGGTTTCCCCCGCGTTCAGACCACGCCTTCGGCCTCGAGGGTGGCGATTTCTTCGTCGCTGTAACCCAAATCGCGCAAAATCTCGCGGGTGTGTTCGCCCAACAGCGGCGGGTGGCGGTAAATTCCCAACCGCGAGTCCGACATTTTGTAAGGCAGCCCCACCATTTTGATGACGCCCGCGGTGGGGTGGGGCACGTCAACCACCATCTGGCGGGCGTAGGTCTGTGGATGGGCAAACACCTGCTCGATCGATTGAATGGGCGCGCAAGGGATGTTGGCCTGGTCTAACAAAGGAATCCACGCGGCGGTGGGACGGGTGCGGAAACGGGCCCGCAGGAGGGGAATCAGTTCCT
This sequence comes from Anaerolineales bacterium, assembly GCA_027053355.1. Lineage (GTDB taxonomy): Bacteria > Chloroflexota > Anaerolineae > Anaerolineales > DRMV01 > DRMV01. The sequence goes on along the minus strand of JALUDX010000050.1, from coordinate 51,897 downwards.
CGCGATGCCTCACCCGGTCGGGGTTGGTGCGGAAGCGTTGGTCATCGGCCAGGTGCTCCACGCCCAAAATGCGGCACAGGCGGCGGAACTGGGCGTCGTTTCCCGCGCCCGCGGCGATGTAGCCGTCGGCCGTGGGGAAGGTTTCATAAGGCACGATGTTCGGGTGAGCGTTGCCGTAGCGTCTGGGGGGCTGCCCTGACACCAGGTAAGCCGAGGCGACGTTGATTAGCCAGGCAATTTGCGACTCGTAAAGCGAAAGGTCGACCCGCTGGCCACGGCCGGTTTTGTCGCGGTAGCGCAGCGCGGCCTGAATAGCGTTAGCCGCGTAAAGGCCGGTGGTGACGTCGACGATGGCCACCCCCACCTTGTAAGGTTCGCCGTCGGCAGGGCCGGTGATGCTCATAATGCCCCCCGCGGCCTGCACCATGAAGTCGTAGCCTGGCTTGTCGGCCAAAGGCCCTGAAACGCCGTAGCCGGTGATGGAGCAGTAAATCAGGCCCGGGTTGAGCGGTTTGAGGTCGTTGTAGCCCAGGCCCAAACGGTCGCAGGCGCCGGTTTTGAAGTTTTCGATGAGCACATCGGCATCGCGCACCAACGCGCGCAAGATGGCCTTGCCGCGCGGGTCTTTGAGGTTGAGGGTCAGGCTGCGCTTGTTACGGTTGGCCGAAAAATAATAGGCGCTTTCGCCCCCCACAAAAGGAGGCCCCCAACGGCGGGTATCGTCACCGCTGCCTGGACGCTCGATTTTGATCACGTCCGCGCCCAGGTCGGCTAACACCATGGCCGCATAAGGGCCGGCTAATACGCGCGAGCAATCGATGACCCGCACGCCTTCCAAAGGCAAGTTTTCAGGCATCAAGGTGCACCTCCAGCCCAGCGCGGGGCGGCGCGTCGGCCGTTCGGGCCGCGCGCCGTCCACCCAGGGCGTCAGGGCTTTCCAAAAATCTCACGTAACTGTTCAGCCCCGGGGAGCAGGCCGCGGATGAACGCGGATGATGGCGGATAGACGCGGATTTTGGAGCGCCAAGAAACGAAGGTGAACGTTGCGCTTTTTCGTGTTTTTCGCTCAATCTGTGCCAATCTGTGAATGTTTTTCTGCGAAATCCGCGTAATCTGCGGTTCCTCCTTGCCGGGGCTGAACCGTTACGTCGGCTTCCTAAATGCCCATGTAAACTTCTTTGATCATCGGGTTGTCCATCAGTTCCTGAGAAGAACCGCTGAGGATCACCTTCCCGACATCCAACACGTAAGCCCGATTGGCCTGCTCTAAGGCCAAGAGCACGTCTTGCTCGACGATGAGCACGGTAGCCCCCCGGGCAATCACCCGTTCGATGGCCTCGTAGATGGTTTCGACCACCAAGGGGGCCAGGCCCAACGAAAGTTCGTCGATCATGAGCAGTTTGGGCGCGGCCATCAGGCCCCGAGCCACCGCGCACATTTGCTGCTCGCCGCCCGAAAGGCTGCCCGCGGCCTGGTTGAGGCGCTCTTTCATGCGGGGGAAGAGTTCCAAGACAAAGTCGAAATCTTCTTTGATTTTTTCTTTGTCGTTGCGGTGATACGCGCCCATCATGATGTTTTCTTTGACCGTCATCCCCGCGAACAGACGCCGCCCCTGGGGCACTTGCGAGATGCCCAGGTTCACGATGTCTTCCGAAGGCAAACCGGCGATTTCTTGGCCCAGGAATTTGATGCTGCCCGATTTGGGCTTGATCAGCCCCGAGATGGTGTAAAGGAGGGTGGTTTTGCCCGCGCCGTTAGAGCCGACCAGCGCGACCACTTCCCCTTCGTTGATTTCCATGTTGACATCCCACAAAACTTGCACATCGCCGTAACCGGCGTTGAGGTTTTCTATTTTGAGCATCCTCGCACCTCTACTGTTGTGGGCTGGCTTGCTGCATACGCCGCTGCCGTTCGACGAATTTTTCACCCAGGTAAGCCTGGATGACCCGCGGGTCGTTGAGCACTTCCTCGGGCGAGCCTTGGGCCAGTTCGGTGCCGAAGTTGAGCACGAACACCCGGTGGGTGACGCCAGCGATGGCTTTCATCACGTGCTCGATGATGAGCAGGGTGACACCCGAGGCGTTGATTTTGCGGATCATCTCCATGGCCTCTTCGATCTCGCGGGAGTTGAGGCCGGCCATCACCTCGTCCAAAAAGAGGAGTTCCGGCTCCATGGCCAAGGCTTTGGCGAGTTCCAGGCGTTTGAGGTAAGCCAGGGTGAGTTGGTCGGCAAAATGGTTCCGCAGGTGCCCCATTTCCACAAATTCGAGCACTTCGTCGGCTTTTTCCAACGCCTGACGGGTGGTGCGGGTTTTCCCTTTGTGCCCAAACATGGCGCCCACGGCCACGTTTTCGCGCACGGTCATGCCCAAAAAGGGTTTGACGATTTGGAAAGTGCGGGCGATGCCCAAGCGGCCAACGCGGTAGGCCGGCCAGCCTGTAATGTCTTGGCCTTTGAAAATCACGCGGCCTCGGGTGGGGCGCAGCATCCCGGTGATGGTGTTAACGAACGTGGTCTTGCCTGCACCGTTGGGGCCGATCAGCCCCAAAATTTCGCCTTTGTGGATTTTCATATCCACATTGTCCACGGCCGCCAGCCCGCCGAAATACTTGGTGATCCCTTGCGTTTCGAAAATGACTTCTTGGTTCATGGCTCACACCTTATGCGTGCGGATGTTTTCCAGCAGAGCAGAAAGGGTCAGGCGTTTACGCCCGCTGAGGAAGTCCATCACACCCTGAGGGGTAAACACCATCACCAAGATGATAATCAAGCCCAAAATGGTGGCATGGAGTTGCCCCACAGGCAGGAAGAAGACCAGCAGGGTGATCAGGATGTAGTAAATGAAGGCACCGATGAAGGGCCCAAACACGGTGCCCGGCCCGCCGAGCACCGTGGCCAAAATCATCTGGAGGGTGTATTCGATTTTGAACACCTCTTCCGCGAGGACAAAGGTATTCCAGTAGGCGTAAATGCCGCCGGCCAGGCCAGCCATCAGCGCGCTTAAAGCAAAGGCCACCACTTTCGACCAGGTGGTGTTGATGCCCATCATTTTCGCTGCGTCTTCGTCTTCCCGAATGGCCAGCCAACTGTAGCCCAACTTGCGCTTCATGATGAAGTACGTGAGGCCAAGGCCAAAAAGCACCAAAACGAACGCGATGTAGTAAAAGAAATAGTTGCTCAACTGAATGGGATGGAAGAAGGGTAGGGTCAGCCCCGCGGCGCCGCCGGTGAAATCCGTCCAAAAATCAGCCACTTCACCCACGCCGGTGGCCAGGGCCACGGTCGCGATGGCGAAATAGTGTCCCTTCAGCCGCAAGACGGGCAGACCAACGAGCACGGCGAAGAGCATCGCCGCGGCCGCGCCCACCAACAAAGCCAAGAAGAAGGGGAAATGCAGCCTGAGCATCGAGAGCGCGGTGCCGTAAGCGCCAATACCGAAAAACGCCACATTGCCAAACGCTGCGTAGCCCGTGTAGCCGCCGATGAAATTCCACCCCTCGGCCATGGCCGCAAGCAAGAAAAGCAGCGTCAGGGTGCGCATCCAAAAGCCTGAAGCAAACAAAGGCAATACCGCCAACAACACGACGAACGCGCCAACCAGCCCGAGCAAAACTTTCTGGCGGGCGACCTTTTTGCTGGCGGCCTGTGGAGAATTTTGTAATTCGCCGGATTTTTTCATGGTGCCAGACCTCACTGAAGTTTAGTGGTAAAAGGCTTTGCCCGCAATGCCTGTGGGGCGCACAATCAGCACAAACACCAACACAAACAAGGCAATGGCATCTTTGAGCCCAGGCGCGTAAATGCCGCTAAAGACTTCGATAAAAGCATAGAGCAAAGCACCCAACATCACGCCCGGGATGCTTCCCAGACCGCCTAACACGCAAATGAGAAACGCCCGCAGGGTATACGCGCCACCCATGGTAGGGTCAATGGGGAAACTGATACTAATCAGCGAGCCCGCAGCCCCGGCCAAGGCGCTGCCCAGGGCGAAGGTCAGCGCATACGATTGGGCGATTTTCACCCCTTGCAGGCGGGCGGCGTCGATGTCCATCCCGGTAGCGCGAATGGCGTTGCCCGTTTTGGTATAAGTGAGAAAAACATGCAATAGGCCGGTAAGTAACAACGAGATGGCAAACGCGCCCAAGCGCACATAGGGAATTTGTACCGCGCCGATGGTGAACCCAGCCCCCGAATAGGCCGGCGTGACCGAGCGCAGGTCACCCTTCCAGAAGAAAGTGGCCAGGTTGATGATCACGATTTCCAGGGCAAAGGTAAGCAGGAATGTGACCAGCAGGGGTGCGCGAATGACCAGATTGATCAGATACCGCTGAATCACGTACCCTACGATGAACAAAGTGATCATAGAAAGGGGAATGGAAAGGAACGGGTCAATGCCAAACAGCGTAAACAGCCAGTAGGTGACATACGCCCCTAACATAATAAACGCGCCGTGGGCAATGTTGATGATGTTCAAAATGCCCCAGACAATAGAGAACCCAATGGCAACCAACGCCAGGGTGCCGCTCAACAAAATGGCGTTGACCACACCTTGCGTCAATTCTAAAGAACCCATACCACGCCTCCGACAAGGACAAAAATAGAGAAAAGGCTGGGCTCCTCCTGAGGAGGCGCCCAGCCAGAAAACGTCTACCGCTGATCCCACGGTTTGAAGGGGTAGATAAAGGGTTTGGTCGCTGCTTCTTTGGGCCACACGGTGTAGAGTTTGCCGTCGGGGTAGTTCTGCATCACGGCCATGGGTTTGTACACGTTCATGCCCTGCTCGTTGAACTTCAAGCGGCCGTAGAAAGACATGTAGTCCAGCGAAGCCAGCGCATCGCGCACTTTGTCCTTGTCCAGAGAACCGGCGGCCTCGATGGCTTTTTGGTAAGCAATGAGCGCAGCAGCAGATTCGGCAGCCTGGTAAGGCGGCACTTCGCCATATTTGGCTTCGTAAAGTTCGGCGAACTTCTGCGGCGTGCCGAACACGTCGTCGGACTGGATCTTCAGTTCAGGCGTCCACTGCGCGCCGCCCACGATGTAATCTGCGTCTTTGCCCAATGCCTTGCGGAATTCGGGCGCGGTGGGGCCTACGCTAAAGCCAAACACCTTGGGCGAAACGTTCAGGTCTTTCGCCTGCTTCACGATGAGCAGCGTGTCTTGCAGGTGGCCTGCACCCAACAAAATGTCGGGTTTTTTGGCCTTGATGGCGGTAATCAACGAAGAAACGTCTTTGGTGTTCTTAGTGTACTTGTCGAAGTAAACCACCTGCAGGCCTTTCTCTTCCGCGTAATCCTTCGCGCCTTGGGCCACTTCCAGCGCAAAAGCGCCGTTTTCGGCCACGATGGCGACGGTTTTGATGTTGGGGTCGGCATCCAAGGCCATGTCGATGATGCCGCGGAGGTAATAGGGCGCGGGGGTCAACACCGCGAAGGAATACTTGAACCCGCGCTTGAAAATCTTGGTCGCCGCGCCGTTGGCTTCCACCATCGGCACCTGATATTTTTCCGCGATCGCGGTGGTGGCATACGTGTTGCCCGAGCCGTAGGGGCCCAGCAAGAACTGCACGTGGTCTTCGGTGATCAGTTTTTCCACCAATTGGGCGCTGCGGTCGGCGTTGCTCTCGTCATCGTAAATCTTGAGTGCCACCTCACAGGTTTTGTTGCCGACCTTGATACCGCCCTGCTTGTTGATTTGCTCCACATACAGGTTGTAGCCGTTTTTCACGTATTCGCCCTCTTTGGCGTACTTGCCGGTCAGCGAAACCGCGGCGCCAAAGGTAATGACGCACTTCTCACCGCCTTGCTGACCACCACCCGCGGCCTGCTTCTCACCACCACTCTTGCCGCAGGCTGCGAGCACTACGGCCGCAATCATCAACATGGCTAAGAGAATCTGAAAACTCCGTTTCATCACAAATACCTCCTCTTATAATCGTAGGGCAAAACTAAGGGGATTATTAAGAAACGTTTCGGTTCATACCCTCCTGGGGTACGCCGGCTCCCACCGGCTTAGGGAAAGACAAAAAGAACCCTTAAATCAACCTAATCGCCGCAATAGCACCTCCTTTGCTAATAAATGAGAAAAGCGTATCAAGACTAAGCGCAACGTGCGACGTCCCCCATCCACGAAAATAGGCTCATCAACCAACAAGTAAACAGCCTTTTTAGAAACACGCATTGTCGCCAAGTCCACCGGGTAAGAGGCCGGATTCCAGCGCGCGGTGCTCTACTGCAAATCATTTACGCCTTGCTGCATATGCTCAAAAAGCCATACTTCCCGATAAAATACATTATACCTAAATGTAGTTTTGTGTCGGATAAAAATAGGGTAAAAACGCGCGCCCGCGGTGGCTTTAGGCGCTTCCACCACCCCCTTGCAGCCACAAATAACCCGAAACCGTGCTCAACACCAGCGCTGCACCCAGCCACTGGGCCGGGGTAGTCAGGCGCTCGCCCAAAAGTAGCCACCCCAACCCAATGGCCGACACCAACCGCAAGGGCATCAAACTGGTAATCAGGGCCGGGTTTGCGCCGCTCAAGGCTGTAATCTGCAGCACGTTGGCCAACATAAAAACGCCCACCACCACCCAGCAAGCAGCCAGCCAGCCGGTGGTCGAGAGGTGCGCCCAGGCCTGCCAGTGTTCGCCAGTGGCTAAAGTCAATCCCAAATAGGTCAAAACTAACACCAGCCCCTGGGGCAAAAGGATCATCCCCCGTCCGGTGGCACGTTTGCTGCTGCGGCGCACCAACAAAAAATACACTGCCAGGGAGAGCATCGAGAGCAGGGCCAGCCCCAACCCCAACAGGTCATCGGTAGCAAAACCGGCCCCCACGTGCCCCCAATCCTTGACGATGACCAACGTCGCACCTATGCTCGAAACTACCAGCGCCTGGTAGGTGTAAGGCGGTGTGGGCTCTTTGAACAACAAGGCCCCCAAAATAGCCACGGTAAAAGGCGTAAGCAAATAGACCAACTGCACCCAGGTAGCCTTAGTCAAATCAAAAGCCAGCAGATTGCTCACCGAGCGCAGCACCACAAAGAGTGCAAGCGCCCAGAGGGTCTTCTCCTGGCGGAACCACTGCAGCATTTGGGCCGCAGAGAACCCTTCTTCCCGCCGCACCAGCCACCAACCCACGCTGGCCGACCCCATGGTGGCGAAAAGCAGCAACGAAAACTTGGGCACCTCAAGGATGGCGCGCTTACCCACCACCGGGTAGGTACCCCAAAGCAACTGGCCGAGCAACCCCAGCCAAACAGCGAGAGAAAGGCGACGAGAAGGGCGAAAAGTCATAAGCGATACCGGCCGCGTGGGGCAGGGGAAAGGGGACGGTCTGCCGCTGCCACGCCCTGCTACGAGGCAGGGCGCGTTGCCGCGCAATGATAACACGCCCGCCCAGCAGTTGTGCACTCCCCCGCCAGTTTGCAGGTAACTGTTCAGCCTTGGGAAAATAGGCCGCGGATGATGGCGGATAGCCGCGGATTTTGGGGCGTCAAGGAATTACCGCAGAGACGCGGAGAAGGCAAAGGTGCAGAGAGGAACGCCAAACCGACCTCCAATCGTTTCCGTCTCTCAGTACCCCAACCCCTCCTGCCTTCTGTGTTCTCGGTGTCTTCTCTGTGTCTTCTGTGTTTTTCCGTCTGCGTCATTGAGATTTCTCTTTTGTTTGCGCTGAACAGTTACGTTTGCAGTACAATTGAGGCGACGGGTCAGCGTTGAGGAAATCGGCCGCGGATGACGCAGGGATGAATTGCGAGTTGCGCATAAAGATGCGGATTTCTGGGGCACCAAGGCTGCCAGAATGACGCCAGGGTCGTCGGGCCGCCCCCACACCCCCCAATCCCGCAGCGCCTCAACCCCTCCCGCCTGCTGTATTTGTTCTTTGCGCCATATGCGGTTTTCTCCTCACCCCACGGAGGTAACGGTTGTCTCTCAAAAAATGGTTTGCTCGGTCGCCCATGGCGCGCTCTACGCAGGCCTATGCCTTTGGGTTAGCCCACCTGCCCTCAGATTTGCCGCCAGGGCCGGTACTCGAGATTGGTACGGGCCAGGGTTACGGCGCGGCCTTTCTCAGCCGCGCCCTGCCCCAGCGCCGCACCGTAGCCATTGACGTGACCTACGAATGCTTCCGCCCCGCCAACCTGCAATTCGGCCCGCTACACCCCTGGTTTGTGCAGGCTTCTGCCCCCCACCTGCCCTTTGCCCCCCAAACCTTTGCCCTGGTCACCGTGGTGATGACCTTCCATTGCTTACCCCAACCCCAGCAGGTGCTGCACGAGATCGCGCGCGTGCTGCGCTCGCGCGGCGCACTGCTCTTGGCCGACGTCAACGGCGACCACTGGATTGCCCCCTGGTTCGAACGGGTGGAACACTGGGGCGGCATCAGCCGCCTGACCCGGGCTTACCCCCCGGCCACCTTGCGCCAGATGGCCGGCCAGGCCGGGCTTGCCCTCCACACCGAGCAGCAACGCAAGCCGGGAGGCTTCATGACCTGGTACATCTTCCGCCGCGCCGCCTGAGCCGCGGCAACCCCACTTTCCCCCCCAGGAGCCGCCATGTCGCAAGTGGTGTTGATCGACGTGGGCACCGGCAACCTCCGCTCGGTGCACAAAGCCTTAGAAGCCGCGGGAGCCACCGTCACCCGCACCGACGACCCTCAGGTGGTGCGCCGCGGCGGCCGCCTGGTGCTGCCCGGCGTGGGCGCCTTTGGCGACTTCATGGCCGGGATGCGGGCGCGCGGTCTGGAAGAAGCCGTCTTGCACGCGGTCGCCCAAGGCGCGCCGCTGTTGGGCATATGCGTGGGGATGCAAGCCCTCTTTGCCGTAGGTGAGGAAATGGGCCTGCACCGCGGCCTCGCACTCCTGCCGGGGCGGGTGGTCGCCTTTCCCCCGTCGCTGCGCGAGCAGGGGCTCAAAATTCCCCATACCGGCTGGAACTTCGTGCACTGGACACGGGGAAACCCCCTCCAGCCCGGCCTGGAAACCGGCGGCTACGCCTATTTCAACCATTCCTTCTACTGCCAACCCGAATCCCCCGCCGATGCCATCGCCCAGACCGACTACGGCCTGACCTACGTCAGCGCGGTATGGCGAGACAATCTACTGGGGGTGCAATTCCACCCCGAAAAAAGCCAAAAAGTCGGGCTGCAGGTGCTGGCCAATTTCTTGCGCTGGACG
>JALUDX010000050.1:269-42622 GCA_027053355.1 Anaerolineales bacterium | reverse complement strand
ATTGATTTGCGCGGCGGCCAGGTGGTGCGCCTGAGCCAAGGCGACCCGAACCGACAGACGGTCTACGCGGCCGACCCCGCGGCCACGGCCCGTGCCTGGCTGGCGCAGGGCGCGCGCTGGCTGCACGTGGTCAACCTCGACGGCGCGTTTGGCGAGGAAGACACGGCCAATCAGGCCGCTCTGCAGGCAATTTTGCGCGCGGCGGCCGCAGCCGGCGCGTCGGTGCAGTTTGGCGGAGGGCTGCGGTCGTTGGAAGCCGTAGCCCAGGCGTTGGCGTTAGGGGTGCAGCGGGTGGTGCTGGGGACCCTGGCCGCCCGCCAGCCCCAGGCCGTCGCCGAAGCCCTCCGCCGCTGGGGGGCAGCGCGCATCGCGGTGGGCATCGACGCTCGGGCCGGGCGGGTGCAGGTGAGCGGCTGGGCTGAAGCCACCGCGTTAGAAGCGCCCGCGTTCGCCCGCCGCCTGGCCGCCTTAGGCTTGCGCACCGTGATCTTTACCGACATCCAGCGCGACGGCCTCCAAACCGGGCCGGCCATTGCCGCGGCCGTGGCCTTGCAGCAGGCCAGCGGGCTGAAAGTCATCGCCTCGGGGGGGGTGGGCTCGCTGCACGACGTCTGCGCCGTGCGTGCAGCCGGGCTGGCCGGGGTGGTAATCGGCCGCGCCCTCTACGAACGCGCTTTCACCTTAGCCGAAGCGCATCGCCTCTGCGGCTGACCCGCCGCGCCCCTGTAGGCGCCCCGTCCTCTAATTTACCCTACCCCTGCTCAAACTTTTATGCAAACGTTGCCAACTTTTCTTAACCCCTGTTATAATTGCTTCATCTTTTAACACGGAGTTGGGCCATGGAATGGAAAGACGCCCCCGAGGGGCAGGAGGTTGCACCTGAACCAATCCCTTCTGAAACCTCAGCACCAGAAAATCAAGAAAATCAAGTCCCTGAAAGCCTTGACGAAGAACCACAAAGCATGGAGGATCTCCTAGAAGCCGAAGGCTTTTCGTTGGAGTTCCCGCAAGTGGGGGATGTGCGCCGCGGTGTGATTACCAGCATCACCGACAACGAAGTTTTGGTGAGCATCGGCGCGAAATCTGAAGGTATCATCCCCAAACGCGACCTGGAGCGCCTGAGCGATGAAGAGCGCGCGGCCATCGAAGAAGGCCGAGAGATCCCGGTATACGTGGTGGCCGTAGACAACGACGGCACAGCCCGGCTCTCTTACACCCGCGCCTTAGAGGTGGAAGATTGGGAGCGGGCTGAAGCCATGCGGGAGAGCAAAGAGATCTTCCACGGGGTGATTGCCAACGTCAACAAAGGCGGGCTGGTGGTGCGGTTTGGACGCTTGCGCGGGTTCGTCCCGGCTTCGCAAGTGAGCCGCGAACGTCGCCTCTCGGTGGGCGGCGGCCGCCCCGACAAAGACCTGGAGCAATGGAAAGCCCTCATCGGTCAGCCCATTGCAGTGCGGGTCATTGAAGTGGATCGCGAACGGCGGCGGCTGATCCTTTCCGAACGCGCGGCAGCCCGCGAATCGCGGGAAATGCTCAAAGAGCAACTCCTCAACGACCTCCAGGTGGGCGACATCCGCACCGGGCGGGTGACCAGTTTGACCAACTTTGGCGCCTTCGTCAACATCGACGGCGCCGACGGCCTGGTACACCTTTCCGAAATCTCGTGGGAACGGGTGGGCAAAGCCAGCGACGTCCTCAAAGTGGGCCAAGAGGTCACCGTCAAGGTCATCGAAGTCGACCGCGAGCGCAAACGCATCGGCCTTTCCATTCGCCAACTGCAAGAAGACCCGTGGAAGCAAAAGGTCAAAGGGCTGCGCGAAGGGCTGCTGGTGGAAGCAGAAATCACCCGCCTGGAAAAATTCGGCGCGTTCGCCCGCTTAGACAACGGCTTAGAAGGGCTAATTCACATCTCCGAACTGAGCGACCAGCGCATCGAGCACCCGCGCGAAGTGGTCAGCGAAGGGGAACGGGTCACCCTGCGCATCGTGCGCATTGATCCGGAACGCCGCCGCATTGGCCTGAGCCTGAAGAAAGTGGATTCCCTGGCCTACGCCGACCTGGATCTGCAAGTGGCGCTGGAAGAAGCAGGGATGGCCGCGCAAGAACAAGAAGCCGTAGCAGCCGACGCGGCCGAAGCCATTACCGAGGAAACCGCGATTGCAGGCGAGGCCGAAACACCAGTCGAAGCCGAAACGGCCGAAGCCACCGCCCAGGCTGAAGCCGAAGCCGAAGCGCAAACCGAAACAGAGGCCGAAGCCGCGGCAGAAGAACCCGAACCCACATCAACCGACGACGAAGCCCCTGCCGAAGCCTGACACCCCTCCCCATCGGCTTGAACACAAAAACAGCCGCAGCAAGCGCCCTTTGCGGGGCCCGCTGCGGCTGTTTTATTGAGCAAAAGATCTGTCCCTTGGCAACAGAAAACAAGAAGCGGAAAAGTTTGAGGTGCTAAAACGAACAATGACCACAAACCCTACGCTACGGCACCTGGCGGAAGTTCACCAACACGATGTTTTCCGCGCAAGTGTCGTGGGTGTCAAAATACACCTGGGCGGAAAGGGGCACGCCGCTGGGGTCTACCAGTTGCACATACAAGGTATGTTCGCTGGCCACCGGGTGGTTGCTGAGTTGAATCTCATAACCGCCTGGGCCGAAACGTTGGCTGGCTTGACCGCTAAGCGTATAACGATCGATCACCTGCCCGTCCAGCGCGCCCCGCACCACCACCTCGACCACCACCCCCTGCCCCTGAGCGTCGAGCACCTGCCCGGCCACGCTCAGCCAGTTGCAATTGCTTTCGCTGTGGAAAATTTTGCTGCTGGTGTACGTGGGCGTGCCTGGCTGCAGTTCGTAAGGGTAAGCCGTAGGGGTGACTGCGGGCGCGGGGGTGGGCGTTGGCGTGGGCAAAGGCGTATTGGTGGGGGTGGGCGTTTTGCTCGGCGTGGGTGTTATGGTGGGGGTAGGCGTCCACGTCGGCGGCAAGGTCACCACCGGCAACGTGGGCGTCGGCGTAGGAACGCCCAAAGTGGGCGGCAACGTGGGCGGCGGCAACGGGTTGAACGGCACCTGCGGGTTGACAAAAATGAGCACAAAGCCGCTCAACAAACACAGTGCGCTCACTAACACCAACACCGTGAGCAAGTTCCACACCAAAGCCAAAGATTTCCGGCGGCGGGGACGTTCTTCGTCAGTAAAACCTAAAGAATCCATCGTTGCCTCGCAAAAATTCGCATCGGGGGTGAGAGGGGATGAGGGTACTGGGGTACTGGGGAAATTTTGGTTACCTGACACAAACTTGAACAGGTTTCTAACTTTTGCCTTTACCCTCACCCCGCCCCCTTTTTATTGCCGCCCTGAGCGAAGACAAAGGGGGCGCGCAGCGGGGGTAAGGTGAGGGCGAAAAGCCACTGCAGCGCTTCTGGGCAGGTAACTACAAGCAGTCTCCTCAGGGGGTAGGGGCAGGCTGAGGCTCGACGGTGGGGGTGGGAAGCAGCCTTTGAATTTCGCTGTGGCTGCGCCGCTGCCGTAGCCACGCTTGCACGGCCTGCATCTGCAGCGCTCGGCGGGCATCGGGCGAAAGCACACGCACGCCACGCGCCTCGACTTTGATGATGTGGTACCCCAGCCCGGTGGTGACGATCTCGCTCACCTGGCCGGGTTGCAGCGCGAAAGCCGCCTCTTCTACCTGAGGCTGCAAAAGGTAGCCTCGCGGGAACCAACCCAAATCGCCTCGGCCGATGGGGTCGTAAGCCGCGGCCAAGTCTTCGAACTTTTCGCCATGCTGCAGGCGGGCGACAAGTTTTTGCGCCTCTTGTTCATTATAAACTAAGATTTGCCGGGCGTGCACTTGTTCGGCCTTTTCGGGCACCTGCGCGGCTAAATAGCGCACCATCCAGGCCGCGGCCTCGGTTTGGCGATACGCCTGCAAAAAAGACTGGCGGTCGTAGCCCATCTGGTCGAGGAAGCGCCGCAGCGCCTGCTCACCACCGGCCTGCCGGACGGCCTGGGCCCACAACGCCTCGTCATCGGGCGGGGTGTACCCGTGTTCCCGCGCGCCTTGGGCCAGGAGCAAGCGGTCGATCAGGTCGTCGAGGACGCGCTGCTGCGCCTCGGCCAAGGGTTGTGGTGCGATTTCCGTGCCAAGTTGCTGCTGTGCGGCGCGGAAACGCGCCCATTCGGCTTGAAAATCGGCCAGAGGAATCGGCGTACCGTTGACCCGCGCGGCCAGGGGCAACGGCGTCGGCGAGGGGCGAAAGGGCGTGGCGCTGGGCGAAGGCCGCAGCGAGGGCAAGGGGCGGGGGGAAGGCGTGGCCTGGGCTGCCGTGCAGGCAGCCAAAAAAGCGACGACCAGCCCCATCAAACCCCAGATAAGCCACAGGCGCTTATTCATAACGGATAGGCTCCACGCCATCGCGGGCAACAGGCGTTTCCACACGCCGCCCGCGCGGGTAATAAAAAGTCTGCCGCAATTGGTCGGTCAAGGGGCTTTGCGCCATGCGATAGCCACGATACGTGCCCCAAAATTGCATCAGGCGGAACCAAAAAATGCTGCTCAGGTTACCCCACAGGACGCCCTGCCGCGCCGCGTGGTACACGTCGCTGCTTACGTTGGCCGCGAACAGGCGCGCGAAATCCCACAGCGAAAAATGGGCTTCGGGGTACAACCGCTTGAAGGCCATAGCCTCGCGGCGGTAGCGGTTGAACACCTTGCGCGGGGTCTCTTCGTGGACGTGCACGATTTCGGCCTCGGCCACATAGGCCAGCAAATAACCCTGGCTGAGCGCCCACTTGGCCCAGGCCAGGTCTTCCAGGCCGGTGAGGGTTTCGTCGTAAGGGTGCTCGACCCACAACGCCCGCCGGATGGCCGCGTTGGCGTTGTTGCAGAAAGGGTGCTCCTGCCGCAAATTCGATTGCTCGGGGAACCAGCGGGCGAAAATCTGATGCTCAGAAAACTTGGTGCGCCGGTCACCGCGCTGCTTGCCGTAGGTGAGCGCAATCTGCGGGTCGGCAAAAGGCGCCACCAGCCGCGTCAGCCAATCGGGATATACCGGGTAGACGTGCGCGCTGGCCATCACGATGAATTCACCCCGCGCCTGGGCGATGCCCACGTTGAGGGCGCGGCCAAAGGTGAACTCATGAGGCTGCAAATGCACCACCTGCACCGGGTAACGCCGCGCAATGGCCACCGTGGCATCGGTAGAGCCGGAATCCACCAAAATGATTTCGAAATTTTGCTCCGCCTGCTGCATAATGCCTTCCAGCAGGCGGCCAATGTGCTTCTCTTCGTTGTAAGCGCGAATAACAATGGAGCAACAAGGCGAAGACGACATTTTTCAACCTGTGTCAGGGGCGGTATTCGTAAAGGGTGAGGCGCTGACCGTCGTAATCGTCCGTGGTCAAGGGCTGCAAATGGTCGGCGAAAATGCGCCGATAAGGTTCGGCCTGGGTAAGCCAGTATTGGCCGAGCACGTACTTCAGGCCGTGGGCCTGCAAATAAGCCGCGCCCCGGCCGGAGCGCAAAGCCCAAAAATAGGCTGGCGGGGCAATCAGGCCATCGAGGTTGAGAATTTTACGCCGGGCGGCAAAATAAGCCAACGCACCGGCGCCAGTGGCGCCCAAGACATCGGTGGCGCGGGTGTGGGCTTCCACCCAGTTGGCCTGCTGCAAATAGACGTGCAAGTGGCCGTTCTGCAGCGAGTAAGCACGCCACGCCCAGCGGGCAAAGGCCACGCTCATCAGCACGACGACGCAGGCTGTCAGTGCGCGCAGCCCTCGCTGCAGGCCACGGGCTTCCACCCACTGGGCCGCCGCGGCGAGCAAAAAAGCGCCCAACAACGCCGCGGTCACGATTTCGGCCGACCAATACCAATCGCGCAACGGGCTCAACCCAGAGCAAAGTTCGAGGTAGCAGGCGTGGAAGAGGGAGCCCCACAGCATGAAATCCAGGGCAGCCCGCCGAAAATTCAACCGCCAGCGAGGATACCGCTTCCAAAGCCACCAGCCCAACGCGGCCGCGACCAGCCCCAGCACCGCTACGGGTAACAAGCGGGGCAACCAGAGGGCGCGATAGCGCTCGAATAGGGTCGGCCAATCCCGCAGCGGGGTGTGGAAAAACCGCCCTGCTGTGTGCGTCAGGCGGTAACGCCACGCTTTGCCGTAAACCGTGCCGTCCAGCCCGCCCCACCACATCTTGACCTGGGAACTCACCGGCAGCCACGTGCCCACCGCGAGGCGGCTCCACAGCAGGAACGCGCCCACGCCCACGAAGCCGGGTAGGCCAAAGGCCAGAGCCAGTCGCAGCATCTGCCGCCAGCCCACCCCGGCGCGCCGCCAGCGAGCAAGCAGCATCAGCCCTGTCACGGCCACCAGAAGGGCGTTATCCAGCCGGGCCAGCATGGCAAAAGCCGCTGCGAAGCCCACCACCGCCACTGCCCGCGGGTCAGTTCCCCGCCGGGCGCGTTCCATGGCCGCCAACGCTGCCCAAAAGGTCAGCAGCCCCAACACGCTAAGGGTGCTTTCCATGCCTCCGGCCGCTACCTGCAAATACAGCCGCGGGGTAAGCAACCAGCCGCTGAGCACTAACAACACCGCGACCGCGCCAAACTGCTGCCGCCCTTCCCGATAAAACGCAGCCACCGAGGCCGCGAACAGGAGCCCCACCAACACCAACACCAGGCGCAACGGCAAAATCAAGGAGCCGCGCGCCACGGCAAACAGCGGCAACAATAATACCATCCAAAGGGGGTGAAAACCGTTGGTCGCGCCGGTGCCGTCGAAGGTTGCCCCCCGACCGGCCACGATGTTTTGGGCGGTTTTGAAATAATAAAACGCGTCGTCGAAGTGAAACCACCGCAAAAACGAGTTGGCGGGCGTAAGGGCAAGGTAAAGATGGACGCCCAGCAAGGTCGCCCCAATCAGCAGGGCGAGGGCAACATCCCACCGCGCAACACGACGCTTCAGGTTGCTCATGGCTTTACAACCACTTAGCCTGCGTAACGGTTCGGCTGGGGGGAAATAAGCCGCTAAGGGCGTTGAGGCAGAGGTGCAGGGTAGGGGCAAGGCAAGGCAAGGCAAGGCACGCCTCGCCCCAAGGCGCAGAGAGCGACGCCCAGGCCGCCAGCCTCAGCCGGGCATGACGAATTCCCCGCGCCGGAGAATGCCTTCGCTGAGCACCGCCATGGTGGCGCTGTTTTCGGGCTGCAGCGCGCGCGGGGCAAAGGGCTTCAGGCGCACGTAGCCCCGCTGGTACGGGTCTTCTTCCAAAAACGCCTCGAAAGGCAGCGAAACTTTGTAAAGTTGGTAATACAAAAACCGCCGCGCCTGGCGCTGAAACGCTGGGGGCAGGGGTACCGCTTCCGCCGCCAAAAAATCTTCGGCTTGGCGGCGAAATTCAGCCACGCTCTGGGGGAAGAAAACGATGGGATATTGAGTAAACCGGGCCTTGCCCGCGCACAACACGGCCTTGCCCAAGAGCACCGCTTCCAACCCGATGGTGGAATTGTACACCATCACAAACTTGGCCCGGCGGATCAGGTCGTAAGAATCGAGATATTCTTGCGAATCCACGAAACGCACATTGGGAAGCCGGTCGGCCTGACGAGCGCGCACCCAATCGCGGACACTTTCGCGCGCCGCCTTGCCGGGGCGCTGCTCGTCGGGGTGAGCGCGCAACACGAACAGCGTCTCGGGGTGTCGGCGGGCCAAGGCCAGCACCTCGTCCAGCCAGGCAAACATGTGGGGGAAGACCACGTTGGCATGGGGCTGGCTGGTGTCGAACACCACGTTGGTAAAAACGGGCACAATCTGGCGGAAGCGAGACGCGAAGCGCAAGAAATCTTCCCCCAGGCCGCGGATTTCGGGCCAAAAGCGGATGCCCGCCATGGTGAAATCGCCCCGAAAGCGGCGGCTGAGGTAGGCGTCGAGGCGGGCGTTTTGCTCAGGGGTGAGCGCAAAGTCGTCGGGGATGGCAATGGGGTAGGCGGTGGCCTGCCCTGTGGTGAAGTAGGCGGTGAGGGGACGCAGGCCGACCTCGTGGGTGATGGTGCGAATGCCGCGACGCCGGGCCAGCCAACGGGCTGTGGCCTCGGGAAAGAACTGGCCGTTGAACAGCACCACGGCCTGGGGCGCGGTTCGATCGAGCAGGGCGGTGAAATCTTGCGCCACCTGCCACGCGGAACGGATGAACTGGCGGTACACCGCGCGCGTCCCCGGGTCGTCGTTGAGGTTGTGGCGGCGCAAGCGCCAACGCAAGCCAGGCAGCACCAACGGCCCCAAGGGCACGCCCTGGTAGGCAAAGGTTTGCAAGGCCGGCACGTCGAGGTCGCGGAGGGCAGCGTCTAACCCCTGGTCGGGGTGGAAGGTGAACCCCACTTGCGGCGTCCCCGCGTAGAGGCGATCGCTGTGGCGCTGGCAGGCTGCGCAGGGGGGGGCTTTGTCGGGCGCGTCGGGGTCGGTGCCCAAGATGCAGCGGCTCATGCCGCGGCGGCACACGAACTGCACCACCGGCACGCCCTGCAAGCGCAGGCTCCACGCGGTGAGCAGTTGAAAGGCCGCGTTTTGGCTCAGCCCCCAGATACGGGTCGAGGCGTTGAAAAAGACCACCGCCGCGGCGTCTCGAGGCCGCGGCGCGTGGCGAGCGATGGCCTGGGCGGCGCGTTGCAGACGCCAGCGGCCCAACGCGTGAAAAACTTTGGCCGAAAAATTCATGGCGCGGTGCTCACTGCAGGCGCGTCACGGTTCATCCTCGGCAAGGAGAAACCGCAGATTACGCCGATTTCACAGATTGGCGCAGTTTGGGCGAAAAACACTAAAAAGCCCACGCTCGCCCTCGCTTCTTGGCGGTCTTGGCGTCATCTTGGCGACTTTGGCGACCTAAAAATTCGTGGCTATCCGTGTCCTCCGTGGTCTCTCTCCTTGTGACCGAATGGTTACGCAGGCGCTCCGACTTCAGGGCAACCCCACCCGCCGCAATTTGCGCAGTGCGGGGATCTCCGATTCGTACACCCGTTTGACGCCGTCGCCCAAGGCGCGCTCGGTGACGCGGATGTATTTCACCAATTTCTGCAAGCCGCCGGGTTCCACCGACGCGGCCTGGTCGCTGCCCCACATGGCGCGGTCCAGCGTCACGTGTCGCTCGACCATGCACGCGCCCAACGCCACGGCCACCGCGGTGGTCACCAGCCCCACTTCGTGCCCCGAATAGCCAATGGGCACCGTGGGGAACTCCTGCCGCAGGGTCTGAATCATCCGCAGGTTCAACTCGTCGGGCTCGCAGGGGTAGGTGCTGGTGGCGTGCATGAGCACCAGGTTTTCCTGGCCCAGCACATCCACCGCAGCACGGATCTGTTCCATGGTCGACATGCCGGTAGAAAGGATGACCGGCCGCCCCGTGGCGCGCACGTGCCGCAGCAGGTCGTGGTCGGTAAGCGCGGCCGAGGGAATTTTGTAAGCCACGGGTTCGAAGGGTTCCAAAAAATCGACCGAGGGGTTGTCCCACACCGAGGCAAACCAGGTGATGCCTTTGGCCTTGCAGTAGCGGTCGATTTCTTCGTATTCAGGCCGACCAAATTCCACCTTGTGGCGATAGTCGATGTAGCGGATGTAGCCCCAGGGGGTTTCGCGCATTTTGTCCCACTGATCGCGGGGGGTGCAAATTTCGGGGGTGCGTTTTTGAAACTTGACCGCGTCGACACCGGCTTTGACCGCGGCGTCGATCAGCAGTTTGGCAATGTCGACGCTGCCGTTGTGGTTGATGCCGATTTCGGCGATGATGTAGGTGGGGTGTCCATCGCCCACCAGGCGGTCGCCGAGGCGAATTTCACGGCTCATGGGAGTCCTCCGGAGAAAGGCGTTGGTCTAAAATCAGGTCGCAGAGTTCGCGCACTGCGCCGTGGCCGCCGGGGCGAGAGAGCACCCAATCTGCGGCACGGCGGACGTCGGGGTGGGCGTCGGCCACGGCGACCGCCCAGCCCACTTCGTGGAAGGCGGGCAGGTCGTTGATGTCGTTGCCGACGAACGCGGCCTGGGCCGCGGGCACCCCCCGTTCCTGCAGCAGGCGGCGCAGCGCGGCGGCCTTGTCGGTGACGCTCTGGAACACGGGCACCTGAAGTTTGCGCGCCCGGGCGGCCACCACGGGGTTGGTTTCGCGGGAGAGGATCACCACTTCCACCCCCGCGGCGCGCAAACGGGCGATGCCAAAGCCGTCGCCCCGATGGGCGGCCACCATCTCACGGCCATCCTGATCCACCCAAACCCGATCGTCGGTGAGGGTGCCGTCGAAGTCCAAGACCAGCAGGCGCAACCGGCGGGGCATGGGGCGCGGCTTACGCCCCGGCCAGACCATGGCCAGGTCGACATGGCGCACCAACCATTCGGCCCACATCCAATCCAGGGAGGTATCCAGGTCCACGGTGTACAGGGGGTCAAGCACCACCGGCAGAATCACTTGGCCGCTC
Source organism: Anaerolineales bacterium (assembly GCA_027053355.1). Taxonomy (GTDB): domain Bacteria; phylum Chloroflexota; class Anaerolineae; order Anaerolineales; family DRMV01; genus DRMV01. The sequence continues at coordinate 32,168 of JALUDX010000050.1, read as the reverse complement.
ATGCTGCCCGCGGCAAACACCCGGGGGCGGATGACGTCGATATGGCCGGTCTGCCAATAAGTGGGCGGCAGGCTTTGGCGGGGGGCGTTGTAATGCTCGGCAAGGCCGGGCACTTCCAACAGCGGCGCCAGCCGGCCGGCCTGGGTGATGTGCCACATCTTGTAGGGGTTTTGCCCCGAGGGCACCACCCCGCGCACCGAATCGGCTTCGGGGTGCTCCAGCAGCAGGCGCACCGCCCGGTCGACCAGGTCGGGGGGGCGCACTGGCGTGGTGGGGCGAAGTTGCACCACCAGGTCGGGGCGGTAGCCTTCGTGCGCTTCCAACCAGGCCAAGGCGTGGGTGAACACGGGCAGGTCGGGGGTGGCATCTTGCGCCAGGGTGGCCGGCCGGCGGAAGGGCACTTCTGCGCCGTAGTCGCGCGCCACCGCGGCAATTTCTGGGTCGTCGGTCGAGACGATCACCCGCCCCACGTGCTCGGCCTGCAGCCCCGCGGCAATGCTGTAAGCAATGAGCGGGTGCCCGGCAAAGGGCTTGATGTTTTTGCGGGGGATGGATTTGGAGCCGCCCCGCGCGGGGATGAGGGCTAAGACTTCAGGCATGGGTTAGCAATTCTCATAGTAACGCAGGAAAGCCTCGCGGGCAATTCCTGCCTGGCGCAAAATGGTGCGAAGGGTCGAAGCCTTGAGGCGACGATGGTTGGGCATGGTGAGCGGTGTTCTGGTGCCATCAGGATTTTCTCGGAGCAGCGCAATATGGTTGCCGCGGCGCACAATACTTTATCCGTAACTATTCAGCCACAAGGAGAGAGACCACGGGGGACACGGATAGCCACGGATTTTTAGGTCGCCAAGGTTGCCAAGATGACGCCAAGACCGCCAAGAAGCGAGGGCGAGCGTGGGCTTTTTAGTGTTTTTCGCTCAATCTGTGCCCATCTGTGGGTCTCTTTCTGCGTAATCTACGTAATCTGTGGTTTCTTCTTGCCGAGGCTGAACAGTTACCTCCCGTTTCCTTCACCACGCGGTCCAGCCGCCGTCGACCACCAGGTTGGCGCCGGTCATGTACGAAGACGCGTCAGAGGCCAAAAAGAGCAGTGCGCCGCTCATTTCGTCTTTGCGCGCCATGCGCCCCAACACGGTGCGGGCGCTGTATGCCTGCACAAAGGCCTCGTCCTGGTGATTATACACCCCGCCGGGGGTGAGGGCGTTGACCCGAATTTCGGTGCCCGCGTAGTAAGTGGCCAGGTAGCGGGTAAAGCCCAGCATCGCTGCCTTGGTCACCGTGTAGTACACAGGCTTGTATTGGGGCGGCTGCCCCGGCTTTTGGTAGATGCGCTGGTCGGGCCCCACCAGGCCGTAGGTGGAGCAAATGTTGATGATGCTGCCCTTGCCCTGGCGGCGCATGGCGCGGGCCGCGGCCTGCGTGATGAGGAAGGTGCCGGTCAGGTTGACATTGAGCGCCTGCTGCCAGGCGACCAAGGGGAAGTCTTCGAACGTGCCCGCGGAGCGCACCTGCCCTTCGGCGTTGACTTTGGGGTCTAAGGCGGCGCTGTTGACCAGCACGTCCAACCGCCCCCAGCGGGTGAGGATGTCGTCCACAGCCGCGCGCACGGCGGTGGGGTCGGTGATATCGAGGGGGTAGGGGTGGGCGCGGCCGCCGTGGGCGCGGATGGCCTCCGCGACCCGCGCCGCGGCTTCGGCGGCCAAGTCTACCACGGCCACCGCCGCGCCAGCCGCGGCCAAAGTGCGGCAAAACTGCTCGCCCAACAGGCCCGCGCCGCCGGTCACCACCGCGACGCGCCCCTCCAGGCTGAACCACTGAGCAGGGGTATTTTCTTCCATAACAACCCTCGGCGTTTAGGGTAGAGAGCGATTGCAGCCGCGGCCAGGGGCATCATCCCAGCGCCGCGCCGCAACCACAAAAAGGTTACGCAAACCACGCACAGCGGCTATCATACCACGGTTGAATACGGATGAAAACACACAGGAGCAAGCCGCGGGGGCTTGCTCCTGTGATAGACAGCCAGGGGAAAGAGGCTACTGCTGCTTCAGTGCCACGGCCAAGCCGCCAATCAACACCAACAACACGCTGATCACCCAAATCCAGGCTGCGCCGCCACCGCTGCTGGGTGCGGGGGTGGGCACAGGCGTGGGCGTGGGCATGGGTACCGGGGTAGGTGTGGGCACCGGCGTCGCCGTGGGCACCGGCGTGGCGGTGGGCTTGGGCGTGGGAGTCGGCTCGGGCGTCGGCGTGGGCGCATGGCCTTGCTTGATGCGCCCATCCAGCGCTACCGAAACCGGCGAGTGGGCTTTGATGTAATCCATCACCACATCGGCCAGCAGGGGGCCGTAGTCGTAAGGGTCGATGGCCTTGTCTTTGAACATCTTGTAGCCATCGCCGCCATGGCGGACATAGTTGTTCGCGGCCACCATGTAGACCTTGTCCATTTCCAGGGGGCTGTACGAGCCATCCGCGTTGCGCACTTCAACGCTCACAATGCGATGCCCCACAGGCTGGGTCGGGTCCCACGTGTAGCGCAAGCCCGCCACCTGCGGGAAGCGGCCTGTGCCTTCGTTTTCGGGGTTCTCGGCCTTGCTGACGCCGTTTTCCAGCGCGGCCAAAATGTCGGCGCCTTTGAGTTTGAAGGTCGCCACCGTGTTGCCAAAGGGCAGCACCTCTAACACCTGCCCCACGGTCACATCACCCGCGGGGATGCTGGCGCGGATGCCGCCGCCGTTTTGGAAGGCAATCTGCACGCCCTGCTCTTTGGTCGCCCAGAGGATGGCGTCGGTCACCAGGTCACCCATGGTGCATTCCTTGAAGCGGCACGACGAGCGTTCGCCGTCTAAATCGACCTTGGTTTGGCCGATGACCTGGTGGCGCAGTTCTTCCAAGGGTTTGGCCAGTTCTTTCACCCGCGCCAGGGTGGCCGGGTCTTGCTCGACCGAAGCATCCAGCAGGATGGGCCCGCCTTCCCACGATTTGGCGACGCCGTCTTCGAAAGTCACCTGCAAGTCGCCCAAGTATTGGCCGTAGCATTTGTCGGTGACGATGAGCACGGGTTCGCCGCGTGGGGAATCCACCACCGTGGGGTAGGGGCCTGCGGCCTTGTCGTTGTCGTTGGCCAAGAAGGTATGGGTGTGTCCGCCAACGATGACATCAATGCCGCCAACTTTCTTGGCCAATTCTTGATCGCGGCGATAGCCCAAGTGGCTAAGCACGATGATGACTTTGACGCCTTGACCCTCCAATTCTTTGACATATTTCTGCGCGGCCGCGATGGGGTCAGAGAACTTGACGTTGGGGCCGGGGCTGGAAAGGATCTCGATCAACTCAGTGGTCACGCCAATGATACCGACTTTCTCGCCATTGACAGTGAGCACCACGTAAGGCTTGAGCAGCCCTTTCAGGTCGGGGTCTTGACTGGCGTCGACGTTCGCGCCCAACACGGGGAAGTTGGCGCCTTTGATAAATTCGGCCAAGGTCTTGGGGCCCGAGTCGAACTCGTGGTTTCCGACGACCATGGCATCGTACTTCATTTTGTTCATGAATTCCTGGGCGGCCTTCCCCTGATACTCGGTGAAGAAAAGGGTACCCTGGAACTGGTCACCCGCGTCCAGCAAGAGCGCGTCGGGGTGCTCGGCACGGATTTTGTTGAGCATGGTCACTTCCCGGGCCACGCCGCCGAAGCATTTGCCCTCCGCGGCTTTCTCTTCGCTGCAGAAGCCACCGTATTTGTTGAACTGCTCGATGTGGGAATGCACGTCGTTGGTATGCAGCAGCACCAACGTCACGTTGCCCGCTTCGCGGGCGGGGTGGGCCTGCGCGGGGGCGGGGCGGGCAAACACGATGACCGCAGCCACCGCCAGCACCAACAGGCCCAGCAAGGCAAGAATTTTGCGGTTCTTCACAAAACACCTCCTTGAACAATTTTTTGGGAACCGTAGAAACCCCACGGTTAAAAGACAAGCACAAAGCCGTGTTGGAGCGTCAGTATGGGTGCACTGCGCTCTTTTCGGCCATGCTCCTGCCACCGGGCAATTTTGCAAACGGTGTAAGAGGCCACGCCTCCCTCATTGGTATTTTACCCGTTTTTCAAGCGGCGTAGGTGCTGCAGAAAGACCGGGCTGTGCAGCCGCCGTTCCAATACGTGAGTGAGATAGGCAAGCATCAGGTGCTCCATTTCCTCGTGCACGGTGCGGGATGGGCGGGCGCGCTCGGCCTGGGCAAAGGCGCTGCGCTGAAAATGGCGCAGGTAGCGCAACGCGTCCACGCTCAGGGGGCGCAACCCCCACTGCGCCTGGCCACAACGAGGGCAAACCACCCCGCCCAGCCCTGGGGAAAAGAACTGCGGTTCGGGCTGCAACGGCTGGCCGCAGAGCACACAGCGCTGCAATTCAGGCCGAAAGCCGGTCAGATCGAGCAAACGCAGTTCGTAGTAGCGGGTCACCAAGTTCAGGTCGGGGTGCTTTTCCAACTGCTCGAAAGTGTGCACCAGCAGGCGGTAAAGGCCGGGGTGTTCTTCGCCTTCGTAGGTAAATTTGTCGGCCAGTTCAGCCACGTGCATGGCGTAGGCGTAGCGGGTGAGGTCGTCGCGCAGGTAGGGGAAGGTGAGCAGCGCCTGAGCCTGGGTCACGATGTTCAAGTCGCGGCCCTGCGCGAGGAGCAACCGCGTTGCGGTCAGCGGCTCGACATGCCCGGCTTTGCGCGAGCGGATGCGGCGCACCCCCTTAGCCAACGCTCGTCCTTTGCCTTGCCTCCGGGCGTAAAACACCAGCAGGCGATCCGCTTCCCCAAAATCGGCATGGCGCAGGATGAGCGCGTCCACCGTCCAGGTGCGGGGCTTAGGCATCCACGGCCTCCCAAACCTGATAAAGCCCCAGGCGGCCGCCTTCGCCGTCGGAGAAGAAGGTCTCGCGCACCTCGAAGCCCGTGGCCGCGGCCAGGCGGCGCAATTCCGCGGGGGAAAAATGGTGCACGTAACGCAGGCCGTAGCCCTGGTGTCGCCAATCCAGCAGATAGTCGCCCGCTTCCACGTCCGCGGCAGAAAGGCCGGCCGCGGCCCAGGGTTGGATGCGTTGGCGCAGGCGGGGGCTGTTGAGGAACTGCCAGTGGGAATGGAAGAAGCGCCCGCCTGCGGGCAAGAGCGCGCGGATCTGCCGCAAAAGCCGTTGCCGCCGCGCCGCGCCGGGGATGTGGTGCAGCACGGCAAAGGCGAGCACGAAATCGAAGGGTGCGGGCAGGCCCTCTTCCCACCCGGCCGCGGTGAGGTCGCGGGGCAAAAAGCGGAAGTCGGCCTCGGTCGGCGCCTCGCGAGCCGCCGGTTGGGCCAACGTGAGCAGCGCGGGGCTGAAATCCAGGCCGATGTACCGGCCGTGGAAGCCCTGGCCGCGCAGTGCCCGCAGCACCGCACCATGGCCACAGCCGAGATCCAACACCCGCGCCGCGGGAGGAATGCGCGGCAACAAGCGAGCGACGCCTGGCTGCAGGCGCCCCCGCTTTTCCGCAAAGGCCGCACCGAACCGGGCATAGAACGCCCGGTTCAGCGCCAGCAGGGTGGTCGCGGCGTCAGGCATCGGGGTCGGGGCGTGAGGGTCGATTTACAGGGTAAACACGTCGCCCGGCTGCAACACGTGCACCTGCGCGTCGGTCTCGGCTTTGACCCGCTGCGCCCAGGCTTCCGCGTCTTGAGCGATGAGCGGCCAGGTGTTGTAGTGGATGGGGATGACGTGCTTGGGCGCCAAGAGTTTGACCGCCCGCAGCGCGTCGTCGGGGCCCATGGTGAAATTGTCGCCAATGGGGAGCATGGCCAGGTCGAGGCCCTCTTCACCGATGAGTCGCATATCGCCAAACAGGCCGGTATCTTGGGCAAAGTAGAGTTTGAGGCCGTCGTTGGTGGTCAATAAAATGCCCGCGGGGTTGCCGCCATATGAGCCATCGGGCAGTGCGGAGCCGTGCAAGGCCAGGGTGAGTTTGAGGTAGCCAAAGGGGTGGCGAAAACCGCCGCCAATGTGCTGCGGGTGCACCTTTTCCACCCCCTGGCCGGTCAGCCAGTTGGTGATTTCGTAGTTGCTGATGATGGGCGCGCCGGTGCGTTGCGCCAGGGCCACGGCATCGCCCACGTGGTCGCCGTGGCCGTGGCTGACCACGATGAAGTCCGCGGTGACCTGATCGGCGGTGGTGCTGGCCGCGGGGTTGCCGGTGAAAAAGGGGTCGATCAAAATTTTGTAGCCGTCGCTGGTCTCGACACCAATGGTCGCGTGACCGTACCAGGTGATTTTGGTCGTCATAGGGCTCCTCCTTTGTGCAGATGTTGAGGTAAGGGATTAAAGGGATTGGGGGATTGAGGGATTGAGGCAAAAGGGTGGCGGGTTACTTGGGTGCTTGCGCGCCTCCTTTGGCGCCCTGAGCCCTTTCTTGGCGCTTGGCGTCTCCGAAAGCCAGCCCTCCTCGTCCGCGTCGTCCGCGGGCGCTCTTCCGAAAAGGCGGCACAGTTAACAGTATAACGCAAAACGCTGCGTAAATAGCCCGAATGACGAAACGCTTTCCGGCAATGGACGGTTCAGCCGTTGGAAAACCGCCCACGGATGAACGCGGATGATGGCGGATAGACGCGGATTTTAGGCGCCGAGGGCACCAGGAGAAGCACCCGAGTAACCAAGCAACCAGCCGCCCAACCCTTTGGCGCCTCGCCTCTTCCCGCATCCCGGATCACGCCTTGACATCCCGCTTTCTGTGTCTTCTGTGGTTTTCGGTCTGCGTCATCCGCAGTGTGTCTTCGAGGCTCTCCGGCAATTCCCCCAGAAAAGCGACCGAGGCGGCGACGAGGGCGAAGGTAGCCCTCGCCGCCACGGGGCGCGTTAGGCCTGGCGGGTAGCCACTTCCTCATGCCGGCGCTTGAGGAAAAGCGCCAGGACAAAAAGGAGCAAAGCCACGCCGCCCAACACCTGAAACGACGCGCTGTAGCCCACCGCGCCGCCGCCCATGCTGGCAGCCACCGCGCCCACGGCCGCGGCGGCCAGCATCTGACCCACTTTGGTCATCACCGCAATCAAGGCCTGCGCGGCCGCTCGCTCGCTGCGGGGTGCCTCCCCCAGCATGATGTAGCGGAGCGGCGCACCGAGCAAGGCCGAAAGCCCAAAGCCAATTGCGGCCGCGGCCAGGTAAAACACGGTCGGCGTCAGCGAGAAAAAGCCCAGGGCCAGGGTGCCCAGCGCGGCCAACAGGGTGCCGACGATAATCACCAGGCGCGAACCGACCCGGTCGAGGCCGTGGCCGAACAGCGGCGCACCCACCGAAAGGGTGGCCACCATGGGCAAAAGCATAAAACTGGCTCGCGATTCGCTGACGCCAAACGCGGCCACCAACAACGCCGGGATAAACACCGTACTCCCCTCGATGACCCCCGCGCCAAAGGCTAACGCGTTGGCCAACAGCAGTTGGCGGCTGCCAAACAAAGCAGGATGGATGATCGGGTCGTCGGCTTCGCGCTCTACCTTGGCCAGCACAAACAACAAAAGCACGCCCAAGGCCAGGGGCAACACCACCTGGGGGGAGCGAAGGCTGGCCGCCAGATGTTTGGCATCCAATTGGTTGAGGGCAAAGGCCAGCGCGGCCAGCACCCCGGCCAACATGGCCATGCCCAGCGCGTCCATCCTGCCGCGCGCCGGGGTGCCCTGAGCGGGAAGCCACCGCCAGGCCAGGGGAATCAGCACCAGAGCAAAAGGCACCGGCCCCCAGAACAGCATGTGCCACGAAAAATAGTGGAGCACCACCCCGGCCAGCACCGGCCCTACCAAAAAGGCCACCCCAAACACCGAGCCGATGATGCCCAAAGCCCGGCCGCGGCGTTCGGGCGGGAAGGTGTCGCCAATGACCGCCGCGGCCACAGGGAAAATGCCCCCCGCACCAAAGCCCTGAATGCCCCGCCCCACAATCACCCACCACAGGCTGGGCGCCAAAGCCACGACCACCGACCCGAGCACGAAGAGCAGCACGTCGGCAATGTACACATCTCGCCGGCCTAACCGGTCGGAAAGTTTGGCCATGATGGGCGTGCCAATGAGATTGAACAGCAAGTAAGTGGTGAACACCCACACCACGGCCCGGTCGGTGGCCTGGAAAGCGTCCCGGATGGCCGGGAGGGCGGGCCCGATGATGGCGATATCCAGGGCGGCCATGAGCACGCCCAAAAAGAGAAGGCTCAAAATACGGCTGGTGTTGTTTTTCGGCACGCGATACACTCCGTTTCTCTGCACGAGGGGTAACTGTTCGGCCTCAAAGAGACACTGCGGATGACGTAGCCAGAAAACCACAGAAGACACAGAAAGCGGGAAGTCAAAGCGTAATCCGGGATGCGGGAAGAGGTGTGGTGCTAAAGGGTTGGGTGGTTGGTTGGGTGGTTGGTTGGGTGGTTGGTTGCTTGGTTACTCCGGTGCCTCTCCCGGTGCCCTCGGCACCCTAAAATCCGCGTCTATCTGCCATCATCCGCGTTCATCCGTGGGCTGCTTCCCCAAGGTTGAACGGTTACCATGAGGGAACAAAAAACGTCTCTGGGGGTTGTTCGCGCCACCAGAGAGCAAGGGTAGGTAGATTGCCCTGAATTTTATCACAAATTCTCGTCACGGCTCCGCCTGAGCAGGAAGAAACCGCAGATTCTGCGGACAAGGAAACATAGAAGACACAGAGGAGGCACAGAAAACACAGAAAGCGGGAAGCGGGAAGCGGGAAGCGGGGGGATTACGAGAGCGTCAACCTTGCGTTCTTTGCCTTTGCCCTTTTCGCATCTTCGCATTAACTTCGTTGGCGACCCTGGCACCCAAAAATCCGTGTATACCCGTGGCTATCCGTGCTATCCGGGGGTCTATTCCCTTGTGGCTGAACAGTTCAAATTCTCTAACGAAGGGGCTATGTGATTCGCAGATCGAAAGCCCCCTGCCGCACCGCCTAACGCCGCGCCTGCGCCGCGGCCGCGCATTGTTGCAAATCGGTCGGGTTAGCGAGGAACACCCGGTGCCCCACGGGCAGGCCATGCTCGCGGCGCACGGTGATCAAAGCCACCGCACGATGATAGGCATGAAGTGAAAACGTTTTGTGAGGGACAACCGTTTGAGGGCAATACAGCACAAGCATCTCGGTGCCATCGGCCAGGCGTGGCGGCGAAGGGCTGCCGGGGAGCACGAAATGCAGGGGCCTGCTGGCCCCCACCAAACCGTCGAAGAAAAGCGTCGGCTGAGTGAGGGAAAACCCTCGGCACAAATCGCCACACAACCGGGGCTGCGCCACATAACGAGGATAGAAAAGATACCCCCACCCGGCCACCACCGATCCTTGCTTCAAGGCCTGAGCCACCGCCGCGCGCGGCCAGGGCAAATCGTCCCACGCGTGGCGTTGATCCAGACGGGTCAAAAATTCCTCGTTGGTGACGGGACGCCAGCGGGGTGGCGCGGTGCCCGGCCATTGGGCCGCGCCATCCTGGCCTGAAAAAGCCACCCAACCCATCGCGCCGAATTCCAGTGCGAGCATCGCCAGGGCCAGCAGCACAATGCCGCCGCCCAGCCACCAACCGCGACGGCCATTCGCCGCGCTTGTCGGCACCCACGGCGAACGCCACCACTGTGGCCACGACCAGCGGGTCAGTTTGGCGCCTTCACGCAACAACACCATCCAGCCCACCGCGTAGAAAAGCGGGAGCACCCAATCAAAAGGCAACACGTACCGCCCCCCCGCATCGCGCCCCACCGCGGTCGCCCCCAAATAAACCAAGGCCGTCGAAACTGGCGCCACGACAGCCGCGGGCATCTTCCGCCACAGCGCAGCCACACCCAAAGCCACGAGGCCCACGTTGAACAACCACACTACCGCCATGCCGGGGGTAAAAGGCCGCCACGGCGCGTCCAGGCTCTTGCCCCAAAGGGGGCGATGACGCCACAAAGTGTCGTACACGGAGTAAAACTCAGCGTCGGGAGGGAAGGCGAACAAAAGCGCCAGGCCATTGCGCACGCTGAGATCCAAAACGTTGAACAACAATTGACCGTGCCAATGGCGAAGTTTAGCGCTCAGCGAAGCCGAGGGCGGCAAGGGCGTAGCCGTAGGGGCAACCGTGGCTATTGCGGCTACGGCGGTCGGGCTGGGCGCAACCGTGGGCGACGCTTTCGTTGCCGCAGCCGTGGGTGTAGCCGTGGAGGCCGTGGGCGCAACCGTGGGCGACGCTTTCGTTGCCGCAGCCGTGGGTGTAGCCGTGGAGGCCGTGGGCACAACCGTGGGCGACGCTTTCGTTGCCGCAGCCGTGGGTGTAGCCGTAGGAGCAGGCCTCGTCACCGTGGGCTTAGCCGTTGGTGTGGAAGCCAGCGTGCCTGTGGTGGGCGTAGGGGACGCCAGGGCAAACACCTCAGGCCGGAAAGAAGGCCAAAGCGCCCGCTCGACGGCAGAAAGCCAGAAAAGTCGACTTCCGTTACGATACCTCTCAAAAGGAAGGCGCTGCGCCTCAACGACGGCCCGCGCGTGCCACGGCTCTAAAACGGCAAGCCACCCCACAAGGAGCACTCCTACCAAAACCGCACCTTGCCGCCATCCGCCCACGCGCTGGCGCAACACCTCAAAAGCAAGCAACAGCACGGCTAGCACAATGAGCACTTCGCTCTCCCGCCGCACCAGATAAGCCAGGCCCAAAAGCGCACCAGCAGCCCAAAGCCAACCCTTGCGACGCTGCGGCTGCTGCACGAACAAAAGCGCGCTCAACGTCAGCAGCACCAAAATTTCCCGTAGCAGCGGTTCTGTGAGCCAAATTTTGACGTGGGCGGCCACGCGAAAGCGATGAGCGTAGGCGATGACGTTGTATTCCCGCACGATGGCCAACCCGGCCAGCAACAGCCCGCTGCCGCGCGAATAGCCAAGCGCAGCCAGCAGGTAAAGCAGCGGCGGGGTCAAGGCCAACAGTAACACCCACAAGGCGGTAACACGCCCAAAATCTGTCGTCACCAGGTGTAAAAGCGCCAGCAGACCGGCCAACCCCTGATGGGCCACGGTGGGCAAACCATGAGGAAAAGCCGCGCTGGAAAAGTAGCCGTAGCCCAGCCGCCCCTGGTTGGCGCCCAGCGCGAAATAAGCGGCATCCGAAGCCAAATAGTGCTGCTCGTTAGGTGGGAAAGAGGGCGGCTGGAAATAACTGGGGGTAGGCGGCGTGCTCATCCAGACGACAAAGGTCAGCGCCCAGAGGAACAGAAACACCGCCCCGTCGGTCGCGTGCAACCGCCTACCAAAACGGCGCCCCACCCAGCGCCCCAAAATGACCACCCCCGCCGCCACAGTGAGCACCAGCCACACTTCGCCACTGGTCACCGGCACCCCCACGCCCTGCCAGTAAAGCGCTCGCTTCCACCCCAGCCCGGTGACGGCCAAAAGCCCAAAGGTCAAGCCCAGGCCAACGAGCACCCACCCCGCGCCGCGGCGTTCGGGCAAAGCAAGCCGGGGCAAGCGCCCCCGCTGGGCCCACAGCCCCATCCCCCATGCGGCCCAGGCCACTACGGCCAGCCAGCGCCACCAAAGCAGGCTGTACTTCCACTGGGGCAGGCCCAAAAAATCCGGCTGGGGGGGGAGCAAAGCCGCGCCCGTGCTCAACCAGGCCGCCACCGCCCAAAAACGCAGCCAGGCGGGCTGCAGCAGCCAGTTCTCACCCAGCCGGGCAAGGCGCGGCCAGCGCCTACGGCAAGGGGGGCAAGCCCAAACCCAAAGCGCGGCCACGCCCACCCCCAACCCCACAATCAGCCCACCCCGGTAAACCCGGTAGGCCACCGTGTACGGCGCGGCCCACCACGACTGACGCACAAAATAAACCAACCAAAACAGCGCCGCGACCGTGGCTAAGAGGCTCCATCCAAACCAGAGCAAGTTTTTCCTCATGATGGCGCTCCCCAAGGGCGTGGTTGCCGGGTAACTGTTCAGCCTTTACGGATGACGCAGGCAGAAAACCACAGAAGACACAGAAAGCGGAAGGTCAAGGCGTGAGCCGGGATGCGGGAAGAGGAGAGGTGCTAAAGGGTTAAGTGGCTGGTTGCTTGGTTACTCAGGCGCGTGGGTCACTCGCCAGAGGCAGCCGCGGGTTGCACGTCGACCACCGTGGCGCGGGTGGCGGCCAGCAAATCAGCCGGGGCAATGCGCAGCAACGCACTGACCGCGCCGCCCCCCGCATACGCCAACGGAAGATCCAGCACCTGCCGATCCACCAGGATGGGCAAGGCCTGGCGATGCCCCACCGGCGGCACCCCGCCTGCCGGGTAGCCCGTGGCTTCCAGCACCTCCGCGGGCTTCGCCACCCGAATCGCCTTGCGCGGCACCCCCAACTGCCGGGCCAAAGCGCGGGTGTCGATGCGCCCTAAGCCGCGAGCAATCACCAACACCGGCCGGTCGGCAACCATGAACACCACGGTTTTGAGAATCTGCTCAGGCGACACCCCCATCACCTCGGCCGCGGCCGCGACCGTGGGCGTGGGGCGGCTAAGCCGCAAAACCTCGCCGCGGATGCCGTACGCGGCCAAATAAGCCGCCAAATCGTCAGGAGTGAGGGGCTTTCCCATCGCTGATCCCCAACAAATCGAGGAAGAACGCCGCCGTTCGCAGGCCTGCGCTGCCGTCGGTAAACGTGCATTCCCGCCGAATGAAGGCCCGGCGAGCCTCGGCCTCGGCCTGGGGCCGGTGGAGGTAGGCGTTCAGGGCTTCCCGCAGGCTTGCCTGGTCGTAGACCACCTTCCCGGCGCCCGACGCCCGAAAGCGGGAATGCGTCGGCCAGCCGCCAATTTGCGAAAGGGGCAGGTAGAAGTTGTCTTCCCAGCCCGTGGGGTGGTCGATGCACACGCTGACCACCGGCGTGTCGTGGATGGCGGTCTCCACCACCATGGTGGAATACACCGTGGTGAACACATCGGCATGGCGCATCATGGACGACTTTTCGGGCATATCTTCGCCGGAATAGTAGCCCAACGAGCCGCCCAGCGACACCGGCTCCACCACGTGCACATGGGGGAGTTCCCGCGCCAGCGCCATGATTTGCTCCCGCTCGCGGGTAAAGCGGGGCACGTTTTCCAAAAAATGGTTGGGGTGCAGGCGAATTAGCAACTGGGCGGGGTAGTCCAGCGCGTCGTCGGCCACCAGATGGGCTAACGCTTCCACGTTTTGGATGTTGGGCGAAAAAGTGATGAAACTGGCCGCGTAGGCGATGAGTTTGCGTTCCGGGTCGAGGCAGTGCAGGCGGAAGTAATCTTCCCGCGGCATTTCCCAGCGGCGCAGAAAATAGCCATCGTAGGAAGGGATGCCCCCGATGTGGACGCGCTCCGGCTGCCAATCCGAGCCCAGCACCAGTTCCTCTTTCTGGATTTCCGACCAGCAGGTGATGTGATCCACCGGCGCGCCGGGCAGGCTGTAACTGCTGGAATTATCCCAGCCCACGATGACCGCGGCGGTGGGGATGCCGGCCGCGGCGGCGTCGCGCAGCAGGTAGCGGTCGTCGCGCCAGCCGGGGGTAGCGGCAATGACCATTTGCGGGCGGTAGCGGGCGAAAAGGTCGTCGTAAAGGTGGGGGGTGAAGCGCCGTTGCAGCCGCACCAGCGCCTGTCGGGCGGCCTTGCTGCGCCGCAGCACGCCGACCACCGCCTTGGCCGCGGGCATCAAAGCCTTGCGCCTGCCGTGGGCTTCGGCCTCCACCTGGCGGATGTAACTTTCCACGGCCTCCAGGTTGATGCGGTTAGAAGCGCCCGCACGGCGGAAGAATTGCAGCCACCATTGCAGGCGGTAGTTTTCCTCGTGGAAGTACCGCTGCACCTGTGCCAGTCGCAGCCCTTCGAAAATCAGCCCCGGTCGGCCGAAACGGGCTGCCAGCCGCTGGGTAAGGGCGTCGTCGGTGAGCAACACCACTTCCACACCCGCCGCCAACAAGCGGGCGACCACGTCGCTTTGCAAAAAGTAAACCACGGCCAGGCCATGGTCGGCGCTGATCATCACGCGAGGCGTGCTCATTCGCTCACCCGTTTGTAGTAAAGGTGGAAAATGCGGTTGTAGAGGAACAGCAGCCCCCGCCGCACAAGGGGGAAGTCGGCCAGCGTGTAGAGCCAGCGCCGGCCGCGAGGGGGCATGCGGCGCGGCGTCGCGGCGGGGCGCTTTTGCGCCAGCGCCAGAATTTCCTCCGAAGGCACGTTGCCGATATGCTGCACGTAGCGCCGCGGCAGGCAGAGGCGCAGGTAGCCTCTTTCGTCGATGCGGCGGTCTAACAGCCGTTCGTCGCCCATCGCGCGGCGCAGGGGCAGCGGCAGCACCTCTTGCAACACGGCCTTGGGCGCGACGAACTGAAAGTGCCCTGCACCCACGAAGACCTCCTGCCCGCGGTAGCGCAAGCGGATGTCTTCGCCTTCGCGATAGGTGCGGCGGGCTTCTTCTTCCGTGAAGCCCAGGCTGAGCACGTGCGCGCGGTAGTCTTCCCACCCCTGCAACACGCCCCGCTCCAGGGCAGCCTCTGGCTCGCGTTCAGCCCAGGCCAGCGTGCTGAAAGAAATCTCCACCGGCGGGCGGATGGGCGTGCCGGTCACCATGCCCACTTTGGGGAAGGTCTCGATGACCTGCAGGTGGGCTTCCAACCAGCCGGGGTAAAAGTAGATGTCGTAGTCGGCAAAGGCCACGAACTTGCCCGGCGCGGCCTGGAAGGCGAAATTCCACGCGCCCGGGATGCCGACGTTTTTCTCCGAGAGCACCAGATATTGGATGCGCCCCGCCCGATGCTCTTCGAGCAGGTAGTCGCGCACTTCGGGGCAACTGGCGTTGTCGAACACCAGCAGGTCAAAGGGCACGCGGGTGTTGGCCCACAGGCTTTCCAGGCTAATCTGGAGCACTTCCAGGCTGCGCTCAAAGTAGCCGCTCAGGTAAGGGATGAAGTTGACCACCACCACCGTCACCTCTTGGGGCGGTGGCAGCGGAGGGCGGCTGACCTTGACCGGGTTTTGTCCGATGCGCATGGCAAAGACCTTTCGAGCGGCGCCTACTGCCAGCGTTGCAGCAGGCCGCGCACCCGCTGGATGAGAAAGCGCGCCGGCCGCGACGAGGGGTAGCCGTGGCGCTGCAGGCCCAATTCCACCCGCCGTAAGAGGGCAATGTGCGGGCGAAAGTAGCGCCGCACCCGGCCGTTTTCCAGGCGGTGGGTGGCTTCCCACAGGCTGAACATGTGGCTGCGCCCTCCGGCCAGCCGCACGTTGACCTGCGACTCTTCCACGTCGTACACCCGCCGACCCGCGAGGTGGGCGTAATCGTGGTTCTGGTGCACGGCCAGCACGTCGGGCGTGGCGTCGATCACCTTCCAGCCCTGGGCGCGGGCGTGGTAGATCATCCAATTATCCCACCCCGCGCGGCCCACGGCAAAGGGCGGCATGTCGGCATACGCGCCTTTGGGGAAGACGAAATAGTCGATGCCAAAGTGGGAATGCAGGCGTCCGCTGCGGAAAACATCCTCCCGCAGGCGGTGCGCCCAGCCCTGACTGAAGGCCAAGGGGGTGGTGATGTCCACGTCCCAGCGGCGGCCGACCATCAAGAAGCGGTCGGGCAGCGCGGCCGTCACCCGACGCACCGCCTCTAAGAAATCGGGCAACACCACGATGTCGGCGTTGAAGTAGGCCAGGTAAGGCGCGCGGGCGGCCTCCCGGGCGCGGGCAAAGATGGACGGGATCAGGGGCGTGCCCTTTTCGTTGCGCGCCACTTGGGGCAAATGGCGCACGCCCAGTTCGGCCGCGGTTTCGGCCAGGCCCGCCTCGTCGCCGATGAGCAGCACTTCCACCTCGGCCCCCAACGCAAGCCACGAACGGATGGCGTTGCGCTGGATGAGGGCGATGTGCTCCCGGTCAAAGGGTTTGGGGGCGGAAAAGAGGGTCAGCAGGGGAGATGTCATGGCTTCACCGGCGGGCGGCAGTATAGCGCACCGATGGCGTCGGTGTCGCAGAGGGTGCCGCCGTTGCGTTTCAAAAGCGCCTTCCACCACAGGCGGCTGCGGTCGGCGCCGGGTTGCCACAGCACCACCACCACGCCGCCGCGCGCCCGCCATTGTATCAGACGCGGGTTCAGTCTGGAAGCCTCTTGCCACAACAAATAGCGGGGCAGGTCAGTGAGAGCAAAGGCCGGGCGCTCCAGCCAAAGCATCACCGCCGGCCACTGGGTGGAATAAAGGGGGGTACCCGGGGGCAGGGCGGCCACGTGGTGCAGCACGCCCTCGGCCACGCTTTCCTGCCAGGGGCGGGCGGTGTAGCCTTCGCCGAAATAGCGCATGTCGAGCAACGCCTGGTGCGCGGCCGAGGCAGGCGACTTCATCCAGGCCAGCAGCGCCACCACGGCCACCGCGGCCGCGACCCGCAGCGCCCCTTCTCGCTGCGGCCACTTTGCCCGCAGCCAGGCCGCCAGCGCGGCCAGCCCGCCGATCAACCACATGACGAACGCGGGTGTGTACATGCGGAAGTCCAGTGCGGGCGACGGCGCGATGAAGACGAACATGAAGGCCAAAAAAGGGAACCAGGCGAGCGCGTCCAGCACAGCCACCAGGGCCAGCGCAGCGAGGGGAGCATGGGCTGCCGCGGCCTGCCGTTGCCAGCGCCACAGCGCAAGCACCCACCTCGCGGTCACCAAGGCAACCAAAAGCCAAAACGCGGCCACCGCGACCAGCGGCGGGTGCAGCCAGGCAGGGAACGCGGCGGCCAAAAAGGTTTCGCCGCTGCGCCGCAAGAAGAGCCCCAGCGCGGGCAGCCACTGCCCAGGGGGCGTGAAACCGCCCGGCGAGCGCCCCGCGGCGCGGGCGTACACCATCCACCCCCCAAAGGGCAGCAGGAAAACCGCACCGCTTGCCACAGCCCGTTTCAGCCGCGCCTGCCACGGCCGCTCCGGCGGAAAGGCCAGCGCAGCGAGCACCAGCACGATACCGGCGTGCAGCCCCGCGTAGCGCAGGCCCACGCTGAGCGCGGCCACCAGCACCGCCGCCCACCACCAGCCGCGCCGGCCCCTGCGCACGCTGCGCCACAGCGCGTAGAGCCACGCGGCCAGCAACACCAAAAAAGGCGGCTCTGACATCAGGCTGGTGAAGGCTCGCGCCACCGGCAAGCCCGTCGCCAGCAGCACCATGCCCAACAGCCCCAAAATCGGCCAGCCGCTGGCCTCGTAAAGCCACCAGCCCACGATGAACAAAAAGAACGCCAGCGAAAGCACATCCACCAGCCGACCGGCGGCAATCCAATCGCCGTGGGTGAAGCGCAGCGCGCCAGCCAACAGCGCGGGGTAGCCCGGCGGGTAGTGGGTCAACAAGGTGAGGCGGCCGTCGCTTTGCAAGGAAACCACCCCCTGCCCGGCTAAAATGTGCCGGGCGGCGTCGACATACGCGGCGCTATCGGTGTAAGCCCACGGCCCCCAGGGCGCCAGCGCGTAGGCATACACCGCGGCGGCCAAAACCGCCGCGGCCGCGAGGAGCACCACGCCCCCAAAACGGGGGCAACGCCGGGGTACAGGCCAATAGTTCATAACGAAAGCAGGCGGTCGTCCACGTCGCGATGGGTCTTGTGGCGGACGTGCGCGTTGAGGGACATCAACTCAGGCTCTGCCTGCACTAAGGCGAGCAACGTCTGCCACGACGTTTGGGCGTCTGCCGGGAACGCGGCCAGCCGCTGCGCCAACGCGCGGGCCGCCTGCAGGTCGGCGGGCGTATCCACAGTCCAGCGCAGGTGCCCCAAATTTTCTGCCGCGTGCAGCAGCGCGATGCGAAAGCCCCGCGGGGTGGTGGTCTGCCGCCAACGCGCGGCCTGGGGCCGAAAGCGCAGGGCCTCGACGGCCGCGTCGTCGTAAAAATAAGGCGTGACGTGCTCCCGCTGATGAGGCGCGCGGGCCTCTCGCCAGGCGCGTTGCAACGCATCCAGGGTCATCACTTCCGCATCCAGGCCGATGGGGAAAGAGCGCCCCCACGGCTCAGGCAGACGGTTGGCGGCAAAATCGAGGCGATGGACGGCAAAACGGGCTAACAGGTCGTCGAGCAGCGCGGGATCCAAAAAGGGGCAGTCCGCGGTCAGGCGGACGACCACTTCCCCACGATAGGCTTGCGCGGCCTGATAGTAGCGATCCAGCACGTCCAACGGGTGGCCACGATAACACGGCACGCCCGCGCGGGCGCACCAGGCGGCCACGGGGGCGTCGTCTTCCTCGGTGGTGGTCGCCACCACCACCTGGTCGATGCCCCGGGCGGCCTGGGCACGGCGCACCACCCACGCCAACATGGGCGCGTCGGCAATGGGCAGCATCACCTTCCCCGGCAGGCGCGAAGAAGCCATGCGGGCCTGGATGATGGCCAGGGTGGTCATGGGGCGGGCTCCTTTTGGGAGGGGTGGACGGCGCGGCGGTACACGGCCAGGACGCGCTGAAAATTGCGCGCCCAATCGGCCTGGGCTTCGGCGCGGGCGCGGGCGCGGCGTCCCAGCGCAGCCCGCTCGGCAGGGGGAAGCCGCACAGCCTGCAAGATGCGGGCGGCCAGCGCGTCCGCATCGCCATCGGGGAACAGCCAGCCCTCCTGCCCCGGCGTCACCCATTCCCGGTTGGAGGGGATGTCGGACACCGCGACGGGCAAGCCACAGGCCAAGGCTTCCATCAGCGACACCGACGAGCCATCGGTGTGTGAGGCGCTGACATACAGGTCGGCGGCGCGGTAATAACGCGGCAGGTCGCGCTGCGAAACCTGCCCGAAAAAATGCACCCGATCCAGCATTTGCGCGTCGTGGAACAACCGGTGCAGCAGGGGCGCCAACGACCCGCCGCCCAAGAGCATCAAACGCAGCCGCGGTTCTTGCCGGGCGGCGCGCAGAAAAGCCTGCGCCATCACGTCCACGCCGTAGAGGGGCTCCCACGAGCGGTTGTGGAAGACCACGAACGCGTCATCCCAACCCAGGCGCGCCCGCAGGCTGCGGCCGTCGGCCGGCTGGGGCGAAAAATGTTGCAAATCGACCCCCCAGGGCACCAAGGCGATCCGCTCCGGGGGAAAGCCCCAGGCCTGCGCCCGTTGCGCCACGGCCTGACAATCGGCGATGAGCCAATCGCTGTGGCCGAGCACCTGGCGGGTAGCCCAGCGGTTGAAGGGGCCGCGCTCGGCATCCCGCTGCAGGTCGTATCCCCACGACATGCTGACCAGGGGGTGAAAGCGCAGCAGCGCGGGGAAGAGGGCCACGGTCTGCAAAGGCCCCGCGTGGATCAGGTCGGGGCGCTCGGCGCGCACCACCCGGCGGAAGTCCCACCACAGCGCGGGCAGGGCGCGGCGGCGATAGGGGCGTTGGCCGCCCCGCCACCGAATCTGCCGGACGCCGGGGGGCAGGGGGCGGTCTTCGGTCTGGCGGGGGCCGCGCTGCAACCGCAAATAGGCCACCTGGTGTTCGCTTTGAGCCAGCGCGGCCAAAAAACGGTGGTCGTGGGGCGTGTAGTCGAGGGAAAAGTAGAGGATGCGCATGGGTTGTAACGGTTCAGCCTTGGGGAAATAGGCCGCGGACAACGCGGATAAAACGGATGGCCGCGGATTTTAAGTCGCCAAGGGTGAACGCAAAGCCGCAGAGGAAGCAGAGGCGCAGAGAGATTAGCGCCAAGGGCGCCAAGAAAAGTTTCTGTGTTGTAACTATTCAGCCACAAGGGAATAGACCACGGATAGCACGGATTTTTAGGTCGCCAAGATCGCCAAGATGACGCCAAGACCGCCAAGAAGTGAGGGCGAGCGCGGGCTTTTTAGTGTTTTTCGCCCAATCTATGCTCATCTGTGGATCTCTTTCTGCGTAATCTGCGTAATCTGTGGTTTCTTCTTGCCAAGGCTGAATAGTTACTCTGTGTTTTCTGTGGGTTTTCTGTGTCTTCTGTGTTTTTCACCCAATCGGTGTAAATCTGTGTCAATCGGTGGTTGGTAACGCCAATCATACCAGAACGCCAAAGGGGACGCCACGCGACCAGGCAACCAGCCCTCTTTACCTCACCCCCCCCGCCTGTGGCGTAACCACCACCACCCCAACCCGGCCGTCAACCCCAACAGCGCGCCGAGCAAGGTGAGCAACACCGCAGCCCAGCCATCCCAACGGGCGTGGGCCGTGGCAGCCCACGAGCGCCTGGCCGCGAGGAAGAGGTAGCCCGCCATGCCGCCGCTGAAGGTGAGCAGCCCCCAGCGCACGCCCCAGCGGGTGCGGCCGGTTTGCAGAGCAACCCGATAAACCAGTGCGGCCGCCAGCAGCGCCACCAGCAAGGCCTTGAAATAATCGTCCAGCGTCAACCCTGGCCGGGCGTGGAGGGCAGGGGTGGGAAACGGGGTGGGGGCAAGCGTTGGAGCAACGGTAGGGCTGGGGGGGACGGTGGGTGGTGGGGTGCTTTGGCCTTGAGCCGCAGGCACCACCAGTTGCAGCACTGCAGAGCGCCGCGCGGGGTCGCTTTGGGCGCGGATTTCCCACAAGCCCGGTTCTGAGACCTGAAACGTGGCCCGCGCCACGCCGTCGGTGGTGGTGGTCTCTTGGCTTTGCTGCACAGGTTCGCCGCCCGGGGCAGAGAGCAAGAACCGCACCACCGTGCCGTCGGGCACAGGATGCCCGTTGTGATCCAAAATCACGCCGGTGCGCACAGGCACGGCCTGGCCGGGGGTGATTTGCAGCGGCTTTTGGCCGGCCTCTGCGGTAGGGGTGGGCGTGGCTTTCTCGGCAGGCTGAGGGAAATCCCACGACAGAGAGATGACCTGCTGGGGATCGGGCGCGGTGGCTGTGATCAGGTCGTAGCCAATGCCGGCGACCGAAACGGGCAGCGCGCCGCGGGGAGGCAATTCCCGAAAGAGCAGTCGGGCAGCCACTTCCACAAAGGGCGGCGCCTTGCTAAACAAGCCGTAGTAGGCCGAAAGTTTGGAAATGTCGGTGGCGTCCAGGTAGTACGGCGCGTTGAAAGCAAAGACGACCACTTTCTTGTGCCGCAGAAGGTTGGCCTGTTGGTTGAGCAGGCGGCGAAAGGCCAGCGCGTTGGGACGCTGGGGGTTCACATCCAACAAACCGACGACCACCCAATCGGCCTGCTGCAATTGGCGGCCTACCTCGGGGTGGTCGTCGGGCGCGTCCAACCAGGCCTGCAGGTCGGCGAAGGTCAGGCTTTGCAAATCCCACGGCCTGACCTGGGCGCCGCCTTGCGGCCCATAGAGGCGCAACACCGCAGTGCGAAAAGCCTGGGGGGAAAGGGCCTGCTGCTGGGGGCATTCGCTGCACTGACGGTAGGGCAGCGCGTCGGCCAGGAAGAGGATGCGCTCGCGCACCTGGGGCGGCGTGGGGAGCACGGTTTCCAAATCGGTGGGCGCGGGGCTGAGCAGGGTGGCGGCTTGCTGGGCTACCTGAAACACCGCGTCTTGGCCCTCCCCCACGTGCTGCAAAGCCTGAGCCGAAGGGAGGGTCGCGCCGTAGGCAAAGGAGCGATAAAGCCGACACTTGAGGGTGAGCACCTGGGTGGCCGCCGCGTCCACCCGCTGGGCAAAGGCCGGGTCGGAGCGGTATTTCTGGGCAAAAAACGCCAACGTGCGCTGCAATGTGGTGGGCTGGTCAGGGTCTTGCGGGTCGAAGAAGCCCGGCCCCAGGTAAAGCAAGTCGTTCCCGGCCAAGAGGGCATCGCGCGCGACCAACAAGGCGTTGAAAGTGCGTTCGGTGGGGTCGTAAAACCGGCGGATCGCCCGGCTGCCCAGGTCGTCGCTGACGATGACGCCGCCCTGCTCGCGCCAGGTTGCAAAGGATTGCAGCGCCATGAGTTGGGCTAAAGCTTGTGGGTCGAGGCTCACGGGGCGGGTAGTCGCCCGGATGTTGCCCTGAAAGCCCTGGTAGCGGATGTGGGAGACCAGCAGGCCGTCGGCGCGGGCCGCGGGGTCGCTGTTGGGGTCGGTGACCGTGAAGAAGGGGGCGAGTTCGATTTGTTTGAGTTGCTCTAACGATTTGCGGACGGTGGCCACTTCGTCTTGGGGCGAGCGGTCGGAGCCGGTATAGCCGGGGAAGTGTTTGACCACCACGGCCAAATGGCCGCCGCCGCCTTCGTGCACGCCCTGGACAAAGGCCTGCCCCATGCGACCAACCCAGTAAGGGTCGCCGCCAAAGGTCGCGGTGCCCAAATCGCCGGGGCTGCCGGGGTGCGGGGTGGCGGCCACATCCAAGGGCGGGCCCAACAGCATGTTCACGCCCAGCGCGGCCAGTTCCCGGCCTAAAATTTTGCCCACGGCCTGGGCTAATTGGGGCTGCCACGTGGCCCCGATGGCCAAGGGACTGGGCAGCGGGGTCATCCCGGCGAGGATTTGGTCGTGGGGGTAGCCATCGCCATCCTGGGCAATGGCCACCAGCAGGGGAACGAAGGTTCCCGAGGGGGGCTGCGTGCCGGGGGACGATTGGCGGGCGGTTTGCCACGCGGTGCGCTGCAGGGCGATGATTTCTTGTTGCACGGCCTGGGGCACCAGAGCCGGCTCGGTGGGCAGGATGTTGTCGTTGTCGCGGCGCAGCACCACGCCGCCGACGCGATATTGGGCAATCAGGTCGTAAACCGGGTGGTCGGGGGTGATCTCGTGGCCTTGGAAGGTAATCAAGAAAATCTGACCGATGCGCTCTTGGGGGGTGAGGCGGGCCAACACAGCCTGGGCGCAGGCGCGCGGGTCGTCGGCCTGGGCGTGTGCGAACCGGCCAGGCCAGAGGCCAATCAGCCAGAGCAAAAGCAACCCGACGGCGGTGAACGCCCGTCGGCGCTGGGGGCGACGCATCTTTCCTCCGGGCAGGTAACTGTTCAGCCTTTGGAAAACAGGCCACGGATGAACACGGACGATTACGGATAGTCGCGGATTTTTGGGCACCAAGTAACGCAAAGACGCAAAAAAGTAGCGCAAAGAGCGCAAAGGAACACAAAGGCGCAGAGGGAGCGCCAAGAGGCGCACCTCCTAACCAGGTCACTACACAACCGGGTAACCAGCCCCCCTTTACCTCAAACCCTCAGTACCTCGACCCCTTCCGCCTTCTGGGTTCTCGGTGCCCTCTCTGTGCAATCGGTCGTTTCTCTTTGAGGCTGAACGGTTATCCGGGCAAACGGTTTTCATGCTTCTGCTCGTCGCGTATCTGACGAGCCAGGGCGGGGCGGTCGGTGAAAATGCCGTCCACCCCCCAGGCAAACAGCCGGCGCATGGCTTCGGGCTGGTTGACGGTATAGACGAGCACGGCTTTGCCTTCCCCCCGCCAGTGCTGCACGGCCCGGGCGGTCGCCAATTTGAGGTGCGGTTCGACGGCCTGGTGGGGTACCACCCAACGGAAAAGGGTATAAAGCCAGGGGCGCGCCTGGTCTACCAAAAAGCCTATCGGCACCTCAGGCAGGCAGCGAGCAAATCGGAACAAGGTCAGGGGGTTGAACGAAGAAATCCACACCCGTTTTTGCACGCCCAAGGCCGCGATGGTTTCGGCCGCGCGGCAGGGGAGCGCGTCGAGCGGCGCGGCGTAGTTGGTCAGTTCGATGTTGACCAGCAAGTCGTCGACCACCGCGCGCAGCACGTCGGCCAACAGGGGGATGGCGGTTTCGGGGTCGTCGGCCGCGCCGCCGGCGCTCAAACGCTGCAGCGCCGCCCAATCGAGGCGGCGCACCGCGCCGTGGCCGTTGGTGGTGCGGTCGACGGTATCGTCGTGAATCACCACGATGCGGCCATCGCGGCTGAGTTTGGCGTCCAGTTCCACCGCGTCGGCTTGCTGAGCCACGGCCAGGCGGAAAGCGCGCAAGGTGTTTTCCGGCGCGTCGGCCGACGCGCCGCGATGAGCAATGACCAGCGGTCGTGGCAGGTGAGGGAAAAAAGCAGGCATTTACAAGTCCACAAAAAAGGCTGAAGCGGCTTGATCGATGAGTTGGCGGGTCATAGCCGGCTCAATGTTGCGATAACGGGCAATGTCCAAAATCTGGTCGCACAAATCGCGCGGGTGAGAGGCGCGCAGTTTGCGGTTGCGTTTGATGTACCACTCTTGCAACAGGTAGGCCAGCGCCTGGTCGCTGTAAGCCACCCCTTTGGCCTGCGCCACCCGGCGGAAAATTTCCCGGTATTCGCTGTACGAGGGGTCGCCGATGTAAATTTTGTGCCGCAAACGGCGCAAGAAGGCTTCGTCGACCAGTTCGCGCGGCGGCAGGTTGGTGGAAAAAACCACCAGCACGTCGAAGGGCACCTCGATTTTGCGGCCGGTGTGGAGGGTGAGGTAATCGATGCGGTTTTCCAGGGGCACAATCCAGCGATTGAGCAGGTCGCGCGGGCGCACTTGCTGGCGGCCAAAGTCGTCGACCAACAAGATGCCGCCGTTGGCTTTGACCTGCACCGGCGCCTGGTAGAATTTGTGCACCTCGTCGAAGATGAGATCCAGATTGGCCAACGTAAGTTCGCCGCCTACCATGATGAACGGTCGCTGGATGCGCACCCAGCGGGGGTCGCGGCGTTTGCTGGCGCGCAGAGAGCCTGTGCCGTTGGGGGTGACGTCTTCCTCGGGCGCGAGTTTGTGGTTTACCGAATCGTAAAGGGTGACCACTTGGCCATCCACGTACAGGGCGTAAGGGATGTAGATGGCCTCGCTGGCGAGCACCATCTGGCCGATGGCGCGGGCGATAGTGGTCTTGCCGTTGCCCGGCGGGCCATAGAGGAAAATAGAAGCACCCGAATTGACCGCGGGGCCCAAACGATGAAATGTTTGCTCAGAGAGCACCAGGTGCGCCAGCGCCTTGCGCATGACGCGCGAAGTCACCTGCACGCGCACCCGGCTTTGGCGGCGCATGGCTTTGTTGTACACCGCCAAGGGCACCGGCGCTGGGCCAGCATATTGGCTACGCGCCAGTGCCTCGCGCGCGCGGCGCAACCCCGCGTCGGTAATGGCATATTCGTACACCCCCGAGCCCAGCCCCCCGCGCGAGGCCTTGACCTCGACCAGTTTCTCCCGCTTGAGCACCTCCAACAGCCGGTCTACCAACCCGGCGTAAGGCAACGCCACAATCTCCGCGACCTGATAGCCGCTGAGATAACCTTGAAAATAAAGAATTTTCAACACCAAATCTTGCAACCAAAGGGGAGACAGGCCTGTATCTTCCAAACGGGTAATGGGGGGCGGGGTAAAGCCGCCTCGGGCTTTCAACGCGCTCATGGGCGCCTCCATAACCAAGAAATAGATCATACCAGCCCGACGGCCATAGCGCTCTACCGGCCAACCGGGCGCAGGGATATCAGACAGGTTGATTATAGCACCGTGGCAACGCAAATACAGGCCCAACGACCTTTCCTTCAACGGGACAAAAGCACCATCGCCTGGGAACTGGCGCGGCCAGCAATGCTTGAATGAGCGGGAAAAGAAAAACGAGCCCGAGAGAAAATCTCTCGGGCTCGCGGTCAGGCCCTCAAGGTGAAATTTAGGGCGTAAGGTCGGGCAACGGGTAACTGAACACCCGATCGAGCATCGTGGCCATCTCCGCGCGGGTGACCGGGTTGTTGGGGCGGTAAGTGCCATCAGGATACCCGCTTACAAAGCCTTCATCGTAAAGTTGTTGAATCCAATCCTTCGCCCAGTGGTCGACAATATCCGAAAAGGAGTAATTTTCATGCGTAGGCGGGTTGTACTCGCTGCCATGCTCCGCACGCAGCAAGAGCACGGCCGTTTCCGCCCGGGTCACCTGGTTGTTGGGTCTATAGGTGCCGTCAGGGTAACCGCTGACCAATCCTTCCGTCTTTGCCTCTTCGATCCAGTCGCGCGCCCAATGGTCTGCAATATCGGGGAAGGAGTAACTGCTGTGCGTAGGCGGGGTATACGTGTTCCCATGCAAAGCGCGCAGCAAGAAGACCGCGATCTCAGCCCGGGTGACCTGGTTCTGGGGGCGGAAGGTGCCATCAGGATAGCCCGCAGTGATGCCTTGCGCGTAAAGCGCCTCGACGAATTTCCAGTACCACTGATCCCCGGTGACATCGGGGAAGGAGGCCACGTGCAGATGCAAGTTACCACTGGCGCCTTCGTTTTTCGCGCCGACCACCACGAAATAAGTCTCACCCGCGGTACCGGTGAAGGAAAGGTGCGACTGAGGCCCATTTTCGTCATCGTTGCAGGCCACAGCAGTCAAGTTGCCCGCCGAGCCTTGGAAGACGCCCACCACGGTATCGTAATCGCTGCGGAAGGTATCAATGCCAATGGCATGAGTCGTGGTCGGCGTAATTTGATACCACAGGGTTTGGTGGGGCGCCACGCCGCAGATATCGGGATCATCGGCGGCCGCGGTGGCGCTGGTCACGTCTCGAATGGCACTATCAGGGACGCCCAAGGGCAAGGCGTCGGCAAAAACATCGTTGTCTTTGAGTTGCACTTGGATGTCGGTAATCGGTTCACTGTAAGGTGTATAGCCAGCAAAGAGCAAATGCGCCTCGTAAGTTCCCGGAGGCTGGTCAGTCAAGTCAATACTTACATTGAGAGAAGCGCTCGCCTGCGCGTCGAGCGAGCCCTGCTGGGGCGACACCGAGAGCCAGTCGACAGCCCAATCGCACCAACCGGTTTCGCCGCTATCCACCTCATAAACCTGCTTGCCGTTGCCTTCGCTATCACCGTGGTCGGTTAACCAGAGGTGCCCATTGCAATCGTGCCCCAGGCTCGATTGGCCATTGGGGTTCAGCACCGAGGGGTCACCACCCACATCGAAACCGCCGATGACGTTGTAGTTGTCATCAGTGTCAACGATATAAATGTCACGCCATTCCTCCGGCTGGGTATCTGCTCGCACCAGAACGAAGAGATGGTGGGTGCTGGGGTTATAAGCCAAGCCGGTAATGGGAATGTTCAGGGTTTTCTCTTCCAGGATGTTCCCATCCATATCAAAGCGATAAACTTTGCCATTATCGAGCCAGGTGCCGCCAAAAAAGGTGTTGGTAAGCGGGTCGAAAGCCAGGCCAGTGAGCAACAACCCATTGGGGGGAGGGATCATGGGGCACACCTGACGGCCAGTGACCGTCAGATTTATCGGGTCGAGTTCATGCACACAATAATCATTCCCCGCGTCGGTCTGCCATAAAGAATGGGTGAAGGGGTCGTAGGCCATCCCCATGGCCATGGTGTTGACGTTTTCCAGCCAGGAAATGGGGATCTGCTGACCCGTGGCCGTGCCATCGGGTTGATACTCGTAATCGGCATCCTGGCCGCTGGTGGTGCCCGCAGCCGTATCGCCCACCCAAACGTTGCCGCTTTCCTGCGCTACTTCGATGCCCCACGGCAGCGCCAGGTTAGGATCCCACTGAGAGAGCACGTCGCCGGCGGCTTTGGGGGTTACGGCTGCCCCCACGCCGGTCGGGAGTTTTGGCGGCTGATAATGCCCCGCGGGGGGCTGATGAATGAGGGCAGAGGCGCGAATCGCGCGAGGGGTGGTACGAAATTGCTGGCGCAGCGAGAGCGGCGCATTGAAGTGGGGGGCAGCCCCCTTGACAGCAAAGACCTCAAACGGCGTAGACAAGCCGCCCTCATTGCTCAAGGTAAGCGGCTCGCTCAGGGTCGGCTCGGTTGTGTCAAGGGTAAAGATTAGAGCATCGCTATCAGGGGCGAGGCGGGCTGCAGGCAAGGGCACAGAAGCCCAACTCACCGCCCCGGCGGTCACGTCTACGGTGGTAGAAGCCACGTCATAAGCGTACGGCGCGTCAGTGGCTTCTAAAGTCACACTGCCTACTTCTTCAGCGATGACAAACAAGGACACGGGTGTGTCGGGGTCATCGTTGTCGACCCAGGTGACCTCTTGGCCTGCGCCGTCGCTCACAGCAACCTGGCCTACCGGGTCACCGGTGTTGGCGTCGGTCACGTCACCGACGATAAGCCCATCGGCCACAGGATGACAGAGAGAGAGGCTCACATCATCCACTTCCGCATGATAATCCCATGGCTGGTCTTCAGGGCTGTAATAGCGCCAGCGTAGGATGAAAGGCGAATCCCCAACATAAGGCGACAGGTCTACGGCAAATTCGCCATGATAATCGGCCTCTTGCCAATGGGCAAGGTTGGTCCACGAAGCGCCGTTGTCGACGCTGATATCCAGATCTAAAGCCTCGGCGTAATCGTCCACCCCATAGTATTGAAAGTCCGCCTTATAGTACAAAGTCAACGTTGGCAAGGTTTCGGGGTCAATGGGTGGGGTGCGCAATTCGGTATCAAAAGGTATACCGTCAAATGGTTGATCGCTATTGACAGCAGCGGATAGCCCTTCTCCTCCTGTAAGATTGGCCAAGTCGTAATCCGTGTTCCATTTCCAGACCAGGCTCTCGCCGTCGATGTTGTCGACGACGCTCCAACCTTCCGGCGGGAAGACGTTGCCATCAAAGTCTTCGAAAAAGCCTTCCCGTTCGTACCCTGGTGCGTTACAGGCAGAGGCATCGACGTCTACCGGAATATCTATGAGGCCATCCTGGTTTACCGTGATCTGGACGGTCTGCTGGGGGTAGCCGGGCCAAATCACGTCCACCGTGACGTCATAAGTGCCGGCGGCCAAAGTCACCTGCACTTCGCCGGTAACAGGGTCGGTGTAGATATCGTTGTAAGTTGTATCCGCGATGTTGAGATGCGCATACAGCGGCCAACCCGCGCTCGGGTTGCTGTCGCGCACGTGCAACGTTACAGTATACTCGTCCGCAGCGGCCAAGGCTGAAGGCAAAGGGTAAAGCGCAACCATCAGCACAGCCAACACTACAAAAAGGCTAATTGTTCGCCATCGTCCCATCTTCTAGCCTCCTTCTCATGGGAAAAGCACCAAAACAGAACAAAACGCAATAAAACCGCAACGGTTTTGCAACGTAAGGGCAACTCTCATTATACCGCATTTTAGGCGAACCAAAGAAAATCGGGAGCCAAGAGAACCCCTTACTTTTGCCCTAATTTTTGAATGTCCGGGCGCCCCCTTCCGACGCCAAAGAACATCGCCTAAATGGGGCTGCCGTGGCGCCCTGCTGGGTCTGATAAAATGTAACTGGAAAACAGCCCACGGATGAACGCGGATGATGGCGGAAAGTCGCGAATTTTTGGGCGCCGAGGGCACCGGGAGAGGCACCTGAGTAACCAAGCAAGCAACCAGCCACCCAACCCTTTGACACCTCACCTCTTCCCGCATTCCGGATCACGCTTTGACTTCGCGCTTTCTGTGTCTTCTGTGGTGTTCTGACTGCGCCATCCGTGGGGTCTCTTTGAGGCGGAACAGTTACGATAAAATTAGAACGGCGTGCCCCCCGGCGCGCCAAATCTGACCTGCTCGGAGGTTCGTGATGGCCAAAAACAAAAAACGCAAGATGAGCAAAGCCCAACAGCGCGCCATGCGGCGCCAGCAAATCATCATGGGCGTCATTGGTTTGCTGATCATCCTTTCCTTCGTCATCACGTTGGTCAAATAAAACCATGCTCCGCCGCGCGCTGCTGACGGGGTGGCTGCTGATAAGCGTGCTCCTCGCGGGGTGGGAGGCTCACCGCGCCCGCGCCGACGCGGCAGCCGCGCGTCCCATCGGGCTCTGGGTGGTCGACGAAGCCCACCCTGAGCAACCCCATTGGCTGCTGCTCAGCCCCGGCAGCACCGCGGCCGACGCGCTGGCCATGTTGGGCTGGCCCGACCAAGGCGTGCACCTGGTGTTGAACGGCCAGCCCTGGTCGTCAGACCGCCCCCTTTCCCCCACCGAAGGGCCTTTAGCCCTCACCGTGCGCCGCGGCGCCACTCTCAGCCTGCAGGTCGACCGGGCCACCCTCGCCGTCACCACCACCGCGGCCAGCCTGGTCGCTGCCCTGTGGGATGCGGGAGAAGCCCTGCGGGTCAACGACCGGCTTTCGGCCGCGCCGGCAACCCCGCCGTGGCTGGCGCCCCAAAAAATCAGCCTGCGCCGCGCCCGCCCCGTGCCCGTCACTGCCCACAACGCCACCCTCACGCTCTACACCACCGCCCATACCGTGGGCGGCGCGCTGCTCACAGGCGTGCTCGCGCCCCAAGGCCTGGAACAAACCTCGCCCGCCGACGACCGCGCCCTGCCCCGCGGCAGCCCCATCGTCTGGCAAAGCGTGTACGAAAAAATCGTGCTCCGGCAGGTGCCGGTCGCGTTTTCATCCAAAACCCAGCCGCTGCCCGACGCGCCCCTCGACACCCTGAAAGTAGTGCAGCAGGGCCAATACGGCCTGGCCGCGCAAGAAATTCGCGTCCGCTACGCGGGCGAAGAAGAAATCGGCCGCCGCATCGAAGCCTCGTGGGTCGTCAAACCGCCCCAACCGCGCATCGTAGGCTACGGCACCAAAATCGTCCCGCAAACCATGCAAACCCCCAACGGGCCGGTCACGTGCTGGCGTATCCTGCGGGTTTACGCCACGTCCTACTCCCCCTGTCGGCTGGGGGTAGACCGCTGCTCTCATGTCACCTTCAGTGGCGCCAAACTGCAAAAAGGCATCGTCGCGGTCAAACGCTCGTGGTACGGCTACATGGCCGGGCAGAAAGTGTACGTGCCCGGCTATGGCTTTGGCGTCATCGGGGATATTGGCGGGGGCATCCCCGGCCGATATTGGATCGACCTGGGCTACTCCGACGACGACTATCAATCGTGGCACCAGTGGACCACCTTGTGCTTCGTCGCGCCGCCGCCGCCCGCGGAGAAAATCCCGTGGATCCTGCCCTAAATGTAGCCCGGCTGTTGCGCCAACACGGCCTGCGCCCCGACCGCAGCCTGGGGCAAAACTTTTTGGTCAGCCCGGGCGCGCTGCAAAAAGTGGTGGCCGCGGCCGAAATTCAGCCCCACGACCAGGTGTTGGAAATCGGCCCCGGGGTGGGGAACCTGACGGTGCGCCTGGCAGCCCAGGCGCGGCGGGTGGTGGCGGTGGAAGTGGACGAGCGCCTGCGCGCGGTGCTGCAAAGCGTGTTGCGGCCCTACCCGCAGGTGACGTTGGTCTTCGGCGACATCCTCGATCAAGACGTGGCCGCGCTCATGCAGGGGGAAGCGTATCTGGTGGTCGCCAACATTCCTTACTACATCACCGCCGCGGTGCTGCGCCACCTGTTGGCCGCCTCGCCACGGCCGCAGCGGATGGTGCTCACCGTGCAGCGAGAAGTGGCGCAGCGCCTCACCGCTCAACCGCCGCGCATGAACCTGCTGGCGCTCAGCGTGCAACTGTTTGGGCAACCGAAGATGGTAGCGCGGCTGCCCGCGGGCGCGTTCTACCCCCGCCCCAAGGTCGACTCTGCCGTAGTGCGCCTCGACCTCTGGCCTCGCCCCCGCCTGCCCCAGGCGCACCACGCGCTGTTCTTCCGCCTGGCGCGAGCCGGCTTTGCCCAACGGCGCAAAACCTTGCGCAACGCCCTGGCCGCGGGGCTAGGGTTGCCGCCTGCCACGGTGACCGCCTGCCTGAACCAGGCCGCCATCGACCCTCGGCAACGCGCCGAAACCCTCACTTGGGAAGACTGGGCCCGCCTCACGGCCTGCGCCGCGTCGGCCTCCAACCTCGAAGCCCTAACCGGGCTGTGAGGCGGGGTAACTGTTCAGCCACAAGAAAATAGACCACGGACAGCACGGATTTTTAAGTCGCCAAGGGCGCCAAGAGGACGCCAAGGTCGCCAAGGATGAACGCAAAGGCGCAGAGGAAGCAGAGGCGCAGAGAGCGCAAAGAAAAAGTTTCTGTGTTTTCTGTGGGTTTTCTGTGTCTTCTGTGTTTTTCACCCAATCGGTGTAAATCTGTGTCAATCGGTGGTTGGTAACGCCAATCATACCAGGCCGCCAAGGATGAACGCAAAGGCGCAGAGGAAGCAGAGGCGCAGAGAGCGCAAAGAAAAAGTTTCTGTGTTTTCTGTGGGTTTTCTGTGTCTTCTGTGTTTTTCACCCAATCGGTGTAAATCTGTGTC
>JALUDX010000050.1:0-169 GCA_027053355.1 Anaerolineales bacterium | reverse complement strand
AATCGGTGGTTGGTAACGCCAATCATACCAGGCCGCCAAGATGACGCCAAGGCCGCCAAGAAGTGAGGGCGGAGTGGGCTTTTTAGTGTTTTTCGCCTGGTTGACTGACAAATCTCACCGCCATGGTTTTCTATCTTACCCTCACCCCGCCCCCCTTTTATTCCCCCCT
>JALUDX010000049.1 GCA_027053355.1 Anaerolineales bacterium | reverse complement strand
CCCCCCCCCGCTAACCGCCATCCGCCGCCCGCTAACCGCCACCCGCTAACCGCCATCCGCCACCCGCTAACCGCTACCCGCTAACCGCTACCCGCTAACCGCTACCCGCTAACCGCTACCCGCTAACCGCTACCCGCTAACCGCTACCCGCTAACCGCTACCCGCTAACTACCATGCCCCATTCCATCCCCGGCCCCGACGACATCTTCCGCACCACCCTGCCCAACGGCATCACCGTGCTGGCACGGCCCAACTTTCAAAGCCAATCGGTGGTGCTGAGCGGCTATTTGCAGGTCGGCTCCCTCACCGACCCCGACGATAAACTCGGTCAGGCGCTGTTTACTGCCGGCATGTTGCTGCGCGGCACCGCGCAGCACACGTTCGACGCGCTCTACGACCTGCTGGAAAGCAACGGCGCGCGGCTGGCCTTCCGCGGCCACACCCACACCACCGGCTTCAACGGCCGCGCCTTGGCCGAAGACCTGCCCCTGCTGCTCCGCCTGTTGAGCGAAGCCCTGCAGACGCCCACCTTCCCCCCTGAGGAAGTGGAAAACCTGCGCGCCCAGTGGCTGACCTCCCTGGCCCTGCGGGAACAGGATACCGCAGAGATGGCTGAGTTGGCTTTCGACCGTTTAGTGTATCGCGAGCACCCCTACGGCCGGCCCGACGACGGCTACCCCGAAACCATCCAGGCCCTCACCCGTGACGACCTGCGCGATTTTCATCAGGCCTGGTACGGCCCCCGGGGCATGGTGGTGGCGGTAGTGGGCGCGATCGCGCCCCAGGCCGCGGCCGAAGCCGTCGCCCAGGCGTTGGGCGAATGGCGCAACCCTCGGCAGCCGCCGCCGCCCACCCTGCCGCCCCTCCGCCCCCTCACCGAGACCGCCCGCGCCCAGGTCGCGGTGCCGGGCAAAAGCCAATGCGATGTGGTCGTCGGCGCGGCCGGGCCAGCCCGCCCCTCGCCCGATTACCTCCCCGCGATGCTCGGCAACACCATCTTGGGGCGCTTCGGCCTCATGGGGCGCATTGGCGACGCGGTGCGCGAACAAGCAGGGCTGGCTTACTACGCATATTCCGAACTCCACGGCGGCTACGGCCCCGCCCCATGGGAAGTGCGCGCCGGCGTCGCGCCGGAGCACGTGTCCCAGGCGCTGGATTTGATTTTGGCCGAACTCCGGCGCTTCACCCGCGAACCCGTCACCGAAGAGGAACTGGTCGACGCGCGAGCGGGCATTTTGGGCAGCCTGCCGTTGAGTTTCGAAAGCAACCAGGGCGTGGCCAGTGCGCTGCTCACCATGGAACGGTACGACCTGGGGTTGGATTATTACCGCCGCTTTGCCGACCTGGTGCGCGCGGTAAGCCGCACAGAAATTTTGCACGCCGCGCAGCGTTACCTCGACCCCGCGCGGCTGGCCATCGCCGTGGCCGGCGACCTCCCCACACAGACCGACCATGGTCATCATTGACGGGCACCACCTGACGTTGGCCGAAGTGGTCGCGGTGGCCCGGGAGGGGGAAGAAGTGCGCCTCGCGCCCGCGGCGCGCGAGCGGCTGGAACGGGGGTACCGCTGGGTGCAAGAAATCCTCGCCGCGGGCAAGCCCGTTTACGGCATCAACACCGGATTTGGCATCTTCGCCGAGCGCCGCATCTCGGCCGACCAGGCGGCGCAGTTGAGCCGCAACCTGATTCTCAGCCACGCGGTGGGCACCGGCGCGGCGTTGCCCACCGAAGTGGTGCGCGCGGCCATGCTCATCCGCGCCAACACCTTGGCGATCGGCTATTCGGGCGTGCGTCCCGTGCTGGTGGAAACCTTGCTGGCCATGCTCAACCGCCGCGTCACCCCCGAAATCCCCGCGCAAGGCTCTATGGGCTCTTCGGGCGATCTGGCGCCCTTGGCCCACCTGGGGTTGGTGATGACCACCGACGCGGCCGACCGGAAAGAAGACTCGGGCTGGGCGCTCTACCAGGGGCGACGGATGAGCGGCAAGGCCGCGATGGCTGCCGCGGGCATCCCCCGGGTGGTGCTGCAGGCCAAAGAGGGGCTGGCCATCACCAACGGCGCGACTTTTTCCGCGGCCCTGCTCGCGCTGGCCGTGGCCGACGCGGGGCATTGGCTGACCGTGGCCGAAATCGGCCTGAGCATGAGCCTGGAGGCGCTGTTGGGCGTGTCGCACGCTTTCGACGAGCGCATTCACCGCGCCCGTCGCCACCCGGGCCAGATGGCCGTGGCCGCCCGGGTGCGGCAACTCACCCGCGGCAGCACCTTGGTCGACGCGGGCGGCCGGGTGCAAGACGCGTATTCTCTCCGCACCGCGCCTCAGGTGCAGGGCGCCGCCCGCGAGGCGTGGGATTTCGTCGCCCAGGTGGTGCAACGCGAAATCAACGCGGTGACCGACAACCCGCTGATTTTCGGCCCGCACGATGCGCTTTCGGGGGGCAACTTCCACGGCGAGCCCTTGGCCATGGCTGCCGACTTTTTGAGCATCGCCATGAGCGAAGTGGCCGCCATCAGCGAGCGGCGCATCTTCCGCCTCATCGACGGCAATTTGAACTACGGCCTGCCTTCCATGCTGGTCGATTCGCCCGCGGCTGCGGGGCTCAATTCGGGGTTGATGATGCCCCAATACACCGCCGCCTCGCTGGTGTTGGAAAATCAGACCCTGGCCGGGCCCGACAGCACCCGCTCTCTGCCTACTTCGGGCGAGCAAGAGGATCACAACGCCAACGCCATGACCGCGGCGCGGCACGCCCGGCAAGTGGCCGACAACACAGCCCACGTGCTGACCGTGGAGGTATACACCGCGGCACGGGCGCTGGATTTGCGCCTGCGGCAGATGCCCGACGGCCGGTTGGGTGCGGGCACAGCGGTAGCCTATCAGCGCGTGCGGGCTGCGGTGCCTTACCGCGGGGGCGATGCCTGGTGGGGCCCTGAAATCGCGCGCGTGCGCAAGGTGCTGGCCGAGCCCGGGTGGGTGCGCGCGGTGCTGCAACAAGCCCAGGCCGCCGGCGCATCCGAACGCGGCACAGGCACCCTATTTCCTTCCTCGGAGTGACACCATGACCTTTTCTTACCGCTGTTCCCAATGTGGGGCCACCTACGCCCCCGACGAAGTCACCTACACCTGCCCTCGATGCGGGGGGAATCTGGACGTGCTGCTGGACTATGCGGCGCTCAAGCCCCAGGCTGAAAGGCTGTTTGCCGCAGGGGAGGGGCGCGAGCCTTCGCTGTGGCGCTATTTGCCCCTGCTGCCCGTGCCCGACCCCGGCGGCCTGGGGACGCCGTTGCGCCGCGCGGGGTGGACGCCGGTCTATACCCTGCCCCACCTGGCTGAATCGTTGGGGTTGCGCGCGTTCTGGCTGAAAGATGAAAGCCCCAACCCCACCGCGTCGTTCAAGGACCGCGCCAGCGCGGTGGTGGTGGCGCGGGCG
This sequence comes from Anaerolineales bacterium, assembly GCA_027053355.1. Classification (GTDB taxonomy): domain Bacteria; phylum Chloroflexota; class Anaerolineae; order Anaerolineales; family DRMV01; genus DRMV01. Next base: position 1,932 of record JALUDX010000049.1, on the reverse strand, counting down.
CGGCACATCGGTGCGGAGGTGGTCATCACGGCTTCCACCGGCAACGCGGGCGCAGCCCTGGCCGGGATGGCCGCCGCGGTGGGGCACAAAGCGGTCATCCTGGCTCCCAAGACCGCACCCCAAGCCAAAATCGCCCAGTTGTTGGTCTTTGGCGCCCAGGTGGTGCTGGTGGACGGCACGTACGACGACGCCTTCGACCTCACCGTGGCCGCGGCCGACAAGTTCGGCTGGTATTGCCGCAACACCGGTTACAACCCCTTCACCGCAGAGGGCAAGAAAACCGCGGCCTTCGAAATTTACGAGCAGGTGATTCGCCCCCATGGGCTGACGCGCCTCAATGTGTTCATCCCGGTGGGCGATGGCAACATCATCAGCGGCGTTTACAAAGGTTTTTGGGACTTGCAACAGTTGGGACTGCTGCCGCGGCTGCCGCGGATTTTTGGGGTACAAGCCGAAGGCTCGGCGGCCATTGCGCGGGCCTGGGCTGCCCATGCAGACACGGTTGCGCCGGTGCACGCGCACACCTTGGCCGACAGCATCAGCGTCGACCTGCCGCGCGATGGCTTCCGCGCGCTGCGCGCGGTGCGCGAAACCGGCGGGGCTTACATCACCGTGCCCGACGAAGCCATTTTGGCTGCCATCGCAGAGGTGGGCAAGGCCGGTGTGTTTGCCGAGCCCGCGGCGGCCACCGCGTTTGCCGGGCTGAAGGCGGCCTTGCGTGACGGTCTGGTTTCGCCGGACGAGCCGATCTTGGTGTTGAGCACGGGCAGCGGCCTGAAAGACGTGAAAGCCGCAATGGCCGCGGTGCCCGCCGCGCCTGTGGTGCCGCCGAAGGTTGAAGCGCTTTCTCGCGTTTTGGGGTAACTGCCTTGTAACTGTTCAGCGCCAACAAAAGAGAAATCTCAATGACGCAGACGGAAAACCACAGAAGACACAGAGAAGGCACAGAAAACACAGAATCTCACCTTGCTTTGCGCGCCTTTGTTGGCGGCACGCTGTCTCGCTTCCCTCGGGCTGGCCGGGATGCTAATCCCAGCCAGCCCGCGCCCCGTCAAGTCAAATGAAAATGTTACCGAAGGGGCAGTAACCGCCAAATGAAAATGTTACTGAAGCAGGGGCCCGGTGTGCCTCAAGGCTATCCTTCTTGGGCGCGAGGGGCGCCGTCGTTTCCCACAGCCCAAGGGTTTAGCGCACATCTTCCGTTTGGCCTGGAGGTGCGACGGGGGCCTCTTCCAAAGCGTTGAGGGCGTCGGCAATAGCCAAGCGGAGGGCCAGAGGGTCAATCTGGCCCCAGCAGGCTTGCCAGGCCTGGGCTGTGGTCTCATCCCAAATCTCAGCCTTCAAGAGACGATCCAGCGGCGTCGTCACAGTATGGCGTTCCTCTTCTCCTTCTCCAGGCCGCATCAGGGGCTGGAAGAGGTTGTGGTAAAGGTTCAACAAGGGATAGAGGGCATTGAGGGCCTTGGCTTGAGCCACGGAATCCAGGCGACCGTAGCCCACATAGGCGCGGACATGAGAGCCGTTGTTCTCCTCAACAAAGCGGTTGTCGTTTTTGTGATAGGGGCGGCTGCGGGTAAAGGCGACTTGCTGGCGTTGGAGAAGGCCCCAGAGCATGTCGTTGAGGAACTCCGGACTATTATCGGAATGAACCTCCAGGATGGGGAAGGGAATGCGCTGCCACAGGGCTTTGAAGGCATCGCGCATGACCAGGCTGCTGTTGCCCAAGGTGGCGTAGGTGGCTACCTAACCGCTGAACACATCGGCCCAGCGATAGTGTCAATCTTTTTCTGTAAAAAGACACGGATAACGGTATCCTGAAGGCCAGTATAAGAGGTTGTTACGGTGAAGGACGGGCGGTTTCCTCCTCAAAGCGCAGGTAGACTCGCCCGGTCTCCCATGCTTCGCTTTGCTCCATCAGTACGGCGCTCATCA
>JALUDX010000048.1 GCA_027053355.1 Anaerolineales bacterium | reverse complement strand
TTTGGTGCCGAGGGGCGGAATCGAACCGCCGACACCACGGTTTTCAGCCGTGTGCTCTACCGACTGAGCTACCTCGGCGCTGGCGGCCCCGACGGGACTTGAACCCGCGACCTCCCACGTGACAGGCGGGTGTGCTAACCAAGCTACACCACGGGGCCGCGTAAAACCCGCATAACGCGGGCAAAAACCATGCTACCCGGGGGCGTGGGGGCTGTCAAGCAAGTGTAATCGGTCAACACATCTGAGACTCTCTGGGGACCGACTCCTCTTGCATTCTAGCCAGATACTCCAGGGGAGCCAGGCCACCTAGGGCCCGGTGCGGTCGCTCGCGGTTGTAGTGGTCCAGGTAGGCATTGAGCTCCCGTTGGAGCTCGGGAATCCTTGACGGCAGGGGCCGGGTGTAGAACTCGTCCCTAAAGGTCCGCTGCATCCGCTCCACGTGCCCGTTCAGCTTGGGACGCTTGGGCGGTAGCACGAAGAGCCGAATGCCCAGGCGTTGGCAGGTCTCCTCAAACTCCGCCATGAACTCGCTCCCGCCGTCCACCTGAAGGGCTTTGACGGGGAAGGGGGCTCGGGCAACCAGGTGGGCCAGGAAGCCGGCCGCAAGGTTCGCCGTGGCCCGCGTGTGCACCTCGGCCACGGAGAAGCGGGTGGCAAGGTCCACCGCCGAGAAGTGCTTGATGACCTCCCCGGGGCCTAGGGTCACGGTCAGGGTGTCCACCTGGATGAGGTCGCCAGGACTGTGGACCGTGTAGGTTTTGGGCTTCCTCTGGGCGTAGGGGCGCAGGGTCTTTCTTTTTGCCTTCCCCCGCCGGGAGCGGGCCAGAAAGGCGGCCACGCTTTCCACCCTTCCCCACCTCTCCAGGTAGGCCAGGATGCGGCCCACGGTGCGCTCGCTGATCGTGACGCCTTGCTTCCTCAAGGCCAGCCAGATCGGCCACCTTCCCCAGGTGGGGTTTTGTTTCCTTAGGGCTTCGACTCGGATCAGGAGTTCGGGCGTCCAGTGGACCTTCTGCCGGAGGCGCCGGGGCCGTCTGGACCTGGGCTTCAAGCCTTTTAGCCCCTCATTCTTGAGCCTGCGCTTCCAGCGGTAGTAGGTAGCCCGGCTGATGCCGACGAGGGCTTGGATTTCAGGCCAGGGCACGCCGCGCTTCTTGAGGGCCTCGACCAGCTTGAGCTTTTGCAGGCGGGCTTGGACGGTGAGGTTGTCGGCCCCGGCCGCTCGAAGTTGCTCTGCCTTCCTTGCTCCCTTCCACAGCTTTCGGCCGATCGTTGTAAGCTTCATCCGTGGGGACCTCCTCTCTCCTGGAGTGGTCCCCACATTTTTATC
>JALUDX010000047.1 GCA_027053355.1 Anaerolineales bacterium | reverse complement strand
GGGAAGAATAGGGGGGCGGGGTGAGGGTAAAGGCGAAAGTTAGAAAACTGTCCAAGTTTGTGTCAGGTAACCAGAAAAAATTCTGTGTCTTCTGTGAAAAATCTGTGCCTTCTGTGGTTTCCCAAGTGATGGAGGAAACGATGACCGAATTGCTACGCCCGGAGCGCCCGGTGGGCATCGTGGGCTACGGGGCTTACATCCCCCGCTACCGCCTGCCGGCGCGCGAAATCGCCCGCATCTGGACGGAAGGCAAGGGCGGCCTGCCCATTCGTGAGAAGGCCGTGCCCGGCCCCGACGAGGACACCGTGACCATCGCCACCGAGGCGGCGCGCAACGCCCTCGCGCGGGCGCAAATCGACCCCGCCGACCTGCGCGCCGTGTGGGTGGGCTCCGAATCCCACCCCTACGCGGTCAAGCCCACCGGCACCATCGTGGCCGAGGCCCTGGGCGCGACGCCTTACACCCAGGCGGGCGACTGGGAATTCGCCTGCAAGGCGGGCACTGAGGCCATGGTGGCCGCTTTTGGGCTGGTGGGTTCCCGCATGGCCGATTATGCCCTGGCCATTGGTGCGGACACCGCGCAGGGCCGCCCCGGCGACGCCTTGGAATACACCGCCGCGGCGGGCGGCGCGGCTTTCGTCGTCGGCCCCGCGGAAAACAGCCTCGCGGTGCTGGAGGCCACCCTTTCCTTCGTCACCGACACCCCCGACTTCTGGCGCCGCGCCCACCAGCACTACCCCGAACACGGCGTGCGCTTCACCGGCGAACCCGCGTACTTCCACCACATCGGCAACGCGGCCCGCGCTTTCCTGGAAGCCACCGGCACCACCGCCGCGGACTACGCCTACGCGGTCTTCCACCAGCCCAACGCCAAATTCCCTCAGCGCATCGCCAAATCCTTAGGCTTTACAGAAGAGCAAACCGAGGTCGGCCTGCTCTCGCCGGTCATTGGCAACACCTACTCCGGCGCGGCCATCGTGGGGCTGACCGCCATTCTGGATGTCGCCCAGCCCGGCGACCGCATCCTGGTGGTTTCCTTTGGCTCGGGCGCGGGCTCCGACGCGATGGCCTTCACCGTCACCGAGGCTATTCTGGAACGCCGCCCGCTGGCCCCGGCCACGCAGGACTACATCCGCCGGCGCACCGAAATCGATTACGCCACCTACACCCGCTGGCGCGGCAAACTGGTGCTCAAGTAGAAACCACGTCACTGTTCAGCCTCGGCAAGAGAAACCACAGAAAACACAGAACCCCGCAGAGGGCACAGAAAGAGAAAACTTTGCGCTCTTTGCGCTCCTCTGCGCCTCTGCGTTCCCTGGAGGAATGATGAGCGAAATTGTGATCGCCGGTATCGGCATGACCCCGGTAGGAGAACACTGGGCAACTTCCCTGCGCGAACTGGCGCTGGAAGCCATCGAGAAAGCCCTGCACGAAGTCGAGGGCCTGCGCCCGCAGGCCGTGTTCGTGGCCAACATGCACGCGCCGGTGCTTTCCCGGCAGGCCAATGTGGGCCCCTTGGTCGCCGATTTTGCCGGTTTCCGCGGGGTGGAAGCCGCCACGGTCGAGGCCGGCGGCGCTTCCGGCGGCATGGCGCTGCGCGCCGCATACCTTGCCGTGGCCTCCGGCGAGGTGGATGCCGCCCTCGCGGTGGGCGTGGAAAAGGCCACCGACCGGGTGGGCGCAGGCGTAGAAAGCGCGGCGGCCACCGTGCTGGATGCGGACTACGAAGCCGAGCAGGGCGTGACGCCTGCGGTGCAGGCCGCGCTCATCATGCAGCACTACATGCAGGAAACCGGCGCGCCCCGCGAAGCCTTTGCCGCCTTCCCGCTGCTGGCGCACCAGAACGCGGTGGGCAATCCTTACGCCATGTATCGCAAGGCGGTGAAGGAATCGGTGTACCATCGGGTGACGATGGTCAGCGACCCCCTCAACCTGTTCGATGCCGCGCCCTTGGCCGACGGTGCGGCCGCGGTGCTGGTCGCCCGGCGGGATGCCCTGCCCCCGCAAACCGCTCAGCCCTTGGTGAAAATCGCCGGTTTCGGCGTGGCCAACGATACCTTGGCCTGGCACGACCGCGACGACCTGCTCGACTTTGCCGCGGTGCGCCGCTCGGTGGAAGCCGCCTGCCGCCGCGCCGGCTGCACCCCCGCCGAGGTGGATTTCTTCGAACTCTACGACGCCTTTTCGGTGTACGTGCCCCTGATTCTGGAAGCCGCCGGTTTCGCCCCCCGCGGCGAAGGCTGGAAGATGGGGCAGACCGACGCCCTCACCCTCGATGGCAGCCTGCCGATTTTGACCATGGGCGGCCTGAAGGCTCGCGGCAACCCCGGCGGCGCGACGGGCCTCTATCAGGTGGCCGAGGCTGTGCTGCAACTGCGTGGCCAGGCCGGGGATAATCAAATTCCCCGTGCCCGCCGCGGCCTGGTGCAATCCCTCAGCGGCCCAGCGAGCCTGGCCGTGACCACCGTGCTGGAAGCGGTTTAGTGGAACCGCAGAGCACGCAGATTACGCATTTTTCTGCGTAATCTGCGGTTTTGAGAGGTTATGATAGTTCGGCAGGCGCACAATAAGGCTGCCTGAACCCCCGAAAGCAGGAGAGTGAGCGATGGAAATTTCACGCCATTGGCGATTGCGCAAGCAGCGCTACGCTCTGGAGGGCGAGGTTTGCCCCCATTGCGGCGCAAAACTGTTCCCCCCGCGGGATGTTTGCCCCCACTGCGGCCTGGAGGCCAAGCAGACCTACACCTTCGTCGGCACCGGCACCGTGGTTTCGTGGACCACCGCGCGCCAGGCCCCTGAGGCCTTTGCCGAGCAGGCGCCGTACGTGGTGGCTCTCATCCAACTCGACGAAGGCCCCAAACTCACCGCCCAACTCACCGACCTGGGCGACACGGAGCCTTACCCCGGGATGCCGGTGGAAATGGTCACGCGGAAACTGCGCAGCGACCGGGAGGAGCGGGGGCTCATCCTTTACGGCTACAAGTTCCGCCCTGTGTTGGAACGGGCGCTTGCCGAGTAATTTGCTTTCGTAACGTATCTGTTCAGCCTCAGCCAAGAAAGAAAAACCGCAGATTTCGCAGATTCCGCAGAAAAATATCCACCGATTTCACAGATTAGCGCCGATTAAGCGAAAAACGCTAAAAAGTACGTTGCTCCTTTTCGTTTCTTGGCGGCCTTGGCGACCTAAAATCCGCGTCAATCCGCCATCATCCGCGTTCGTCCGTGGGCTGTTTTCCAAAGGCAGAACAGTTAGTTGCTTTCCTGCAAAAGCCACAGCGCACTCGTTTGCTGACGAGTGCGCTGTTTGTTTTAGGCAACCTTGACGCCCACGGCGCGGCCGGGGTCAGTCGTAGTTGGCGACCAGTGTCCCCACGGGTTCGCCATAGAGGGCGCGGCGCAGTGCGCTTTCATCCCACAAGTTGAGCACCAAAATGGGCAACTGGTTGTCCATGCAGAGCGAAAGCGCGGTAGCGTCCATGACCTGCAAGCGGCGGTTGAGGGCTTCGATGTAGGTGAGGCGGTCGAAGCGGCGGGCGTTGGGGTTGGTTTTGGGGTCGGCATCGTACACCCCGTCCACCTTGGTGGCTTTGATCAGTACGTCGGCGTCGATTTCCATCGCCCGCAGGGCTGCGGCGGTGTCGGTGGAGAAGTAGGGGTTGCCTGTGCCCCCGCCCAAGATGACCACCCGGCCTTTTTCCAGGTGGCGGATAGCCCGGCGGCGGATGTAAGGTTCCGCCACGGAGCGCATTTCGATGGCGCTTTGCACCCGGGTGGGAATGCCGGCGCGCTCAATGGCGTCCATCAGGGCCAGCGCGTTCATCATGGTGGCCAACATGCCCATGTAGTCCGCGGTAGCCCGGTCCATGCCCCGGGCCAACCCTTCGGCGCCGCGCCACAAATTGCCCGCGCCGATGACCACCGCGATCTCCACATCCAGGCTATGCACCTCGCCGATGCGTTGGGCCAGCAATTCGGCGGCTTTCGGATCCACCCCGCGCCCTTCGGGGGGCGCTAAGGCTTCGCCGCTCAGTTTGAGCAAGATGCGTTTGTATTTCAGTTGGGGCATGGCATCCTCCTGCGCGTCCGTGCCGCTCGGCGTTAGCGTTTTGCGCGCGGGTTACAAAAAAGCCAACCTCGCCAGGCGGGTTGGCTTTGCGGTGGGTTATTCGGCCGCGGCTTCTGCGTCTTGGGCGCTAAATTCACCCAACTCCCAGCGGACGAACCGGCGCACCACGATGTTTTCGCCCAACGCGGCGACCTGCTGGTTGATCAAATCGCGCACCGTGATTTTGTCGTCGCGGATATAAGCCTGGTTGAGCAGGCACACCTCGTCTTTGAACTTTTTGAGGCGGCCTTCGATGATGCGGTCGATGATTTTTTCGGGTTTGCCTTCACGCAGGGCCTGTTCCCGGGCGATTTCGCGTTCGTGGGCTAACACGTCTTCGGGGATGTCCTCTTCTGCCACGTAGCGGGGCGACATGGCCGCAATTTGCAGGGCGATTTCGTGCGCCAGATGGCGGAAAGCCTCAGACCGCGCCACAAAGTCGGTTTCGCAGTTCACTTCCACCATCACGCCCACGCGGCCGCCGCCGTGGGCGTAAAGTTCAATCGTGCCTTCAGAGGCTTCGCGGTTTGCCCGCTTGGCGGCTTTGGCCAGGCCTTTTTTGCGGAGCACTTCCACGGCTTTGTCGAAATCGCCGTTGGCTTCGATGAGGGCGTTCTTGCAGTCCATAATGCCTGCGCCGGTGGCGGCGCGCAGCTCTTTGATTTGTTCCATGGTGATTGCCATTGCTTTCTCCTTCGGGTAGCATGACACGCTGGCATGGGGGCAGCCATGCCAGCGTGGGTGTCGAGCGGGTGTGGGGAAGGGGGGTTAAGCCGCGTCGGTTTCGTCGTTCGCGGCGGCTTCGTCGTCTGCTTGCGCTGCCTCGTCTTCGCTGGCGGCCTTGGCCTCGGCGGGGGCTTCGTCCGCTTCGCTTTCGGCCGGCGCGCTTTCTTCCATCTGCTGGATTTTTTCCAAAGTGGCTTCGCCCAGCAGGTCTTCGTCGCTCATTTCGACTTCGGGGGCGGTTTCTTCGACCGCGGCCGTGGCCGCTTCGGCGGCTGCCTGGGCCGCGGCCTCTTCGGCTTCGGCCTGCTCTTTTTCGCGGATGGCTTTACCTTCCAACACCGCGTCTGCGATCTTGCCTACGATGAGTTTGATCGCCCGGATGGCGTCGTCGTTGGAGGGGATGACGTAGTCCACCCGGCTGGGGTCGCAGTTCGAGTCCACCACCGCCACCACGGGGATGCCCAAGCGGTTGGCTTCTTTGATGGCGGTTTCTTCGCGGCAGACGTCGACCACGAACACCAGGTCGGGCAGGCTTTTCATGGTGCGCAGGCCGCCCACCCGCTGGCGCAGGCGCTCGATTTGGCGGTGGTAGCGCAGGGCTTCGCGTTTGGTGAGGCGGTCGAACTCGCCGGCGTCGCGGCGGCGTTCCAGTTCTTCCAGGTAGCGCACCCGTTGGCCGATGGTGCGCCAGTTGGTCAGCGTACCGCCCAGCCAGCGGTAGTTGACGTAGGGCATACCGCAGCGCTGGGCTTCGTTGGCGATGGTCTCTTGCGCTTGGCGTTTGGTGCCTACGAAGAGCACGGTGCCGCCCTGGGCCGCGGTTTTGCGCACCAGGTCGTAAGCCTGCCGCAGGTTGCGTTGGGTGATTTGCAGGTTGAGGATGTGGATGCCGTTGCGTTCGGTGAAGACGTACGGCTTCATTTTGGGGTGCAATTTGCGGGTCCGGTGCCCGAAATGCACGCCGCATTCCAGCATGGTTTTCATCGAAACCAGAGCCATAGAACCTCCTTAGCGTTTGACCGCCGTTTCCGTCACCCTCGCGCGGCACCGGGCAGCGGCCCTCTGCCTCGGCACGCCCCGGCGAGTCAGGAAACGTGTGGAATTGGCTCCCGTCTGGACGAGAGCGGGGCAAGTATAACACGAAGGGGCGAGATTCGTCTATGAATTTTGATAACTATTCAGTTTTTGGAAAACAGCCCACGGATGAACGCGGATGATGGGGGATCGACGCGGATTTTTGGGCGCCGAGGTCGCCAAGATGACGCCAACAGCCGCATCCCGTTTCCCGACCCCCTATTTTCTGTGCCTTCTCTGTGTCTTCGTAACTACCTACCCTGCGCCGAAAACGAGGTTGACAAGCAATATTCCAATAACTCTGCCATGCCATGAAACAGCATTACACCTTGCCCGCCCTCACCATTCCCCCAGAGCCGCTCCCTTCGTCTTCGCTCAGGGCGGCGGCTCAGCCCCCTCTCCTCTCCCACTGGGAGAGGAGAGGGGGCGCGTAGCGGGGGTAAGGTGAGGGCGAAAAGCCACTGCAGCGCTTCTGGGTAGGTAATTACGTGTCTTCTGTGGTTTTCTGCCTGCGTCATCCGTAGAGGCTGAACAGTTACGAATTTTGTGCTGACTTTCTGGCAGTGGGCGGTTAGGCGGCCCAGGGCAAACCCATCTAAATTTGGTTGCCCGGTCATTCTCTTTTGCCCGCAGCGCGCCTCGTTCTTACCTACCCAGACTGCTTTGAGGCGTAATGATGACGTAGGGGCACAGCGTTGCTGTGCCCCGCGCGGGCAATAGGGCGCAGCGCCGCTGCGCCCCTACAATCATGCGTGTGGGCGTGGTGTTTTCGTAGGGGCGAACGGCCGTTCGCCCCTACGGGCATCGCTGAAGGCCTCGGCTGACGCCGTTTTCCCATTTAGACAAAAAGAGGCGTCGCACTCGTGCCTACAACCGGCCCAATTAGATGCAATCGCCCTGTTAGGCGATCGCGTCCAACTTGCGGTGGGTGGTGCCTTTTGGTAAAATCTTGACCATTCGACGAAGAAACAGCGGGAAAGACGCTGAGCCAGAAACTGCTTTGTTGGCCTCGCAGAGGCAGACCAGGGGCTCATTGGTAATCCAAGGGTAACCATTCAGCCTTGAGGAAATCGGCCGTGGATGATGCGGATGGCAACGGATTCCCGCGGATTTTTGCGCTAAGCAACGGAAGTGAGCGCGGTCAATCTGGGCACACCTGTGAAATCTGAGGATATTTTTCTGCGGAATCTGCGCAATCTGTGGTTTTCCCTCGCCGAGGCTGAACAGTTACATCCAAGGAGGGTTGAAGATGGGAACGCGTCGCGACACACGGCCACGCCAGGCTAAAATGCCCACTGAAGAATTGCTGCCGCTCCCGCCCGGCACCCAATTGACGGCAGACATTAAAATCGTGGCCATCATTGGCTTTACGGAACGAGGCGGGTTGTATCTGGCCAATCGGGGTCAAGATAAAAATCGCCGCTTAGTGTGGGAGTCTCGGAGCAAGCAAATTGCCCACCTGCTGGGGCAACCCGAAGAGACCTTCAGCCAGGAAGGCTGGCATTATCAAGTCTTTCCGGTCAGGGGGGTGCGGCTGGCGGACGTGTTGCGCACCGTCGGCCGCTTGGATGAACTTTGGGTGGCCGCTGCTTGGGGCCTGGTCTGTCGCGACTTTGGCGTCTGGCACGCGGAAGAGCCACCCACGATTCTGCTGGCGAGTCAGCCCTTGGATCTGCGCACTTACCGGTTCAACCGCAACGGCCGGCTGCTGCCGCCTTCGTTTCAGGTGGGCAAGAGCGGCGCTGATTGGGATTACGACTCGCCGATGGTCTTCTTCGCCTACAAAGACGATGAGGCCAAGCCTTCTGCCGATGTCTATGCCTTAGGCTCGGCAATGTACATGCTCTTGACCGGCAAGCACCCTGCTGAAGACCCGGCTAAACGCATTCCCCTGCGCACGCTCAACCCCGCAATTTCGGAAGAAACCGAGGCGGTGGTGAACAAGGCCATGCACCCTGTTCAGGAGCGGCGCTATCCCAACGGCAGGGCAATGGCGGCGGATATGTTCCGCCTGTGGGAGATTTTGCGGCGCCGCGAGCGCAGAACTCGCCGCAAAAAAGAGGAAGAGGGGCTGTCCCCCTGGCTTCCGGTGGCTACGATTCTGGTGACCTTGGCCTTTCTGGCGCTGGCCGTTGTCGGCGGCCTGGCCACCGGCGTGCTGGCCCCGTTGTTCCCGGCGCCTACGCCTACGCCCACGCCGACGCCGACGCCCCATACCGTAGAGGCGCCGGCGCCGGTGCTGGCTGCCACGCCCTCCCCGCTGCCGACAAAGCCCTCTCTCCCTGTGAAGGACGATACTTTGGTGGTCAACCAGGTTTGGGAGGAGAGCCAGCAAGGGAAAAACCCCAATGCGACGCTGGTGTTTGCTACTCCGGAGGGTACCCGCTCGGCGGCCGATTTGACGACCCTTCTCCCCCAGGAAACCGAGACCCCGATCACCGCCACTGCCCCTCCACTGGAAGACCTGGCGCAGATCGCCACCCCTTCCCCCAATGCGGCACAGGCCGTGGCGTACGTTTCCGTGTTGGATAAGGACGGCAATCCCGTATCTGGCCTGAGCGACAGTCAGTTCGCTGTCTATCGCGACGGAGAACCCTTGGCGGGTTGCGCCATCGTCCCCATTCAACAGGCTTACGAACCGATTTCGGCGGTGATCGCCATCGACATCAGCGGGAGCATGAAGGGCGAACCGCTGGAAAAAGCCCGCCAGGCGGCTATTCAGTACGTCCAGCGTTCCCACCCCGAAGACCGGCTGGCGCTGCTTCAGTTCGACGACCGCATTACCTGGCTCAGCGACTTTACCACCGACCACCAATTTCTGATTCAGTTGATTGGGAAAATGCGTTCCCGCGGGGACACAGCCCTCAACGATACGGTTTACGAGGCCGCCGATAAATTGCGGACTCAGGTGGGGCGTCGTGCTCTCTTGATTTTGACCGATGGCATGGACACGGCCAGTCGTCGTCATACACTGGACGAAGCGATCGCGCTTCTCCAAACCCAGAGTATCCCGGTTTTCGCTATTGGGTTGAACAGCGCGCAGTTCACCGATAAGCCCCTGCGGCGCTTGGCGGAAGCAACCAATGGGCGTTATCTCTATGCCCCTACGCCGGACGAACTGCTCTCGGTTTACCAGCAAATTGGTGAGCAACTGGAGAACCAGTACCGCATCGTGTGCCCTGTTTCCCCTGCCGCGCCCGGAGAGCACGAAATTCGGGTGGTGGTGAGCGACGGGCAGCATGAGATCGAAGGCCGCAAGCGATATGCTGTGGCTGCGCCGTAGATGAGTTTGGCAGGGGCACCTGCCCCCACAAAAGACCTGACTGGTTTTTGTTTGGAGGTAACCATTCAGCCACAAGGAAGTAGACCACGGAGAACACGGATAGTCACAGATACTCACGGATTTTCAGGTCGCCCAGTAACGCAAAGCGCCAAGGACGCCAAGGGCGCCAAGAAAGGCAATGCCACCCCAATCCCTCAGCGCCCGCCGCATCCCGCATCCCGTCTCGCGCATCCCGCTCGCAGTTTGCGTAATCTGTGGTTTCCCCTCTTGCCGAGGCTGAACGGTTACGTTATGCCCCCCTCGAGCCGCGATTCCCTCTTGACGCCGCGGCCCGAAGCCGCTACAATGGGGCCAACAATTTATCGGCCGAGGTGCCTTGCTCCCGGATGGGCAGGCTTAAAGGCGAAGCCGGTGAAAGTCCGGCGCTGTCCCGCAACTGTGACTCACCTGAACGGTGAGAAGCCAGGTCGCCCGCCTCGGTCGGTTTCCACGCCCTCGCGGAAGGGAGTGGGAACACAAGCGCCTCAGCGTTTCTGTGTTTCCCTCCCCCCTGTCCGTCGGGCAGGGGCTTTTTCGTTCTCCCTCTCCGCGAGCACCCATCATTCCATCTTTACAGGAGGTGCTCGTGTCCCGCAAGTTGTTCCTTTTCCTGCAAGTCGTGTTAGCGGCCGCGCTGGCTTTGAGCGCGTGCGGCCCGGCAACCACGCCAACCCCTACACCGGTGCCGCCCACCGCCACGCCCGTCCCGCCGACGGCCACACCGGCGCCGCCCACCGCCACCCCCACGCCGTCGCCCACACCCACGCCGCAGCCCATCGTGCTCACCGACGGCCTGGGGAACAAAATTACCCTGCCCAAGCCAGCCCAGCGCATCGTGGCCCTGGCGCCCTCCATCACCGAAAGCCTGTTTGCCATCGGCGCGGGGAAGCAAGTCGTAGCCCGCGACGACAACAGCAAATACCCCCCCGACGCCGCCGCGTTGCCGAGCGTGGGCGCTTTGTGGAACAGCCTGCCCCTGGAAGCCATCGTCGCTCAGCAGCCTGATTTAGTGGTCGTGGCGGCTATTACTTCCCCCGACGACGTGAAAAAGATGCAAGACGCCGGCCTCACTGTGTTTTGGCAGGCTAATCCTAAGAATTTCGACGACCTTTACAAAAACTTGAACGACCTGGCGAAACTTACCGGCCACGAAAAAGAGGCTGCCAAACTCATCGCCCAGTTGCAAGAGCGCGTCCAGGCCGTGAAAGACGCCTTGGCCGACGTCCAAGACGAGCCCTTGGTGTTTTACGAACTGGACGCCACCGACCCCAGCAAGCCATGGACTTCGGGGCCGGGGACTTTTGTTTCCCAAACCATCCAACTCGCCAAAGGGCGCAACGTGGGGGATGTGTTGGACAAGCCCTGGGCGCAAATCAGCACTGAAGAACTGGTCAAATCCAACCCTGACATGATCTTGTTGGCCGACGCACCCTATGGCGTGACGCCCGAGGCGGTGGCCGCCCGCGCGGGGTGGGACAAAATCAAAGCCGTCCAGGACGGCAAGGTTTATCCCTTCGACCCCAACTTGCTCAGCGTGCCCGGCCCGCGACTGGTGGAGGGGTTGGAAACGTTGGCCGTGATGCTGCACCCCGATGTGTTTTGCGCGCAGCCCCTGGTCAACCACTTAGAGCAAAACCTGGTGGCCCCGGTGTGCAAGCCGTAGCCCGGCCTTTGTGAACCACGCGGGGCAGCCTGCCAGCCAGGTCGCCCCGCGTGTCCCTTTTGTCGTCCTCTGAATGCCTATGAAAACCCGTTGGGGTCGTGCTTTTTGGCTCAGCGCAGGGCTGTTGGTGTTAGCCGTCGGCCTGAGCGTGACCGTGGGGGCGGTGCCTGTGCCGCTGCCGGTGCTGGCGCGGTTACTGTGGGCCGGGCTGAGCGGCCGTGCGGTGCCCGCAAACCTACCGGCGTATTACCACACCATCGTGTTCGACCTGCGGCTGCCGCATACCGTGCTGATGCTCCTTACCGGCGCGGCCTTGGGCAGCAGCGGCGCGGCCTATCAGGGTGTTTTCCGCAATCCTTTGGCCGACCCCTACCTGTTGGGCATTGCATCCGGGGCCGGGCTGGGCGCGGTGCTCATACTCGCCATCCATCGGCCTGCGGGCTGGGGCGGGGCCTTGGCTCTGCCCGTGGCCGCGTTCGTCGGCGCAGTGCTCACCGTGGCGCTGGTTTATGCCCTGGCGCAAGTGGAAGGGCGCCTGCCGACGACCACCTTGATTCTCGCGGGGGTGGCGATAGGCTCGTTGGCCAGCGCGCTCACTTCCTTCTTGATGTTGGAATCGGAAGGCACCCTGCAGCGGGCGATCACTTACCTGATGGGCGGCGCGCCTTTGAGCGGCTGGCAGCCCGTGCTGGCTATGCTGCCTTATTGGTTGGTCGGCCAGGCGGGGCTGCTGCTTTCGGGGCATGCGCTCAATGTTTTGCAGTTTGGCGAAGAACAAGCCCAACACCTTGGCTTGAACGCGCGGCGGGCCAAAGCGTTGATTTTGGCCGCAGCCTCGCTGACCACCGCGGTGGCCGTGGCTTTCGCAGGCATCATCGGGTTCATCGGTCTGGTGGTGCCCCACGTGGTGCGCCTGCTGTGGGGGGAAGATTACCGCCGCGAGGTGCCGCTTTCGCTTTTGGGCGGCGCAACCGCCCTTTTGCTCGCCGACCTGTTGGCACGCACTTTGTTAGCCCCCCGCGTGTTGCCGGTGGGTATTGTCACCGCGCTGTTTGGCGCCCCTTTTTTCTTGTGGGTGCTGAGGCGCGCCAGACCCACCGCGACCTGACTTTGGGAGAAGGCCATGAGTCTGGAAATCGTACACGTTTCCGCCGGGTATCCGTCCCAGCAAGTGCTAGACGACGTTCACCTGACCGTGCCCAAGGGGCAAATTTTGGCGCTTTTGGGGCCCAACGGCGCGGGCAAGACCACGTTGCTGCGGGTGTTGAGCGGCACCCTGGCGCCCTGGCAGGGCCAGGTGCGCTGGGAAGGCCGCGACATCCACCGCCTGGCGCCCAAAGCGCGGGCGCGGCTGGTGGCCGTAGTGCCACAGGCCCGCGCGTTACCGCCCGCTTTCACGGTCGAGCAGGCCGTGATGTTGGGGCGCACGCCCTATCTGTCGTGGCTGGGCGGGGCCGGCCAGGCCGATTGGAAGGCGGTGCAGCGCGCCCTAACGCAGACCGACTTGCTCCCCTTGGCGGCGCGGCCTTTGCAGCGCCTTTCGGGTGGCGAGCAGCAGCGGGTGTTGCTGGCACGCGCCCTGGCTCAGGAAACGCCCCTCCTGCTGCTGGACGAGCCCACCACCCACCTGGATTTGCACCACCAGAGCCGTTTGCTGGCGTTGGTGCGCGATTTGAGCCGCGCGCGCGGCCTCACCGTGGTGATGGTGGTGCACGACCTCAACCAGGCTGCCCGCTACGCCGACCGGGTGGCGATCCTCGACCACGGGCGCCTGGTGGCCGCGGGTTCCCCGGCCGCGGTGTTGACCGCGGAACGCCTCACGCGCGTGTATCGCACCCCGGTGGAGGTGCTGACCACCGCGCAGGGCTGGCCGGTGGTGGTGGCGGCTGCAGAATAAATGAAAAGGAGGCCTCTGATGGCGAAAGCCCGTTTTCTCATCCCGCCTTTTGATACCGCCGCGGCGGACGCAGCCCGTGCCCGCCAGGCAAAGTTGACCAAACCACCCGGCAGTTTAGGACGACTGGAAGACCTGGCCGTGCGTTTGGCCGGGATGACCGGCCAGGTGACCCCGAAATTGCAGCACAAAAGCGTAATCGTGATGGCCGCGGACCACGGCGTAGCCGCGGAAGGCGTGAGCGCCTACCCATCCGAGGTTACCGCGCAGATGGTTGCCAACTTCGTGCACGGCGGGGCTGCGATCAGTGTGTTGGCCCGCCACACCCACAGCCGCCTCACCGTAGTAGACATCGGTGTGGCGGCCACCTTGCCCCCACACCAAAGGCTGGTGGTGCGCAAGATCGCGGCGGGTACCCGCAACATGCTCCACGGCCCCGCGATGACCCGCGAACAGGCTTGGCGTTCTTTAGAGGTGGGGGTGGCAGTGGTGGAAGAAGAGATTAGCCGCGGGTTAGACGTGTTGGTGTTGGGCGAGATGGGCATTGGCAACACCACCGCGGCCGCGGCCATGGCCTGCGCACTCACCGGCTGGCCGGCCGACGACATCGTGGGCCGGGGCACCGGCTTAGACGAAGCAGGTCGCGCTCACAAGGTGGCGGTGGTACGCAGCGCTTTGGAACGGGCGCAGCCTACGCCTCAAGACCCCATCGGCGTACTCAGCGAAGTGGGTGGTTTTGAAATTGGCGGTCTTGCCGGTGCGATGTTGGCCGCAGCCTCACATCGTGTGCCAGTGCTCTTGGATGGCTTTATCACCACCGCGGCCGCAATGCTGGCTGCAGCGTTAGCACCTGGGGTCAAAGAGTACCTCATCGCTGCACATTGCTCTCAAGAACAGGGGCATCGGGTCATGCTGGCACACTTGGGGCTTACCCCCTTGCTCGATTTGGGCTTGCGCTTGGGGGAAGGAAGTGGTGCTGCCTTGGCTTTACCCTTGGTAGAAGCCGCGGCGCGGCTGCACGCGGAGATGGCTACCTTCGCCGAAGCGGGCGTCAGCGCAAAGCAGGCTTGAGACGGAAAGCGCTTATTTGTGTCACTGTCGACCCCCAGAAAACATGTGGATTCCGCAGAAGGAATCCAGAAGGCGCCGAGGGGGCACAAAAGAGCCGGGGAATCATGATGTGGGGTTTCTGAGGGGCGCGCGTAAATGCTGTCGGCGCCTGGTTGAAACTTGCTGCCCCACAGCGCTGAGCAGCAGAGCCTTTCTCCCGCCTACAACCTTTGCATGTTCCCTTTTTGAAGGTAGTAAAACGCGCCCTTTGCGAGGATGTTATAATTCCTGTAGACCGTTCCCTTCCTCACCCTCGAAAGGAGTGGAGCCATGAAGTTGAAAGACGCCATTCAAACCGCCGATTGGAAAAAAGAAAAGCACACCCCGGTTATCGAGTGCCCCGACGAAGTCAAGGCCAACGAGCCTTTTGTGGTAACCGTAACGGTGGGCAAGGATATTCCGCATCCGAACACCACGGAGCATTTTATCGCCTGGATCGATGTCTTCTTCCAGCCCGAAGGCAGCAAGTTTGCCCATCACGTGGGGCGGTTCGACTTTCGCGCCCACGGCGAATCGGCCAAGGGCCCCAACAAGGGGCCGGTGTACGCCCACCCTTCGGTGACGTTTGCCATGCAAGTTAGCGAACCGGGCACCTTGATGGCGCTTTCCCACTGCAACATTCACGGCCTGTGGGGGTCTGAAAAAGCCCTCAAGTTGACCTGAGGCGAGGCGGTCTGGCCAAGCCGACCTGACCTCCGTCAGGTCGGCTTTTTTGTTGCGGGAGAAGCGCCGCGATGTTCTGGTTGGGTTCCACCCGGGTAGAAGGCGATGCCGTACTGGCGCCGATGGACGGCTATTCGGATTTGCCGTTCCGCTCGGTGTGCCGGGCGTTAGGCTCGGCCATGAGTTACACCGCGTTCATGCGCGCAGCCGATGTGCTGCAGCGGCCGGAGCACGTGCGGCCGCGCTGGCAGTTTTTGGCCTGGGAGCAGCCGGTGGTTTTTCAGATTTACGGCAGCACGCCCCGCACCCTGTTGGAAGCCGCGTTGCGCCTGCAGGAACATGGGCCTGCTGCGATTGACATCAACATGGGCTGCCCCGACGGGCGCATTGTGCGCCGCGGCGCGGGCGCGGGGCTGTTGGCCACGCCGGTGAAGGTGGCGCGCATTTTCCGCTTGCTGACGCGGCATTTGGAGGTGCCCGTGACGGCCAAAATTCGGCTGGGGCTCGATGAAACTTGCCGCAATTATCGGCTGATTGCCCGCATCGTGGAAGAGAACGGTGCGGCGTTGCTGGCCGTGCACGGCCGCACCCGCGCGCAGGGTTATCGGGGGCAGGCCGATTGGGAGGCCATCGCGGCGGTCGTGCAGCAGGTGCGCATTCCGGTGTTGGGCAATGGCGACGTGCGCACCCCCGCGGACATTGCCAGGAGGATGCGCGAAACCGGTGTGGCCGGGGTGATGATCGGCCGGGCGGCCATCCGCAACCCGTGGATTTTCGCCCACCTTTCCCGGGAACAGGTGCCGCGCGCCGAGGTGTGGCGCGTGCTGCAGCACCACCTGAACCTCAGTTTGGACTTTTACGGTCCCCAGTGGGGGCTGATTTTGTTCCGCAAATTCGCGGCGCAATACCTGGCGCCCTATTTCCAGAGCCGGCAACAGCGCCGCGCCCTGCTGACCGCGGCCACCCCGCAAGCGTTTTTGCACCAGGCCGAGGCCATTGTTTTGGAGTGACTGTTCATCCTCAAAGAGACACTGCGGATGACGCAGGCAGAAAACCATAGAAGACACAGAGAAGGCACAGAAAATAGGGATGCGGGAAACGGGATGCGGCTGTTGGCGTCGTCTTGGCGACCTCGGTGCCCTGAAATCCGCGTCGATCCGCCATCATCCGCGTTCATCCGCGGCCTATTTTCCCAAGGCTGAACAGTCACGTTTTGGAAAGGTAACGGCTCAGCCCGCCCAGGGAGAAACCACAGATTACGCAGATTTCGCAGAAAAACATTTACAGAGCAGACACAGAGAAGGCACAGAAAATAGGGAAGCGGGAAACGGGATGCGGCTGTTGGCGTCATCTTGGCGACCTCGGCGCCCAAAATCTGCGTCGATCCGCCATCATCCGCGTTCATCCGTGGGCTGTTTCCCAAAGGCTGAACAGTTAAAAAATCCGTGGGTATCTGTGGTTGTCCGTGTCGTCGGTGCTCTATTTCCTTGGAGCTGAACGGTTTCTTAGGACGCGGCTAAAGGGTCTTCGGTGGCCCCTCGTCCGTCCCCTGCTTGACGGCTGCCTTCAATAGGGTTATCATCAGGGCGCTATGGAACTTCGAGGCAGTAAATGGAGTATGCGCAAACGGCGCAGCAAAAACCACCCGCTGCGGCTGCTGGTTTTGGCTGTTTTGATTTTGGTGATGTTTTACATCAACAAAACGGTGGTGCCCACTTTGCCCAAGCCTTTTGTGCCTACCCCGACGCCTACCGAAAACCCTGAGGTGTATTTGACCAAGGCCAAAGAGGCGTTTCGTAAAGGGCAACTGACGGTCGCCATTCAGGAATATCGGCAGGCCATTTTGCACCAGCCCGATCAGCCTTCTCTTTACACCGCGTTGGCGCGGGTACAATTGCTGGCCGGGCAATACGCCGCAGCATTGACCAGTGCAGAAAACGCGCTGCTCCTCAACCCCGATTACGCCCTGGCCCACGCGCTGCGGGGCTACGCGCTCTACAACTTGGGCAACACCGTAGAGGCACAAACCGAACTCCAGCGGGCGGTAGAAATTGACCCCAACCTGGCCCTGGCACACGCTTTCTTGGCCAAAATTTATGCGGATCAAAACCTTTATGCTAAAGCCGATGAAGAAATCCGCAAGGCTTTGAGCCTGGCGCCCGAAATGCTGGAGGTGCGCCAAATCTACGGCGATGTACTCTTTGCCGAAGGGCATTATCAGCGGGCAATCGAGGAATACCAGGCCGCGCTGGCCATCAACAACAACATCCCCGCGTTGCATTTGACCTTGGGGCTTCTTTACCGGGCGTTAGGCCGAAAAGACCCCACCTATTACAACAAAGCCATCGACGAGTTCCTCGCGGCCAATGCGCTCAACCCCTCAGACCCTATGCCCGACGCGTACGCGGCCAGCACCTACGCGGTGCAGGGGCAGTTCGGCCGGGCGCTGCAATATGCTTCCAAGGCGGTGGAAGAGGCGCCGGGCAATCCGTACATGCATGGCAACTACGGCATTTTGCTCTACAAGAACGGCAAATATCAGCAGGCGGTGCGCGAACTGGCTTTGGCGGTGCGAGGCGGCACCACCGCCGACGGTGTGCTGGTCAAGGGCTTGCCTTTAGATTACGGCCGGGTGGCCGATTATTACAGCGTGTATGGCCTGGCGCTGGTGAAAATCGGGCGCTGCGATGAGGCGATCCCGGTGTTTCAGGCGTTGCTGGCCGGGGTGCCTACCGACGAGGTAGCGACGTACAATGCCAAACAAGGGCTGGAAATGTGCTCGGTGCAGGTGGAAACCCCCACGCCCACCCTGACGCCTGAGGGCACCGGCACGCCGTCGCCTACCCCCACGCCTTAGCCTCCACCTTATGGAACTCCATGGTGACGACATCAGTTTTGCCCCCCTCACCCCGCGCAGCCGCCCGCGGCGGGTGATGGTGTATTTGCTGCTGATCTTGTTAGGGGGAATGCTGGACTGGGCGTTACTTTCGGGGCAGGTGACCCCGCCCAGCCCCTTTGCAC
>JALUDX010000046.1 GCA_027053355.1 Anaerolineales bacterium | reverse complement strand
AATTTCCTTGACGGAGATTTGCATCTTGCACCTCCTCGCTTTTGAATTTTACCATCCTATGGAGCAACCATGAACGCATCTGACCCCTACGCCAACCTCTCCCCCGAAGCCGCCCAGGAGCGGCGCATCCACGATCGGCGCTACGGCGAGGTGGATTTCAACAAAGCCCCCTTCACCATCGCATGGGAAATTACCCACGCGTGCGCCTACGCGTGCAAGCACTGCCGCGCTAACGCCCAGCCCCAGCGCCACCCGCTGGAATTGACCACCGAGGAGGGGTTCCGCCTGATTGACCAGATGGTCGGCTTCGGCCATCCCATCCTCATTTTCACCGGCGGCGACCCGATGATGCGGCCTGACCTGTTTGACCTCATCGCCTACGCCACCGAAAAGGGCCTGCGCTGTTCCCTGACCCCCACGGCTACCGCGCTGCCCACGGTCAAGCGGCTGCGCAAGGCCAAGGAAGCCGGTATCCGCCGCATTGCCCTCAGCCTGGACGCGCCAACGCCCGCGGTGCACGATGATTTCCGCGGCGTCGCGGGTTCCTGGCAGCGCACCATGAACATTTTGCACAACGCCCACGAGGTGGGGCTGAGCGTGCAGGTCAACACCACCGTGACCAGGTTCAATGTGGACTTGCTCCCGCAGATGGTGCCGTTCATTGAGGAAGTGGGCGCGGTGCAGTGGTCGGTGTTCTTCTTGGTGCCTACGGGGCGGGCGCAGGCGCAATGGATGATTTCGGCGCAGGAACACGAGCGGGTGTTCAACTGGCTGTACGACCTTTCCAAGGAAGCGCCTTTTGACATCAAGGCCACCGCAGCGCCGATGTACCGCCGGGTGAGCATTGAGCGCCGCAAAGCCGAGGTGGGCGAGGGTAAGCCCATCACCTTCCAGGGTGCGGGTTTCCAGTACGCCGACGGCCTCAACCGCCCCACCAAGGGCGTGAACGACGGCAACGGCTTCCTGTTCATCTCCCACCTGGGCGAAATCATGCCCTCGGGCTTCTTGCCCATTTCGGCGGGCAATGTGCGCAAGGACAATGTGGTGGAGGTATATCGCAACGCCCCCTTGTTCCGTGACCTGCGCGACCCCGACAAACTGAAAGGCCCCTGCCGCACGTGCCCTTACCGCGATGTATGCGGCGGCCAGCGCGGGCGGGCCTACGGCGTCTTCGGCGATTACTTAGCCAGCGACCCGGCGTGTGTGCTGGTGGCCGAGGCCATCAAGCGCGGGGAATATACGCCGGAAGGCCTGACGCCCCAGGTACGCGAGATTATTTTTGGCGAGAATGCTCCTTTGGAGGGCTAAGCCCCTACCCAACGCGGGCGAAACGC
>JALUDX010000045.1 GCA_027053355.1 Anaerolineales bacterium | reverse complement strand
CCCCAGGCCCTACGCCCACCCCCACGCTCACCCCAACGCCCACACTGACACCCACGCCGTTGCCGCCCCGCGTTCACCTGCAAGGCATACGGCACGAATACCAACAGTGGAACAACTGCGGCCCCGCGACCCTGAGCATGGCGCTCTCGTATTGGGGCTGGAAGGGTTTTCAAAATGCACCGGCCGAATTCCTCAAGCCCAACCCGCGCGACAAAAATGTTTCGCCCTACGAAATGGAAAACTACGTGCTGCAAAAGACCCCCTACGGCTTCTTGTGGCGGTTGGGCGGCGAAACGCGGCTGCTGAAAGCCCTGCTGGCGCAAGGCTTCCCCGTCATTGTGGAAAAGGGCTTCCACGGTGCGGGCTTCGAGGGGTGGATGGGGCATTATGAACTGGTCATCGGCTACGACGACGCGCGCCAAGTGTTCATTACTGCCGATTCATATCGAGGGCCTGATTATGAATTGCCTTACGATGCCTTTGTGTATGATTGGCGCGCCTTTGATTTCGTGTTTTTGCTGCCTTTTGACCGCGGGCGCGAGCAAGAGTTAATGACCGTGCTGGGCCCCTGGGCTGATGCCACTTGGTCTTACCGGCACGCACTGCAAAAAGCCCAACAAGACACAAAAACGCTCCACGGGCAGGCATTGTTTTTCGCTTGGTACAACGTGGGCACCAGCCACGTCTGGCTACACGAATACGTCGACGCAGCCGCCGCCTACGACCAGGCCTTCCAGGTATACGCCCAACTGCCCGAAGACGAACGCCCCTGGCGTATGCTGTGGTACCAAACCGGCCCTTACTTTGCTTACTACTACAGCGGCCGTTATCAAGATGTCATCAACCTGGCTACCAGTACCCTGAGCAACATGAGCGAGCCCATTTTGGAAGAAAGCTACTACTGGCGCGCCCTGGCCGAAGAGGCTCTGGGGCAGCACAAAAAAGCCATCGCGGACCTGCGAGAAGCCGTGCGGCTGAACCCTCACTTCGGGCCAGGGTGGGCAAAATTACGAGCATTACAAGGGGGCGGGTAAGCGCCCCTTCCCGTAACTGTTCAGCCTTGGGGAAATAGGCCACGGATGAACGCGGATCATGACGGATAGCCGCGGATTTTAGGGCGCCGACGGCACCAGGAGAGGCACCCGAGCAACCAGGCAACCAGGCAACCAGGCAACCAGCCACCTAACCCTTTGGCACCTCGCCTCTTCCCGCATCCCGGATCACGTCTTGACTCCCCGCTTTCTGTGTCTTCTGTGTTTTCCCGTCTGCGTCATTGAGAGAGATCTCTCTTTTGTTTGCGCTGAACAGTTACCCCTTCCCAAACAAAAAAGCGCCCCGTGCTCGCGGGGCGCTTTGTGTATCACCAGGGGAGCCGTTACGGTCGCCGCACCACCAGATTGTCGAACAAAATGTCAGTACCCGGTTCGTCGAACGTCCCAGCCATCAACCCCACATCGCCCGCGGTCAGGTCGGCGTCGGTGGCCTCTAAAATCTGTTTGCCGTTGACGAACAAAGTGAGCCGCGAGCCCACACAGGCCGCGCGCAGGTGATACATCTTCTTGTTCCCTTTAGGGATAGGCACCTCGATCATGTTGCCGTCACCGGTGAGCATGGTCTGCTCGTCGTGGAACACTTTGCCGATGCCTGCGTAGCCATCGCTGCTGATGACGAAAAAGTAGTAGTTCGAAGGGTCTTCGTAGCGGCAGATCAGGCCAAAATCATCGTCTTCGGGGCCATTGTTGGGCAACGCGTCGACCTTCACCACCACATCGCCTTCGAAATAGCGGCCAGGGTTAGCCCAAACGTCGGTCCGCGGCTCGTTGACCAGGATGCGATAATGCCCGTGGTCATAATCGGTAATGTTTCCGGTTTCGCTGTCGTGCACGCGATCCCACCCGCTCTTGGGGTTGGAAAAATCGTCGCGGAAAAGCACGTTGTTCTGTTGCGGCGGCGCGGCGGTGGGCTTAGGAGGAGAGGTTGGCCGCGGCTGTGAGGTGGGCCGCTGCGGTTGGGCCGTAGGCCGTGCAGTGGGGGGAAGAGGGGTAGCCGCGGGGGCATTGTTTTCCCCGGTGGGCAGGAGCGAGGTCAGGCTGCAGGCCATCGTAAAAAGAACAACAAAGGCTAAAAGAAACCACAAGCGTTTCATACAGAGATCTCCTTTCCTTCAATGCGATTGCGGCTCGTGCGCCCCCTGAGCGTGAGAATAGGATGAACACATTGTAGCACAAAAGTCACGGCGCGACCTAGAGGGAATAGGCCGCAGAGAAACGTGAAAAGGCGCGGAAAAACCTTAACGGCCTGGCGAAAGGGGCGGGCGCCTTTAATGTGATGATTGTCACCAATTCCCCCAGGGCGGCTTGTGAAATTTGACGCGGATGTTTACGCTGTGCTATACTTCTTCCGATTGTCTGGGCGCTTGACCCTGCTCTGCTCTCGAGGCTGCCATGCTGATGTTCTCTTTTATGCCCATAGCCCTGCTCCTGCTTTTTGCCACGATCTTAGCCGTGCTGGTGGTGGTGATCGGCGATAGTTTTGGCCCCAAGCGCCCCAGCCGGATAAAGTATGCGCCTTACGAATCGGGTATGCCGCCTGTGGGGGAAGGTACACGCCGCCAGCCCATTCGCTTTTACCGCATTGCTATGCTGTTCATCCTTTTTGATATTGAAGTGGTCTTCTTCCTGCCCTGGGCTGTGGTCTTCCGCCGCTTGGGGCTGTTTGGGCTGATTGAAATGGCGGTTTTCATCGTCATCGTGCTGGTGGGCTACATCTACGCGTGGAAGAAAGGAGCCCTTGAATGGGATTAGAGCACAAACTGGGCGACCTGGGCATTGTCACCACCACGCTTGAGCAGGCGGTCAATTGGGGGCGGACGCGTTCCATGTGGCCGGCGCTGTTTGGCCTCGCTTGTTGCGCGATTGAAATGATGGCCGCGCAGGCTTCGCATTACGACATGAGCCGCTTCGGGATGGAACTCATGCGCGCCAGCCCCCGCCAGTCCGACCTGATGATTGTGGCCGGACGCGTGAGCCGCAAGATGGCGCCCGTGGTGCGCCGCCTTTACGACCAGATGCCCGAACCCAAATGGGTAATCGCCATGGGCGATTGCGCTTCCTGCGGCGGCGTGTTCAACAACTATGCCATCTTGCAGGGTGTGGACGAAATCATCCCGGTGGATGTGTATGTTTCCGGTTGCCCGCCGCGCCCCGAAGCCCTGATTCACGGCGTGCTCACCCTCTACGAAAAGGTGCGGGGCGAAAAACTGACCGACTGGGCGATGGTGGAGGAGGAGGCGGCATGAGCGACGAGCGCATTTCCGCCATTGCAGCGGCCTTGGCCGAGCGGTTCGGCGGCGAGGCAACTCAAGACAACAACCAGACCGTGCTCCGCTTGCCGTTAGAGCACCTGCTGGAGGCCGTGACCGCGCTGCGCGATGAATTCGGCTTTCAGGTGGCCGAAGACGTCACCGCGGTGGACTACTGGCAGCGCCGTGAGCCGCGCTTTGATCTGGTTTACCACTTCTTTTCCTACGAAAACGCCGACTTGCTCGCGGTGCGCGTTGCAGTCGCCGAAGGCGAGGCCGTGCCGAGCATCACCGGCATCTTCCCCGGCGCAAATTGGTATGAGCGCGAGGTCTACGATATGTTCGGCATTCCCTTCACCGGGCACCCCGACCTGCGCCGCATCCTCATGCCTTACGATTGGGAAGGCCACCCCCTGCGCAAAGATTACCCCTTGGGCTACGAAGAGGTGCAGTTTACCTTCAATTTTGATGAAATTCAGGGGAAGAAGGTGCGCGGGAGGAGGTAGTGGCGAGAGGCGAATTGCGAGTTAGGAATGGCGATTTGCGATTGATGGATAGGCAAGGTTAGGATGATAGGCAGGATAGGAAGAGAGCGATGGCGACGAAGGTTCGTAACACACAAGAGGAATTGGTAAAGGCGATAGCCGATATTGTCTCGGAAATGCCGTTGGCGCGCGCGTTTCAACTGTACCAGTTTGCCCTTTTCCTCAAAACCCATCCTCTGCCGACCGAAGAGACTTACGAAGCAGTAGAAACGGACGAAGCGTTATGGAATGCTCAGTTTGCGGCTACTGAAGACGAAAAATTGGCGGCGCTTGTGGCAGCGGTTGAGGCCGAAATTGACGAAGAGGGCACCTTGCCCATGTTTGATGAGCGCGGAGCGTTTGCTGAACAGAAAAGATGAAGTCACGGACTACAAGGTCTTTTTGGAAGCATTATTGGGCTTTGCCGCCGGAAATCCGCCAGCGCGCGCAGAAGGCTTATACACTCTGGAAGAGCAACCCCGCTCACCCCGGCCTTTTCTTCAAACGGGTAAAGGCCAGCCAACCGGTGTATTCCATCCGCATTGGTTTGGGCTACAGGGCGCTTGGGTTGTTGAAAGGTGACACAATCGTTTGGTTTTGGATAGGTTCTCATGACGACTACGAACGTCTTCTGAAATAACGAGTCCTGACTTGACGAAGTAACAACCCCCGAGGATTCCATGCTTGAACCCATTGAAGTCTCTGCCGAGGAATTGCAACATCTGGTCTCTGAGCGGGCGCTGAAGGGGGAAACGGTGCTCCTCAACATGGGGCCTCAGCACCCGTCCACCCACGGCGTGCTGCGCTTGCTGGTGGAATTGGACGGCGAGCGGGTGGTCAATGTGGTGCCCGATATCGGCTTCTTGCACACCGGCATTGAAAAGAACATGGAAGCCAAGCGCTACTGGCAGGCCGAGGTGATGACCGACCGCATGGACTACCTCAACCCCATCGGCAACAACCTCGCCTATTGCCTCGCGGTAGAAGCCCTCACCGGCTTGCAAGTGCCGCCGCGGGCACAGGCCATCCGCGTCATCCTCGCTGAATTGCAGCGCATTTCTTCACACCTGGTCTGGCTGGGCACCCACTTACTTGACCTCGGCGCGACTTCCCTTTTCCTCTACACCTTCCGCGAGCGCGAATTCATTTTGGATATTTTTGAAATGGTCTCCGGCGCGCGGATGATGACCACCTACATCCGCCCGGGCGGGCTGTGGCGCGATGTGCCCGCAGGCTTTGAGGAGGCCGTGCGCGAATTCATCAAACTCTTCCCGCGGCGGCTGAAGCAATACGAAGCCTTGGTGACCAAGAACCCGATTTACCGAGACCGCACCCGCCATATCGGCGTGCTTTCCAAAGAAGACGCCATGCGCTGGGGCGTGACCGGCCCGATGCTCCGCGCCTCGGGCGTGGCCTACGACACGCGCAAGGTGCGCCCCTACTGCGGTTATGAGCAGTACGATTTTGAAATCCCCACGCAGGAAAGCGGCGACGTCTACGCCCGCTACCTGGTACGGGTGGCCGAAATGCGCCAGTCGCTGCGGATTATTGCACAGGCGCTGGACAACCTGCCCGCCG
>JALUDX010000044.1 GCA_027053355.1 Anaerolineales bacterium | reverse complement strand
GACCCCCGGTTCCCGGCCCCCGGCCTCCGTCACCCATCCCCGCCCATCGCTTCCATCTGGGCTAAAATGGCCTCGGTCTGCGCCACCTCGCGGGGCATGTTCAAGCGGCGGAAAATTTCCAGCCCCCGGCGCACGGCTTGCAAGCCCGCCGCGGGCTGCCCGCCTGCAAAAAGCGCCTGCCCCATCATCACCAAAGTAAAAGCCATGCCTTGCAGGTCGCCCAGGGATTCATCGATTTCCAAGGCCTGCTGATACAGTTTCATCGCCCCATCCAGGTCGCCGAAGTGGCGCAGCAAAAAGGCCGCGTGGAAGCGCAGGTTGCTGCCCTCGGCGTTGGCGGGGGCGGCGGCCGCGGCGTGGGCCAGGTCGGGCAGGGCAGCCTGGGCTATGGCGGCCAGGGCCGGGTTGCCATACATGCCCCCGCCTTCCGCCGCGGGGTAGGCGGCGCGTGCCAGGGCGGCCATGGCGGCGCGGAGCCGGGCTGCGGCTGCTTCCCGTTCGGCCGCGCGTCAGCAGGGCCGCGGCGCGCAGGCCCGTGCGTTCTACGAAACCCTGAGCGAACTGGCCTATCTCAAGGCCCAGGCGCAGCGCACGCCCCACGACCGCAGCCTGCAAGCCCGCATCGAGGCCTGGCGGGAACGGCTGCGGGCCTGGGCCGGGCAGGTGCCCTTTGGGTAGCACCAGGGAATACAGGCGTGGTCAGCATCTTTCCAGAAACCGATAGATTTCTTCCGCCGCGTTTCTTGCCCCGTCTGCTTTGCGGACGATAGCGCGGATGCGCTCGGCGTTTTCTTTGTAAGAGGCGTGTTCCGCCACCCGCCGGATTTCAGCCTGAATCCGTGGGGCGGAGTACTCCCGCAGGGGAATGCGCACCCCCATCCCCGCGCGGACGAGCATATCCAGGTTGGCGTTCTGCTCAAACTGGAAGCCTACGCCCACCACCGGCGTCCCTGCCCAGCAGGCGGTTTGCACCGTCCCCTGCCCGCCGTGGATAAGGGCCACATCCGCCAACTCATTCACGGCGGGAGCAGGCAGGTAGCGCGCCGCGTAGATGTTCTCCGGCAACGGCCCCAGTTCGGCGGGGTCAAGGATAGAGGTCGTGGCGATGACGGCGTTGTATCCGCCGGCGCGCAGGGCGTCCACCGCGGCGCGAAGTTGTTCCGGCCTGCCGGAACTGCCCATAGCGCAAAACACCTTCACCCCGTCCCGGCTGAAGACCCGCCGCACCTCTGCGGGCACGGGCATGGGAAGACGGGCGAAAATGGGGCCAACATAGCGAAAGTCGTCGGGCAAGGCCTCAGGGGGAACGCCCGTCAATTCGGGGATGTCGGCCAGCAGATTCAGGTCACCGCGAATGATATCCAGAAGCGTTTTTACAGGCGGCACGCCGAACTTGCGGGCGGCCTGGTTGAAC
Source organism: Anaerolineales bacterium (assembly GCA_027053355.1). Lineage (GTDB taxonomy): Bacteria > Chloroflexota > Anaerolineae > Anaerolineales > DRMV01 > DRMV01. The sequence goes on along the minus strand of JALUDX010000044.1, from coordinate 3,994 downwards.
ACGCCTCGCACGATGCCAAAGCGCGGCACAACCCAGTTTACGGCTCTGTCTTTCCAGGATTGGGGGAGTAGCCGGGTGAGAAAATTTTCGTATTGGTCAGGGAACCGAGCCAGACCGTGCTCAAAATACGGCAGCGTGCCCGCCATGGGCAGCAGCCAAACGAGAGGAAGATGCGCGGCTCTCGCGGAAATTGCCGAAGGCAGGTTCATCCCTGCATAAACGGCGGCGGGCGCAAAGTCGGCCAACGCGCGGAGTTCCGCCTCCACCTGCGCGCACCACTCGGCAAGGCTGAAGGGCTGCCCAATCGCCCGCCCCTGGTCTAACGCCATCAGATATCTGTGTTTTTCCGGCGTAATGAGCGGCTGCAAGGTGGTCAAGGGGAAACCGGCTTCGGCGATGTGTGACTCATATGTACCGCCATGTGTGAAAAAGCGAATATCCGCCCCGAGAGCGCGGCAGGCTTTGGCGACCTCAACGGCTCGCGTGGTTTCGGCGAGGTTGTAAGCGTAGGCAAAGAAGGCCAAACGAGGATTATTCATGGACCACCAGCACAATTCGCCCCTGCACCGCCGCCTGCTCAATCAAGCGGTGGGCTTCGGCCGCTTCTTCCAGTTTCATGCGCCGCGCAATGACGGGCCTGACCCTCCCTTCCGCCAGTAAGCCGAAGAGGGCGGCCAAATCTTCCTTGAACCAGTCGGGGTGCTTTTTGCGCCAATCGCCAATCGAGTAGGTGCGCGCCCTGCGTCCGTTGGGGAGGATGTTCCACAGCGCAACTTTGGCAAAGTCCACAACCACGTTGCCGCCCTTGCCCATGGCGTTGTCGTAAAAACCGTAGGCGACCAGCACCCCGCCCTTCTTCAGGGCTTGGAAGGAACGTTTGAAGTGCTCGCCGCCGATGAAATCGAAGACCGCGTCGCAGCCGCCCCCGGCCTGCACCCGCCGGAGGAAATCTTCCGCGGCGTAATCAATGTGCGTTGCACCCAGCCCCTTGACCAGGTCCCGCTTGGCGGCCGATGCCGTGCCATACATCGTCAAATCGAGCAGCGCGCCGAGTTGCAGCAGCGCCGTGCCGACCGCCCCGCCCGCCCCGTGGACGAGAATCGTCTGCCAGCGGCGGATTCGTGCCACGCGGTGCAACATCTGATAGGCGGTGACGTAGGAAAGCACCATGCTGACCGCCTCGGCGGGGTCCAACCCCGCGGGGACAGACACCAGCCCCGAGGCGGGGCGCAGCATATACTGGCTGTACGCACCCCAGACGGTCAAATCGGCCACCATCTGCCCGATGTTCAGCCCGCTTACGCCCGCACCGAGTTTATCCACCACGCCGACCATGTCGTAGCCGGGCGAGAGCGGCGGCGTCTCCTTGAAACCGTAGTCAATCCCCTTGCGCACCAACGTATCGGTGAAGGTGGCACTCGTTGCCAATACCTTGACGCGCACTTCGCCCGCGTCCGGTTCGGGGAGATGCTCTTCCGTGACGACCTGCAACACCTCCGGCCCGCCGAATTCTTTCAGGATGACTTTTTTGTAACTCACGATTTCTCCGGTTCAATGATTTGTGTTTTCAATTCGCAGAACTCATATCCCATGGACTGGGTCAGCGTCAGGGTGTTGGCCCTGGCGTTGGGGTTGATGGCGTGCAAAACGCCCTTGTACATCTCCTGATAGAGATGGCAGTAATACGGGCCGCTGGCGTCGGGGCTTTCCCGCAACTGCGCCGCGAGGGGGCATTTCGTCCAGTGGCAGGTGACTTCGTGCGCGCTGGCGGAGATCTCGATTTTGCCGTGAATCCCCAGCAGATTGTGCAGGAAATCAATGATGCGCGAAAGACTGTGGGCGTCATTGGGGTTGATGGATAAAAAGTCGGCGGTCTGGGCGGCGATTTCTTCGCCTAATTCATACTGCGATCGCAGTGCCCGCTGCATATCCAGACTGCCCTGCGTCACCACCACCCGCATCAGACGGGCAATCATCTCGGCGTGAATCTGGTTGGCGAGATGGCGCTTCAGCGCTTCCGGCAGGGGAAGCCCGCGCGCCGTCCACCATTTGGCGATTTTCTTTTGAAGCGGATGTCTTTCAAAATAGGCGTAGAGGGTGAATTTCATGGAAGTTTCTCCTTGCCCCGGCTGCGCCTGCCAGCATCACGCCCTGCAATTCGCCTTGCGGCGCGCGGGCCGGGTGTTTGTGTGATTCCAGCGCAATCGCGGGATGTTTTTGCGTTCGCGGCGCGGGATGAGCATCCCGCACGCCTCCCCGAGGACGGCTTGTCCATCCCAGTCCCGCCCCGCGACGATGCCGAGGTTGACCGTCGAACGGTAGCGTGTGGCGAGAAGTGGCCTCGCCCAGGATGGCGGCGCGGTGCGGACTTCGGCCGCGCTCGGCGTGAACGGTGACCCCACCCCCCATGGGTGCAGGTGGTACGCCGCGCTCAGCCCGGCGATTCCCACCCCGATGACGAGGGCGCGCGGCTTCACAGCGCCCCCATGCGTGCCAGCATGGCGCGGATTTCCGTCTCGAAGAAGGAATCCACAGTGCCAGGCTCTGCCACGGCGCTGAAATGCCCGTAGAGTTCCAACGAAACCAGGCCGTGGATATGCGCCCAACTTGCCAGCGCAAAATAAATCACAGCTGGGTCGCCCCGGTAGCCGAATTTATCCACCCAGGCGCGAATCATCTCAGGCTCGGTGGTGAACGCGCCGCTCGTCTTCACCACGCCGGCCCGCCAGGCGGCATCCAGCACGTCAATCAAAACGGCCATGGCACCCTCGGCTGCCGGGCCGATGATTTCCATTGGGGGGCAGTAATTGGGGATGGGGGTGCCGAAAATCAGATTGTACTCTTCGGGATGCGTCAGCGCCCAGGCGCGATATGCCCGCGCCGAGGCCAGAATGCGCTCAACGTGAGAAGTTTCGTCCACGGCCTGAGAAGCACGCATGGCATCCCGCAGCGAGTTGTAAGCATCCACAATCAGCGCAGTGACCAGCGCGTCGCGGTTGGGGAAATAGTGGTAGATGGCCGGCGCGGTGATACCCAACTCGCGGGCGATGGCGCGCAACGAGAGCGCCGCCGCCCCCTTCTGGGCGATTTGCTTGCGGGCCGTCTCTTTGATGGCCGCTTCCAGATTGGGGTGTTGTTCAGATTGTTTGGGACGAACCATAGACGCTCCTTAACTAAACAGCGTAAGTTTACACCGTTTAGTCAAAAGTGTCAAGAGCATCGGAGGGGAACCACAAACCCCAGATGGCACAAAGAGAGTACCGAGAACGTAACTGTTCAGCGCAAACAAAAGAGAAATCTCAATTGCGCAGACGGGAAAATACCGAAGACACAGAGAAAGCACAGAAAACACAGAAGGCTAAAGGGGGGAGGGCGAGGCGAGGCGAGGCGAGGCGAGGCGGGCCGCGCCCCCTTTGGCGTGCAGTGCCTTGGCATCGCTTTGGAAAGCGGCCCTTCGATGCACTCAGGACGGGCGACTTGTCGCTGCACGCCAAAAAAGTCTGACAGGGCTGCCGCGTCAGGCGCAGAGCGGCATCGTCCCCTCTTCCACCACCAACCTTTGCGTGCTCTCTCGGTAGGTCGGTAGGCAGGGGGGCCGATCTCTCAGTATTCGCGATATGAAAGCCCATCGTCCCCCCGCCTCACCGCACAGCGCTGCTGGCTACAATCAGACGCCTTGCCCGTGGCAGAGGTGAGGGCAGGGCATCAAGGGTGCCAAGAGGATGCTGAAGACGTCAACAGGGCGGGCTGGCAGCCCACCCTGTGTGGCTAATGTTCTCAACGCCTGACCGAGAAACTACCGTACCGCCACCAGCACCGCTCGCACCATCCGGCGGAAGGGGTAGTCTCCTGTGGCCGGGTCGTAGCCCTCGCAGGTCACTAAGGTCAGTACATCATACTTTTCGTGCTTCAACAGCATGTGGCGCGCCGCCCAACTTTGCGCCGGTAAGCGCTTGTTCTCCCGCACTTCGTACACATACACCTGCCCCCAGGC
>JALUDX010000043.1 GCA_027053355.1 Anaerolineales bacterium | reverse complement strand
GCGGGGGGCATGATAAAATGAGGCCGCTGGGCGCGTAGCGCAACGGTAGAGCAGTGGCCTTTTAAGCCATTGGTTGCAGGTTCGAATCCTGTCGCGCCCACCTGACAGCCCCCGCGCGGGGGCTGTCGTTTTTCATCCAAACCGCAAGACGACCCGCCGGAGCACTGCCATGACCACCCCTCCCCAAACCTGGCTCGAAGTGTCCTTAGAAGTCGACGGCGAAATGGCCGAAGCCGTCGCCGAAGTGTTGGCGCGCTTTGCCCCCAACCGCGTGGTGCTGGAATCCACCCACATCCAAGACCAGCCCCAGGGCGAGGGCGTGCCCGTGGGCCCGGTGCGGGTGGCCGCCTACCTGCCCGTCGACGAAACCTTAGAGGCCACCCGCGGCCGCTTGGAAGAGGCGCTTTGGCACCTCCATGTCATCCGCCCTTTGCCTCAGCCCACCTACCGCCGGCTGCAAGAGGAAGATTGGGCTGAAGCCTGGAAGCACGCCTACCGCCCCTTGGCCGTGGGCGAGCGGTTGATGATCGTGCCCGCCTGGCTGGACAACCCTGAGCCACAGCGCATCCCGTTGGTGCTGGATCCGGGCATGGCCTTTGGCACCGGCACCCATCCGACCACGCAAATGTGCCTCGTCGAGGTGGAACGGCTGGTGCAACCGGGGGCCACCGTTTTGGACGTGGGCTGCGGCAGCGGCATTTTGAGCGTCGCGGCGCTGAAATTGGGCGCGGCCCGCGCCCTCGGCGTGGATACCGACCCGCAAGCCGTCACCGTGGCGTTAGAAAACGCCGCCCGCAACCAGGTGGCTGCGGGCTTTACAGCGGCCGTGGGTTCGGTCGAGGCGCTGCGTCGGCCCCCGTTGGGGCCGGTGCAAGGCGAGTTGGTGCTGGCGAACATCCTCGCGCCCGTGCTGGTGGACCTGCTGCGCGCCCACGGCCTGGCCGACGTGGTCGCGGCGGGCGGGCACCTGGTGCTCAGCGGCATTTTGGAAGACCAGGCCCCAGCCGTGTCGAACGCGGCCCGCGCCGCCGGCCTGCGCCTGGTGCGGCAACAGCAAAGGGACGACTGGGTTGCCCTCACGGTCGCCCGCGCCTGACTCCCCTTGGCTTGCCCCCTGCTAAGCCACCAGCCGGGCGACCGAGGCCACGCTGTCTTCGGGCTGCAAACGCATCAAGCGCACCCCGCGCGCCGCGCGCCCCATAGCCGAAACATCGGCCACCCGCGTGCGCAACACAATGCCGCCCGCAGAAATCAGCGTCAGGTGATCCTTTTCCTGCACTACGCGCGCGGCCACAATCAAGCCGACCTTGGCGGTCGCGCCCGCGGCCAGGGTGCGCACCCCTTGCGTCGCCCGGTGCTTGCGGGGATATTGGCTCAAAGGCGTCCGCTTGCCATAGCCCTTTTCGGTGACCACCATCAGATAGCCATCGGGTTCCACCACGTCCATCGCCACCACCCGGTCGTCGGCCTTGAGGCGAATGCCGGTCACGCCGGTGGCCTGACGCCCCATGGGCCGCACTTCGTCTTCCCGGAAGCGCAGCGCGCGGCCCTGCGCCGTCACCAGCAGGATGTCGTCCTGGCCACGGGTCAGGCGCACCCATTCCAGCGCGTCGCCTTCCTTCAAGGAAATGGCGATCAACCCCGAAGGCCGCACCGCGGCAAACTCTTCCAGCGCCACCCGTTTGACCACGCCCTGCCGGGTGGCCATGAAGCAGTATTCGGCCTGCGCGAAATCGGGCACGGCCACCGCGGCGGTCACCCGCTCGCCCGGCTCCAGATGCAGCAAATTGATGATCGCGGTGCCCTTCGCCGTGCGCCGGGTTTCGGGAATTTGATAAGCCTTGGCCGAATACACTTTGCCGCGGTCGGTAAAAAAGAGCACGGTGTGCAGCGTGCGCGCGGGAATGAGCAGGAGCACCTCGTCGTCGTCCTTGGTGGTGTGCCCGGCCACACCGCGGCCGCCGCGGCCCTGCGCCCGAAAGGCGCTCACCGGCATCCGCTTGATGTAGCCCTTTTGGGTGATGGTGAGCAGCACCGGCTTGTCGGCCACCAGATCTTCTTCGCGGATGTCGGCTGTGGCGTCGTGGGCAATCAGGGTGCGCCGCTCGTCGCCGTATTTCTCGGCCACCTCGGCCAGATTGTCTTTGATGACGGCCAAAATCTTCTTGGGGTGGGCTAACAGGTCTTCCAGGTAGGCAATGCGTTCTTTGGTCTGGCGGTATTCGTCTTCGATTTTCTGGCGTTCCAGCGCGGCCAGGCGGCGCAAAGGCATATCCAAGATGGCTTGCGCCTGAATTTCGCTCAGGCGGAAGCGACGCATCAGGCGCTCGCGCGCCTGTTCCGCATCGCGAGAGGCGCGGATGGTAGCGATGATGTCGTCCAAATGCGCTAACGCCAGCAGCAAGCCCTCCAAGATGTGCGCGCGGTGACGGGCTTTGGCCAATTCGTGCTCGCTGCGCCGACGGATGACTTCCCGGCGGTGCTCGATGTAAACCTGCATTGCCCGTTTGAGGGAAAGCAACCGCGGCTCGCCGTTGACCAACGCCAACAGTTGCACGCTGAAGGTGGACTGCAGGGGGGTGTGCTTGTAGAGTTGGTTGAGCACCTTGTGAGGCTGCGCGCCGCGCTTGAGTTCGATCACGATGCTCATCCCGCGGCGATCGGATTCATCACGCAGGTCGGAGATCGCGTCGATGTGGCCTTCCCGCACCAATTGAGCGATGCGGGCAATCAGCGCAGATTTGTTCACCTGGTAGGGGATTTGGGTGACCACAATGCGATGGCGGCCGCCTTTCGTTTCTTCGATCTCCGCGCGCGCCCGCACCACGATGCGCCCCCGCCCGTTGGTGTAAGCCTGGCGGATGCCCTCGGTGCCCACGATGATGCCGCCGGTGGGGAAATCAGGCCCCTTGACGAACTGCAACAGGTCGTCTACGCCCACCTCGTCCAAGGCGTCGTAGTGGTCGATCAAAAAAGTGAGCGCGGCCACGATTTCGCCCAGGTTGTGAGGCGGGATGTTGGTGGCCATGCCCACCGCGATGCCCGAAGCGCCGTTGACCAGCAAATTGGGCACCCGCGCGGGCAACACCACCGGCTCTTGCAGGCTGCCGTCGAAGTTGTCGACGAAGTCCACAGTGTCTTTGTCAATGTCGACCAGCATTTCTTCGGCCAGGCGGCTCAGGCGGGCTTCGGTGTAGCGCATGGCCGCGGGGGAATCGCCGTCGATGCTGCCAAAGTTGCCCTGCCCGTCGACCAGGGGGTAGCGCATGGAAAAATCCTGCGCCATGCGGGCCATCGCGTCGTACACGGCCTGGTCGCCATGGGGGTGGTATTTGCCCAGCACCTCGCCGACAATGCGGGCGGATTTTTTGTAAGCCGAGTTGGCGCGCAAGCCCATATCGTGCATCGCGTAGAGGATGCGCCGCTGGACGGGTTTGAGGCCGTCGCGCGCATCGGGCAGGGCGCGCGAAACGATCACGCTCATCGCGTAATCCAGATACGCGGAGCGCATTTCGTCGTTGATGTCGACAGGAATCACGTTACCGATGGTCATAAGCGCCTTCTCGCAGAGGGAATAGGAGATGACAAAACCGCCCGCCCGTTGCGAGCGGGCGGGCGCGCTTCAATTATACCACCTTGGCGTCACCCTCGGCGGCCAGGGCTTGCAGGGCAAACGCATCTAAATTTGGTTGCCCGCTCATTCTCTCTTGCCAGCAGTGCGCCTCGCCCTTACCTGCCCAGACTGCTTTGAGGCGTAATGATGACGTAGGGGCACAGCGTTGCGGTGCCCAATGCCCAGCGCAGGCCATAGGGCGCAGCGCCGCTGCGCCCCTACAATCATGCGTGTGGGCGTGGTGTTTTCGTAGGGGCGAACGGCCGTTCGCCCCTACGGGCATTGCTGAAGGCCGCGGCTGACGCCATTTCCCCATTTAGACAAAAAGAGGCGTCGCACTCGTGCCCACAACCGGCCCATTTAGCTGCAATCGCTCTGCCAGGGCTTGTCAAAAGTTTTGCTCTTCACGCCCTCTCTCCCCCCGGGCCGCCCCCTTCGTCTTCGCTCAGGGCGGCTGGGGAGGCGGGGTGAGGGTAGGCAAAGGTTAGCATATCGAAAAGCATTGCTCAGCGGCTTCGCCATCTTGACAGCCGCGGCAAAGGGCGTATAATGAAAGCGCGGCGAGACGGGGAAACGCCGCTTCCAGATCAGACCATCGTCAGGCGGGAATGGACGCGCCCTCGCCGTATCGCCCGAAAGCAGCGGTTACACCGCGCGCCATCGGGCGCCCCCTTTCTTCCCCCACTTTGCCATGCTCGCACGCATTTACTCCTGCGCCGTTGTGGGGCTCGACGGCGTCATCGTAGAAGTAGAAGTCGACACCGCCCGCGGGATTCCCAAGATCATCATCGTGGGGCTGCCCGACGCGGCCGTGCAAGAAAGCCGCGAACGGGTGCAGGCCGCGCTGCGCAACAGCGGCTTTGCCATGCCGCGGCGTCGGCTCACCGTCAACCTCGCACCGGCCTCGGTGCGCAAAGTGGGCACCATGTACGACCTGCCCATCGCCTTGGGGGTGCTGGCCGCGGACGGCCGCTTGCCGCCCCAGGCGTTGGACGACGCGCTGGTGGTCGGCGAACTGTCGTTGGAAGGCACGGTGCGGCACGTGCGGGGGGTGCTGCCCATCGCGGCCGCGGCCCGGGCGCACGGCTTTCGGCGGGTCTTCGTTCCCGCAGCCGATGCCGCGGAAGCCGCACTGATTCCGGGGCTGGAAGTGTACCCCGTGCCCTCCCTGGCTGCGCTGATCGCCCACCTCACCGGCAGCAGCCCCCTTTCCCCCCACCCCACCCTGCACATCCGCGATCTGCCCCCAGCCCAAGGCCAGGTCGACTTCGCGGAGATCAAAGGCCAAGAACACGCCAAGCGGGCGTTAGAAGTGGCCGCGGCTGGCGGCCACAACCTGTTGATGATGGGGCCCCCCGGTTCGGGGAAGACCCTGCTCGCACGAGCCCTGCCTGGCGTGCTGCCGCGCATGACCGTGGACGAAGCCTTAGACGTCACCCGCATTTACTCAGTAGCCGACCTGCTGCCCGCGGAAACGCCGCTCATCACCCAGCGCCCCTTCCGCGCGCCGCACCACACCATCTCACACGCCGGGCTGGTGGGCGGCGGGAACATTCCCCACCCCGGCGAGGTCTCGTTGGCCCACCGGGGCGTGCTGTTTTTGGACGAACTGCCCGAATTCGACCGCCGGGTGCTGGAAGTGCTGCGCCAGCCTTTGGAAGACCACATCGTGACCATCAGCCGGGCGCAGGGCACCCTCACCTTCCCAGCCAACTTCATGCTGGTTGCCGCGATGAACCCCTGCCCCTGCGGCTATTACGGCGACCCGGTGCGAGCCTGCACCTGCTCCAGCGGCGAAATCGCCCGCTACCGCAAACGCATTTCAGGCCCGCTGTTGGATCGCATCGACTTGCACATCGAAGTGCCCCGCGTGGACTACGAAAAACTGAGCGCAGAACGGTTGGGGGAACCCTCGGAGGCCATCCGCCAGCGGGTCGAAGCAGCCCGGGAGCGCCAGCGCGCCCGGCTGCAGGCCGCAGGCAAGCAAAGCAATGCGGAAATGGGGCCGGCAGAAATCCGGCAATTCTGCCGGTTGGACGAAACCGGCCAGGCCCTGTTGCGCCACGCGATGCAACAGATGGGGCTTTCTGCGCGCGGCTACCATCGGGTGCTCAAAGTCGCCCGCACCGTGGCTGACCTGGCCGCCAGCGAAGCCATTTTGCCCCAACACTTAGCCGAAGCCCTGCAATATCGCCCTCGCGTCTTCGAGTTTTGAGGAAGAAGCCCGGCCGCGAAGCCGAGACACTTCCGGCCCCAGGGGCTCTGCTCAGCCTCAGCCGAGAGAAAGGGCAGTCATAAAGGAAGAGGCACTGGGGGATTGAGGTAAAGGGGGCTTGGGTACTTGGTGCTTGGTTACTCAGGCACCTCTCCTGGAGCCCTCAGCGCCTTAAAATCCGCGTCTATCCGCCATCACCCGTGTTATCCGTGGTCTATTTCCTTGTGGTTGAATAGTCACAAAGTTTGTTATAATTCCCCTACCGCGCGGCGCGCCCGCGCGACGCCGAAAACCGGCTACCCTGCTCCCTCATGGCAACCTGCACCCCGAAAGAAGCCCCATGCCCCATCAATACACCCCCCTGGAAAAGATACGGCTGGAAAAAATCCACCGCCTGCGAGAACTGGGCCTCGAACCCTACCCCAACCGCGCCCAGCGCACCCACACCACGGCCGAGGCCAAAAGCGCGTTAGAAACCGCCGAAGCCGCGGGCGACGCGGCAGCCCCCCAAGTCACCGTGGCCGGACGCTTGCGGGCAATGCGCCCCATGGGCAAAATCACCTTCGCCCACATCGAAGACGAGAGCGGGCGGCTGCAACTTTTCTTCCAGGCCAACACCTTAGGCAAAGAACGCCTCAAGCAATTCAACAAACTCTTCGACCTGGGCGACTTCATCCAGGCCAGCGGGTTCCTCTTCCGCACCCGCACCGGCGAAATCACCGTGCACGTGCAGGATTTCCGCATGTTGGCCAAGGCCATCACCCCGCTGCCGCCGGCCAAAGACGAAATCGTGGACGGCAAAGTCGTGCGCCACGCGGTGCTGGCCGACCCGGAAACCCGCTACCGCCAACGCTACGCCGACCTGGCCGTCAACCCCGAGGTGCGCGACATCTTCCGCACCCGGGCGCACATTGTACGGGCGCTGCGGCAGTTCCTCGATGAACGCGGTTTTCTGGAAGTGGAAACGCCCGTGTTGCAACCCATCTACGGCGGCGCGGCGGCCCGTCCCTTCGTCACCTACCACAACCAACTCAAACAAAAACTTTACCTGCGCATTTCCTTCGAACTCTACCTCAAACGCCTGTTGGTGGGCATGTTCGAAAAAGTGTACGAAATCGGCCGCGACTTTCGCAACGAAGGCATCTCGTTCAAGCACAACCCCGAATTTACCCAACTGGAGTTTTACTGGGCCTATGCCGACTACCTGCAGGTGATGGCACTGGTCGAAGAGATGCTGGCCTTTGTGGCTGATCAAGTGCTCGGTCGGCGCACATTGACCTGGCAAGGCCACGAAATCGACCTCACCCCGCCCTGGCGCCGCGTGGAACTACGACAAGGGGTGCGCGAGGCCACCGGCATCGACATTGCCCAGCACCCCGACGCCGCCAGCCTGGCCGCGGCCATGAAAGCCCAGGGCATCGAGCCCAAAGCCGGCGCGCCGCGCGGCAAACTCATCGACCAACTGGTGAGCGACTTCCTGGAACCGACCTTCATCCAGCCCACCTTCCTCTACGATTACCCGCGCGACATTTCCCCCCTGGCCAAAGCCAAGCCCGACGACCCCCAAACCGTGGAACGGTTCGAAGGCTTTATCGGCGGCATGGAATTGTGCAACGCGTTTACCGAACTCAACGACCCCCTGGATCAGGAAGCCCGTTTCTTAGAAATGGGGCGCACCTACGCAGCCGACGACGAAGAGCGCCACCCCATCGACGAAGATTATCTGCGCGCCATGCGCTACGGCATGCCGCCCACCGGCGGTTTTGGCATGGGTATCGACCGGCTGACCATGCTGTTTACCGACAAACGCAGCATTCGCGAGGTGATCCTCTTCCCCCACCTGCGGGAACGGGGAGACGCCGAGCCCCCGGCGTCTGAGCCGCAGCAGCCGTAGCGCCAGCCAGGCGGACAAAACGGTGGCTTCAGGAGCCCACTTTCCCTTGGCCTGCCTCGCAGCGTAAATGTGGAGCCGAGCGACTACCATCCTCCGGAGATGGCTATGCCCTCTTCAAACGAAGTACTCCCCTGCCACGAGTTAGCCCAACTGATCAACCAACGACCAGCCGCAGAACGACTACGCTACCAGGCGGCTCTCCGCCGTTTCAGCCACGATATGGGGCACAACATCGGGCTCATCCGCACCAGCGAAGGCTTGCTGCGCCAAACCAGCGAGCCAGCGTGCCTGGATGAGGAACTGTTGGGCATCATCCGAGAAGGGGCATCTGGCCTGACGCGGCTGCTCGACACCCTGCGGGCGTTGAGCGAAGCCATCGAGGGGAAAAACTAAAAGCCACGGCGCGGCCGCGGCTTTTCTCGGTACCCGCAAGCCGACCTGCTTGCATCGTCTTTGCGGGCCACATCAACAAGGGGCAACCATGGTTACAACCCAACGCCGTGAACGCATTCTCGTGGTCGAGCCGGATCCGGCCATCGCCGACCTGGTGGCGCGGCAAAGCCTGCAGCCGATGCGCTATCGGGTCAAAGTGGTGGGCGAGGCCGGTGCCGCGTTGCAAATGCGGGCTCGTTTTGCCCCCCACCTGATCATCACCGACCTGCGTCTGCCCGGCCTCAGCGGCAAAGACCTGCTGGCGGCGCTACGCGCTCCTGGTGACGATACGCCCATTATCGTGATTGCCGAAAAAGGGGCAGAACCCGATATTATTAGCGCGTTCCGCTTGGGCGCAGCCGACTTCCTCCTCTGGCCGATGCAAGAGACCGAGGTGGTCTCCGCGGTAGAGCGGGTGCTGCGTCAGGTGCGCGAGCGCCGCGCCAAAGCACGGCTGGCGCAAGAACTGCAAAAAGTTAACCAGGAACTGCAACGGCGGGTGCGCGAACTGACCACCCTCGCCGAATTAGCAAAAGCCACTGCAGCCAGCACAACCCCCAAAGCCCTCTATCGCCAATTGGTAGCCGGGGCCATTCAACTCGCCCAGGCCGACAAAGGCTGGCTCAGCCTGCGCACCGAGCGGGAGCACAAACTCGTTTTGGCCGCACAAAAAGGTCTGCCCCGCAGCCTGGCCCGCAAAGTCGGCCAACCGTGGGATGACGGGCTGGGCTCGCTGGTTGCCCTTTCGGGCGAGCCTTTGGCGTTGGCCGGCCAGCCGCTGCGCAGGTTCAAAATTCACCCCTTGGGTCAGGCCGCGCTGGTGGTGCCCGTTAAAGCCAAAAACGAAGTAGTCGCCCTGCTCACCGTAATGCGCAGCGACCCCCGGCCCTTTAGTGCAGATGAGCAAGCCCTGTTGCAAGCCGTGGCTGATTATGTTTCTATGGCCGTGGTACGGGGGCGTCTTTTCCGCGCCTTAGAAGCGCGCGCCCAGGCGCTGCAACGCACGGCCCGCGCCGCCCGCGAGGGGGAACGCCTGAAAAACGAACTGCTGCAGCGGCTCAACCAGGCCGTGCTCCCCCTGCTGAGCGAGGCTCAGCAAGCGCTCCGCGGGGTTACAGCCCCCCAGGCCCGGGCCGCGGCCCAACGCCTGCGCCAGGCGCGTGAAATTTTGGCTTCGGTGACCGCGTTGCAACAAATTACCTTGGCCCCTGGACCGTGGAAGTGGCTCGACCTCAACACTTTAGCCCAGGCCGAAGTAGGGCGCTTTGAACCGCGCGCGCAGCAAGCAGGCCTGCAACTTGCTCTCCATACCCCTGATAAAGCGGTGGTCATCCATGGCGACCCCCACCAACTGAGCATAGTGTTTGAGCAACTGCTCAACAACGCACTGAAGTTTACCCCACGCGGGGGCAAAGTGACCGTCACCATCACCGTTCAGGAACAACGAGCCCACGTCGCCGTGAGCGATACCGGCATCGGTATTGCTGCCGACGACCAGGCTCACGTGTTCACTCCCTTCTACCGCCGCGCCCAATCTGGCGACGCTGTGCACTGGGGAGTAGGGCTCAGCGTTGTGCAAGAAATTATCGCTGCCCACGGAGGCAAAGTTTGGGTTGAAAGCAGCCCTGGCCAGGGAGCAACCTTCCACTTTACCTTGCCTCTTAGCCCGCCTTGACCGTCTTTTTTGCTTTGCAACCGTCCAAGCACTGTTCGGAGGATCTCTTGCCTGCCATTGCTCTGGCCATCGCCAACCCCGAAACCCATCATCTGATGATGCGCGCCTTGCAAGGCGCGGGCTATCAAGTTCTGGAAGTGCCTGTGCAAAAAAATTGCCTCACGCAACTCTCGCGCCTCGCTCGGCAGACCGATGCGTTGCTCTTTGGGCAGGAATGCCTCTTCCGCCCCGACATAGAGCATTTTGCCCGGCAGCACCCCCAGATTCCGTTAGTGCTTTTTTCCGAGAACGACTCGCCTGAGACGTGGCGCCGCGCCTTGCAACTGGGCGTGGTGGGCATTGTGAACCCGCCCGCTCGTTATGACAACCTCCATCAAAGCCTGCGTCAGGCCCTCAATCGGCGCACCGAACTCCGCCGCTGGGCTAGCAAAGAAGCGCTGCGCAGCACCAAGGAATTGCGTGACCATCTGGATGAACTCAACACCTTGCTCCAAATTGGTCAAGCCCTCACTGCTAAATTAGATCTGGATACTGTGCTCGCCGATATCGTCGACGCGGCTATTACCTTTACCGACGCCGAGGAAAGTACTTTATTGCTTTTGGACGAAGAAAGCAACGAACTTTACCTGCGCGCCTCTCGCGGCATCAACCAAAAAGAGGCCAGCACCCTGCGCCTCAAAGTGCAAGATACCTTAGCCGGGCAAGTGCTGCGCACTGGCCAACCGGTACTTTTAAGTGGTGACGCTACCAAAATCAAAACCTCTTACCTGGTGCGGGCTTTGATTTACGTGCCCCTGCAAAGCAAGGGACGCATTTTAGGCGTGTTGGGTGTTGACAACCGTCAACAAGAGACCTCTTTCACCCAGCGTCACGTCGAACGTCTGCAGGCTCTGGCTAAATATGCCGCCATTGCCTTAGATAACGCCCAACTCTTTGCCCAAGCCGACAACGAACGCCGTAAACTGGAAACGGTGTTGGGGAGTATTCAAGAAGGCGTTTTGGTGCTCAATGAGGAGGGGGAAATCCTCCTCATCAATCACACTGCCCGCATGGTGTTGCGCGCGCCCGAAGACGAAAACGTCGTCGGCATGGCTTACACCGACTGCTGCACTCTGCCCGAGATCACCAAAAGCATCGGCCAAGCGCTGGCCGGGCACACCAGCCGAGAAGAAGTGACCGCACCCGACGGGCGGGTCTTTAGCCTGCGTGTGATACCTGTGCCTGGGGTTGGCGCTGCGGCCACGTTGCACGACATTACCCACTTCAAAGAACTCGACCGCATCAAAAGCGAATTTGTCAGCACGGTTTCCCACGATTTACGTTCGCCGTTGACTGCCATTTTGGGTTACGTTGAACTTTTGGAACGGGTAGGCCCATTGACGCCCATGCAACGCCACTTTATCGACCGAGTGCGCGACGGGGTCAGCAACATCACCGCGTTGATTAACGACCTGCTCGACCTGGGTCGCATTGAGGCCGGTTTTGATATGGAAAAATCTTTGGTCTCTATCGGCGACCTGGTACGGGAAACCGTGAACGATTTGAGCGAACAAATTGCGGAGAAAAAACAACGCGTTACCCTCCACGTGGCCGACGATTTGCCTACTATGTTAGGAAGCGAAGTGCGTCTCCGGCAAATGATCAACAACATTGTCCATAACGCGGTAAAATACACCCCGCCCGGCGGAAGAATCACCATCGACGCAGAAAACCGTGGTCAGCAGATTGTGCTCACCGTCCAAGATACCGGCCACGGCATTCCGCCCAATGAACTCCCCTACATTTTCGACAAATTCTTCCGCGGCAGCAACGTAGCCTCAGAGCAGCCTGGCACCGGCTTGGGGCTGGCTATCGTCAAATCCATCGTCGAAGCCCACCATGGCCGCATTTGGGTGGAATCTACCCCCAACAAAGGCACCACGTTTACCGTGGTCTTGCCTGGCATGACGCCCGAAAGCCTCGACGAAGCCGCTTCCTGAACCCCTGTCGCTTCAGCCTCAGCAAGGGAACACCGCAGATTGCCCAGAGAAAGACATCCACCGCTTTCATAGATTGGCAGTAACTATTCAGCCTCGGCAAGAAGAAACCACAGATTACGCAGATTACGCAGAAAGACATCCACAGATGAGTACAGATTGGGCGAAAAACACTAAAAAGCCCACGCTCGCCCTCGCTTCTTGGCGGTCTTGGCGTCATCTTGGCGACCTAAAAATCCGTGTTAGCCGAATAGTTACGATTGGCGTAATTACCTACCCAGAAGCGCTGCAGTGGCTTTTCGCCCTCACCTTACCTCGCCATTCGCCATTCGCAACTTTCGCCCTTCGGAGAACGCCCATGTCGTGTTACCGTCTTGCCTTCCTCGGCTTTGGCAACGTGGGGCGGGCGCTGGCCCGCCTTCTTCTTCGTGAGCAGGACAAATTGCGCGCCCGCTATGGCGTAGAATTCATGGTCACGGGCATCGCCACCGGCCGCCACGGCTACGCCCTGGCGCCGCGGGGCTTAGACCTGGCCGCGGCGTTGGAAATGGCCGAAAAAGGCCACGACCTGAGCGCGCTGAGCACCGCGCCCCCGCCCTCCGACGGGCTGGCCTTCGTGCGCCAGGTAGCGGCTGACGTGCTGTTCGAAAACACCCCCGTCAACTACGATACCGGCGAACCCGCGGTAAGCCACATCCGCACGGCTTTGGAACGGGGAATGCACGTAGCCACGGCCAACAAAGGGCCGGTGGTGCACGCCTACGCCAGCCTCAGCGCGCTGGCCCAACGCCAGGGGCGGCGCTTTTTCTTCGAATCAGCCGTAATGGACGGCGCACCCATCTTCTCCCTGTTTCGCGAGGCGCTGCCCGCGGCCGAAGTGCGCGCTTTCCGCGGCATCCTCAATTCCACCACCAACCTCATCCTCACCCGCATGGAAACCCACCACGAAACCTTCGACCAGGCCGTAGCCTATGCCCAGCACATCGGCATCGCCGAAACCGACCCCAGCGGCGATGTAGACGGCTGGGACGCGGCCATCAAGGTGGCCGCGCTGGTCACCGTGCTCATGGGCGCGCCCCTCAAACCCCAAGAGGTGGAACGCGAGGGCATCCGCGGCATCGACCGCGCTGCGGTACAGCAAGCCGCCGCCCAAGGGCGACGCTGGAAACTGGTCTGCGAAGCCCGCCGCTCGCCCCAGGGCATCGTGGCCCGGGTCGCGCCCCAGCAAGTGGACGCGACCTCGCCCCTGCACGGTGTGATGGGCACATCATCCATCGTCACTTTCGAAACCGACGTCTTGGGCGCGCTTTCGGTGCGCGAAGACAACCCGGGCCCGCATACCACCGCTTACGGCCTGCTGGCCGACTTCCTCAACGCGGTACGCGCGGCTTAGCCCCTTCCCCTTCAGGAACCTGCCATGCCCCCCCGTCTTGCCCGCCTGCAAGAGGCGCTGCGCCAGGCCAACCTCGACGCCTTAGCCCTGAACCCCGGCGCTTCGCTCACCTACCTCACCGGCCTGCATTTCCACCTCATGGAACGCCCCGTGGTGGGGCTGTTCACCGCCGCGGGAGAGCAGGCGCTCATCCTGCCCCAACTGGAAGCCCCCAAAATCGCAGAGCGCAGCGACCTGCCGGCCTTTTTCTACGGCGAAGACCCCGCCCAGTGGGGCAAGGTCTTCCGCCAGGCGCTGCACCAGTTGGGGCTGACCGCCGCGCGCATCGGCGTGGAACCCACCCGCCTGCGGGTGCTGGAATTGCGCTTGCTGGAAGCCGCCGCGCCGCAGGCCGAGTTCCTTGCCGCGGATGCGGTGCTGGCCGACCTGCGCGCGGTCAAAGACGCGGACGAAGTCGCGGCCATGCAACACGCGGTGGCGGTAGCCCAACAGGCGCTGCGCACGGCCTTGGCCGACTTCCGCCTCGGCATGACCGAGCGGGAACTGGCCGCCCGCCTGGTGATGGCGCTGTTGCAACACGGCTCAGCGCCCGAATTGCCCTTTCAGCCCATCGTCGCCGCCGGGCCCAACGCCGCCAACCCCCACGCCACCCCCACCGACCGCCCCATCCAGGAAGGCGACCTGCTGATCATCGACTGGGGCGCTTCCTGGCACGGCTATTTTTCCGACCTCACCCGCACCTTCGCCATCGGAAGTGTGGAACCCGAACTGGCGCACATCGTCGCGGTGGTGGCAGAGGCCAACGCGGCCGGCCGGGCGGCCGCCCGCCCCGGCCGAACCGCGGGGGAAGTCGACCGGGCAGCGAGGGCGGTCATCGCGGCCGCGGGCTACGCCCCCTACTTCACCCACCGCACCGGCCACGGCCTGGGGTTGGACGTCCACGAGCCGCCTTTCATCTTCGCGGACAACCCCGCACCGCTGCGCGCCGGGATGACCTTCACCGTCGAGCCCGGCATCTACCTGCCCGGCCGCGGCGGTGCCCGCATCGAAGACGACATCGTGGTCACCCCCAACGGTGCGCGCAGCCTAAGCGACCTGCCTCGCGACCTGCAACCGTTGGGGTGACCCAGAGGCGCAAAGTAAGGACGAGGCGATGCCTCGCCCTCAATCCCTCGACCCCAACCTCTCGACCCCTGGAGACCACCCGTCCATGAAAAAAGCCCTGCTGCTTCTTCCCCTGACCTTGGTGCTGCTCGCAGCCTGCGCGGGGTGGCCGTTAGCCGGCCGCCCGCAGCCCACCGCCGCGACTTCCTCGCGCCCCGCGGCGCTGCACGTTCTCTTCCAAGACGACTTCTCCGACCCGGCCAGCGGCTGGGATACCGTGCAAGAAAAGGATGCGGTTATTGCCTATACGGAAGGGCGCTTCCGCATTTGGTTGAACTACCCCCACACCATGATCTGGGCTAACCCCCACCTCCACTTCGCCGACACCCGCACCGAAGTGGACGCCATCAAGATGACCGGCCCCGACGACAACGCGTTCGGCCTGCTCTGCCGCTATCGCGACGAAAACCATTTCTACTTTTTCCTCATCAGCAGCGACGGCTACTACGGCATCGGCAAAGCCGACGACCAGGGGCAAACTTTGCTCACCGGTAACGGCAACATGGACTTCTCCAAAGCCATTCACCAGGGGCACACCCCCAACCACCTGCGAGCAGACTGCGTTGGTCCCATCCTGACGCTCTACGTCAACGGCCAACGCCTCGCCCAGGTGGAAGATGCCGACTTTGCGGAAGGCGATGTCGGTCTGATGGTCAACACGTTTGCCCAACCGGGCACCGACATTGCGTTCGACAACTTCGCCGTCTTTCAACCCTGAGAGGGGGCGTGCAGCGGTTAGCGGTTGGCGGTTAGCGGTTGGCGGTTGGCTCGCGGCCAAGAGAGGCCATCTAACCCAGGCAACCGGGGTCACCGAGTCACCAACCCCTCAACTCCTCCCCGGCCCCAAAAGGCATCCACGTTTTCTACGCCCAAGGCGATGGCCTGGGGGGGCGTGTGCGCCCACGCGCGGCGGTAATACCAGCGCCGCAGCGGTCGCCCCAGCCCAACCAAGGCGGCCAAGGCAAAGGCCATGCGGTGGGCTTCTTGCCACGCGGTGGGGGGATGCCAAGACAAAGCGCGGCTATACCCTGCCAGCGCGGCGGCCGGGCGACCGGCATCCAGCAGATAGCGGGCGCGAAAACGGTGCGCGGCGGCCCAAATTTTTCGTTTGTGGCGGGCGTAGTCTTCCGCAAACGCGGGTGAAGTAGCCAGCCAGCGCGCCAGCCGCAGGGCCTCGTCGCCAAACCGGGCGGCCTGGGCGGCATTTTTGGCCGCCGGGTGGTAGCGGGCAAAAGCCCACACCCGGGGCACGTGCACCAATTCACCCAGCAGGCTCATCTTGAGCCAGAGGCGATGGTCTAACAAAAAGTGAAAGTCTTCGTCTAAAAAGCCGGCCTTGACGACGGCCGAGCGGCGCATGAACACCGCCGGCTGGGTGAGGATGTGAAAGGTCATCAGGTCGACCCTTCCCCATGGGCCCGCAGGCAGCAAACGAAAGGGACGACCGGCAGCATCGAAAGAAACGCCCTGCCCGAAAACCAACACGGCCTCAGGGTGGGTCTGAAACGCGGCTACCGCGGCCGCGATGGCCTGCGGCGCATAGGCATCGTCCGAGTTGAGCCAGGCCACAATCTCCCCGCGGGCGCGGCGTAGCCCTTTGTTGATGGCTTCGGCTTGGCCGTGGTCGGGCTCCGAAACCCACCACGTCAGCGCGGGGGCATAGCGGCGAATCACGTCCACACTGCCATCGGTAGAGCCGCCGTCCACAATCAGATATTCCAGCCGCGGGTACCCCTGCCCCAAGACCGAACGGATGGCAGTCTCTAAAAAGCGCGCCTGGTTGAAAGAGGGGGTGATCACGCTCACCAAAGGCAACGAGGGCATGAGGGGCTCCAAGATGGGGGGTGAGGGATTGGGGGGTTGGAGAGACGAAAAGTAACTGTTCAGCCTTCGCGAGGAGAAACCACAGATTACGCAGATTACGCAGATTACGCAGAAAAACTTTCACAGATTGTAATTACCTACCCAGAAGCGCTGCAGTGGCTTTTCGCCCTCACCTTACCCCCGCTGCGCGCCCCCTCTCCTCTCCCATTGGGAGAGGAGAGGGGGCTGAGCCGCCGGCTCTGGGGGAGTGGTGAGGGCGAGTAAGGTGTAATGTTGTTTCATGCCATGGCAGAGCTATTGGAATATTGCTTGTCAACCTCGTTTTCGGCGCAGGTTACCACAGATTGCACAGATAAACACAGACTGGGCGAAAAACACAAAATCCCCTTCGTTTCTTGTCTTGGCGCGTTTGGCATCATCTTGGCGACTTTGGCAACCTAAAGATCCGTGCATATCCGTGACCCGCCGTGTTATCCGTGGTCTGTTTCCTTGTGGCCGAACAGTTACGACGAAAAATCCCTTGCCCGGCAGGCAAGGGATTGTGCCCCCACCGCGACTCGAACGCGGGTCTTCGGCTCCGGAGGCCGACGCTCTATCCGCTGAGCTATGGGGGCAAGCGGCGCACATTATACCACAGCGCAGGTTTTTATGCCTCGTCCGCGGGCGTTTCTTCTTCGGGGGCTGCTACCTCGCCGCCTCGCGCCTGGCTGGCCCGCAGCACTTCGATGCCGTTGTTCACTTCCTGCAGCATCCGTTCTAACTGGATGGCCATCTGTTCCAATTGGCCTAACGCGTAGGCGTCTGCTTCCTGACGGATGCTTTCCGCTTCTTGCCGCGCCTGGGCGATGATTTCGTCCGCGTAGGCCTGCGCGTCTTCTACCAACGCGTGCTGGCGCAGCATCTCTTCTTTTTGGTGTTGCGCCAGTTGAATGGTGCGCTGGGCTTCTTCTTTGGCCTGCGCCAGAATGCGGTCGCGCTGGCTCAACACTTTGCGCGCTTCGCGCACTTCGTTGGGAATGGTAGTGCGCATCTGGTCAATGATGTCCAACATGCGGTCTTCGTCGACCACCACGTTGTGGGTAAAGGGGATGGCGCGGCTTTCGTTGAACAGTTCTTCTAAGCGGTCGACCAGTTCTAAAATGTCCATGGGTGTACTCCCCAAAGGTGCGGTGCGTTAGCGGTAAGCGAGGGGCTTGCAGGCGATGGTTTCAATCGCTTCAGCCCAGAAGAAAAGAGGAACCGCCGACTGGGCAGTTCGCGCAGAAAAACAGCCACCGATCTCACAGGTGCACCGATTTGCAATTCGCAACTCGCAATTCGTTTTTGCATCCTCCGCGGCCGCTTTGCCCGAGGCTGAACGGCGGTCTTTCCTATAAGATTACACGCAGTTGCGAGTTTCGTCAAGCGCCACGCCTGCCAGACAGGGCTTTTCAAAAGTCTTACTCCTCACGCCCTCTCCTCTCCCCCCAGCCGCCCCCTGAGCGAAGTCGAAGGGGTGCGCCTTCCCCCC
>JALUDX010000042.1 GCA_027053355.1 Anaerolineales bacterium | reverse complement strand
CAATCCCCCAATTCCCCCCATCCCAACAACGCCCCATGGCCACCCTCTATTTGGTCGCTACGCCCATCGGTAATTTGGAGGACATCACCCTGCGCGCGTTGCGCGTGCTGAGAGAAGTCCATCTGATTGCCGCGGAAGACACCCGCCGCACCCGTCAGTTGCTGAGCCATTACCAGATCGCCACCCCGCTGACCAGTTACCACGAGCACAACCGCCGTCAGGCCCTCCCCCGGGTGTTGGCCGCGCTGCAAAAGGGCGACGTCGCGCTGGTTTCCGACGCGGGGACGCCGCTCATCAACGACCCCGGCGCTGACTTGGTGCAGGCTGCCCTGGCCGCAGGGCATCGCGTGGTGCCCATCCCCGGCCCTAACGCGGCCCTCACCGCGTTGATGGCCGCGGCCCTCCCTGCGGACGCTTTCCTCTATCTGGGCTACCTGCCCCGCAAAAAGGGCGAGCGCCGCGCCTTGTTGCAGCAGGTGGCCGATTTGCCCTACACCCTGCTCTTTTTGGAAACACCCCACCGCCTGCGCGCTGCCTTGGACGACCTGGCCGCGGTGTTTGGCCCCCAGCGCCCCCTGACCGTGGCGCGGGAGTTGACCAAACTGCACGAAACGTTCCTGCGCGGCACCGTGGCCGACGCGCAAGCCCATTTCGCCGAGCACGACCCCCGGGGCGAGTTCGTGCTGGTGGTCGGCGGTTCCCCCCCTTCCCCTACGAAATGGCCCCTTGCCGCCCTGGAAGGAGCCATCCGCGAGGGCTTGCAGGCGGGCGAAAACCCCTCAGCCTTGGCGCGCCGCCTGGCCGCGGCGAGTGGTTGGAAGCGACACGACGTCTACGCGCGCATCGTGCAAGCCGCCCATCCCCCCTCTGCTCCCGAACCGTAACCTCGTCGGTAACTATTCAGCCTTGGCAAGAAGAAACCACAGATTACGCAGATTACGCAGAAAGACTTCCACAGATTTCACAGATGAGCACAGATTGGGCGAAAAACACTAAAAAGCCCACGCTCGCTCTCACTTCTTGGCGGCCTTGGCGATCTAAAAAGCCGTGCTATCCGTGGTCTATTTCCTTGTGGCTGAACAGTTACCCTCGTCGTAACTGTTCAGCCTTTGGAAAATAGCCCACGGATGAACGCGGGTGACGGCGGATAAACGCGGATTTGAGAATGTCGTAGGACAAGAGGCCAATCCCCCCCCGGCCCAAGGGAGGCGAGACAGCGCGCCGCCAACAAAGGCGCGCAAAGCAAAGTGAGATTCTGTGTTTTCTGTGCCTTCTCTGTGTCTTCTGTGTTTTTCCGTCTGCGACATTGAGATTCCTCTTTTGTTTGCGCTGAACAGTTACACCTTGTCCCTTCCCCTGCTTTGGAGGCCCCCCATGCCCTTCCTGCACAAACTGCTCACGCCCCCCTTGAAAGCCATCCTGACCCGCATGAGCCGGCGTCGCCTGCCCTCGCCCCAGGGCGAGATGGTCATCCCCGGCCTGCAGGCGCCGGTCACCATCCACTACGACCGCTGGGGCGTGCCCCACATCGAGGCGCAAAGCCCCCGCGACCTGTTTTTTGCCCAGGGCTACACCCACGCGCGGGAACGCATGTTCCAGATGGACATCGCCCGCCGCCTGGCCACAGGCCGCTTGAGCGAACGCTTTGGCGAGATGGCGCTGGACACCGACCGCATGGTGCGCACGTTTGGCTTCCGGCGCATTGCCCAGGCCGAATGGGCGGCCTGCGAAGCGCCGCTGCGCGACGTGCTGCAAGCCTATGCCGCGGGCGTCAACGCGTATCTCGACAACCCCAGCGAAGCCTTAGAAGTGGCCTTCAGCCTGCTGCGCTACCGCCCCGACCCCTGGGAACCGCTGGACAGCCTGAGCATCATCCGCCTGATGGTTTGGGAACTTTCGCACGGCTGGCAGGGGGAACTGGTGCGCGCCGAGTTGATCGCCGCGGTGGGCCCCGAACGCGCCGCGGATTGGGAGCCCCACTACCCCGCAGACAACCCGGTCAACCTGCCCGAGGGCATTGCGTTCAACCGCCTGGACCCCGACGGTCGGCTGCGGCGAGCCGAAGGTCCCTTTCTGGCGCGCGGCCAGGGGAGCAACGTGTGGGCGGTTTCGGCCGCCCGCAGCACCACCGGCGGCGCGGTGCTGGCCAACGACATGCACTTGCAGGCTTCGGTGCCGGGGGTGTGGTACGAAAACCATCTCCGGGCCGGCGACTTCCACGTGACCGGGGTGAGCATTGCGGGGGTGCCCCTGGTGTTGGTTGGCCACAACGCACATCTCGGCTGGGGCATGACCTTAGCCTACACCGACGCGGAAGACCTTTTTGTGGAACGCTTCGACCCGCAGCACCCGCGGCGCTACTTCTTCCGCGGCCAATGGCGGGAAGCCGAACTGGTGACCGAAGAAATCATGGTCAAGGGGCGGGCTGAGCCGGTGATCGAGGAAGTGCTCATCACCCATCACGGCCCGGTGATTTCGCCGGTGACTTCGTACGGCCCGGCGCTGCAAAGCGAAGGCGAGTTCCGCGAGGGGCTGGCCGTGTGCTCCATGGCCTTGCGGCCGGGCAAGGCCCTGCGCGGTTGGTGGCTGCTCAACCAGGCCACCGATTGGGATGCTTTCGTCGCGGCCCTGCGTTGGATCGACGCGCCCCAGTTGGTGACCGGTTATGCGGATACCGAGGGCAATATCGGCTTCTGGGTGACCGGAAAGCATCCCCTGCGTGGCCGGGGCGATGGCCGGGTGCCCGCGCCGGGGTGGACGGGCGAGTACGATTGGGTGGGCGAGGTGCCTTTCGAGGCTGCCCCCCACGCGCTCAACCCGCGGCAGGGCTTTTTCGTCAACACCAACAACAAAATCGTGCCCGACGACTACCCCTACTTTTTGGGCGATATCTGGATGAACGGCTACCGCGCCCGGCGGCTGGAGCAGATCATCACCGGCAAGGCGCGGCTGAGCCTCGAAGACCACGCGGCAGCCCAGGTGGATGTCACCTGCCTGCCGGGGCAGGAATTCGTGGCCGCGTTGCGCGATTTCCAGCCTGCCGAGGCCGACGCCGCGCTGGCGCTGCAACTGTTGCGCGCCTGGGATTTCCGCCTCACGCCCGAGAGCGTGGGCGGTGCGGTGTACGAGGTCAGCCGCTACACCTTGGTCCGCAACCTGCTGCTCGCAGGGGTCGACGAAGCCGTGGCGTACCGGGTTATGGGGCAGGGCTTTCACCCCTTGACCCTTTACGCGTCCGAATTTTTCGGGCACGACATCGTGGTGCTGCTGCGAATGCTTCGTTCCCCCGAAAACTGGTGGGTGCAGCAGGCCGGGGGGCGAGAAGCCTGGCTGACCCGCAGCCTGTCTGCTGCCGTGGGCTGGCTGCGCCAGCGCCTGGGCCCAGAGCCTCAAGGGTGGCAGTGGGGACGGTTGCACCGCCTGCCTTTGGAGCACCTGCTGGGCAGCCAACCGCCTTTGGATGCCATTTTCAACCTCCCCTCGCACCCGGTGGGCGGTGACCCGGATACGCCGATGCAGACGTCTTACTTCCCCCAGGCGCCCTACGACGCAGCCAATTTCGCGCCTTCACACCGTCAGATTTTCGACCTGACCGATTGGGATAACGCCCGCATCGTGATTTTGCCCGGCCAGTCGGGGCGTTTGGCCAGCCCGCATTACGCCGACCAACTGCCCTTGTGGCTGGCAGGCGAGCACCACCCCATGCTGTGGTCGGCAGAAGCCGTCCGCGCCCATCTGGAGGGCACTTTGCACCTGCAGCCGCCGCAGCCGTGAAGGGGGAAACCCAGGGAATGGGCGATGGAGGGGCGCGGGCATTGACGCCGAGGCGCAAGTTTCCCCAATCCCCCTAACTCCCCCCATTTTTGAGAGTTTTTGAAAGCCCCTTGGCCGTATCATTCCCCCGCCAAGGGGCTTTGCGCGCCCCGCTGAGGTGAAACCATGAACCCGACTTCCCGCATTCCCGGCTTTTACAACTTGCCTCTGGAAGCCCGCCGCGAGCGGCTGACCGCGCTGGGGCTGCTTTCCCCCGCGGAATTTGCCGCCTTGGTGGGCGAACCCGGCCTCACCGCCGCGCAGGCCGACCCGATGATCGAAAATGTGGTCGGCACGTTTGCCCTGCCCTTAGGCATCGCGCTCAATTTCGTGGTCAAT
Organism: Anaerolineales bacterium; assembly: GCA_027053355.1. Classification (GTDB taxonomy): domain Bacteria; phylum Chloroflexota; class Anaerolineae; order Anaerolineales; family DRMV01; genus DRMV01. The sequence goes on along the minus strand of JALUDX010000042.1, from coordinate 1,278 downwards.
GGCCGCGAGGTGCTGGTGCCCATGGCCATCGAAGAGCCTTCGGTGGTGGCCGCGGCTTCCTACATGGCGAAACTTGCCCGCGCCGGCGGCGGTTTCACGGCCCACACCCGCGCACCCGAAATGATCGGGCAAATCCAGATTCTGGATGTGGCCGACCCCCACGAAGCCCGCCTGCGCATTTTAGAGGCCCGCGCCGAGATTCTGGAAGCCGCCACAGCCATCGACCCGGTGCTGCAGCGCTTGGGCGGCGGCGCGCGTGATCTGGAAGTGCGCATCCTCAACCACCCCGCGTTGGGCGATTTCTTAGTGGTGCACCTGATTTACGATGTGCGCGATGCGATGGGCGCCAACGCGGTCAACACCGCGTGCGAGCGCCTGGCCCCCCGGCTGGAAGCCCTCACCGGCGGGCGGGTGCACCTGCGCATCCTTTCCAACCTGGCCGACCGCCGCCTGGCTCGCTCCCGCTGCACCGTGCCGGTGGAGGCGTTGGCCTTCGACGGCTTCCGCGGCGAGGAAGTGCGCGACGGCATTATCGCGGCCTGGGCTTTTGCCGCCGCCGATCCCTACCGCGCCGCGACCCACAACAAGGGCATCATGAACGGCATCGACCCGGTGGTGATTGCCACGGGCAATGACTGGCGGGCGGTGGAAGCCGGCGCGCACGCCTACGCCGCCCGCAGCGGGCGCTACACTTCGCTGAGCACGTGGGGCAAAGACGCGGACGGCAACCTGGTGGGCACCCTGGAACTGCCCTTAGCCGTGGGCATCGTGGGCGGCGCGACCCGGGTGCACCCCGCGGCGCAGGCCGCGCTCAAACTGATGGGCGTGCAAACCGCGGCGCAGTTGGCCGAAATCATCGCCGCGGTGGGGCTGGCGCAGAACTTAGGCGCGCTGCGGGCCTTAGCCACCGAAGGCATCCAGCGCGGGCACATGACCCTGCACGCCCGGCAGGTGGCCATTGCCGCCGGCGCGCAGGGCGCGGAAATCGCCGAAGTCGCCCGCCGCCTGGCCGAAAGCGGCGAAGTGCGCATCGACCGTGCCCAGGAGATTTTGGCGCAAATGCGGAAGTAACCGCAGAGGCCACAGAGAAATACAAGAAAACACAGAAAAAATTCTGGTTACCCGACACAAAATCAATCGTGTCCCGGCCGTTGTCTCATTGGCCGACAATCTCATCTCGTCAGCCCAAGGCTTTTCGGAAATCTCGCTTTTCCCGCCCTCTCCTCTCCCCCCAAGCCGCCCCCTTCGACTTCGCTCAGGGCGGCGGCTTGGGGGGAG
>JALUDX010000041.1 GCA_027053355.1 Anaerolineales bacterium | reverse complement strand
CCATAGCAATGGACGCTTGGCCCGCCACAGCCCCACTAACAGCCCCAGAGGCCAAGGTTGCCGCGGCGCCAGTCCCCAGTACCGCCGTGCCCATACCAAACGTGGCCACACCCACAGCTCCGGCCACGGCCCCCGCTACGGCGGCCTTGCCTACTTCGCCGGGGTCAATGTTGGCCGTCAAGGGCTGGCCGTCGCGCACATTCTGGATCATCTGCGGCACGGCTGCCGTTGCAGCCCCCACCACCGCACCGACGACCGCCCCTATCGCAGCCCCAATGCACCACGGACAATGCCCACTGGGGTCATTGTACCTTAGCGGATTGTTGAGCACATAACTGTAGCGGTTCAGCGCCTGGGGGTTGCCCGGCTCGGGCACGATGGTATCGGGCTGGATGAAGCGGCCCAGGGTGGGGTCGTAGTAGCGGGCGCGATAGTCGTAGAGGCCCAGGTCTGCATCCCAGCGCTGGCCGGTGTATTGGCGGTCGGTGGGCAGGGTGCCCGCACGCCAGCGCACGCCGCCGAAAGGCAGGTAGCGCTGTTGGGCCACCACTTCGCCCGTGGTACCCGAGACCACCAGGCTGGTGCTGCCCAAGTGATCGCCGAAGAGGTAGTACAGGGCCCCGTCTTCCCGCAGGGCCACGGGTTGGCCGTCCACCAGGTAGTAGCGCTTTTCGTGGGTTTCGTTCGGAATCAGGGTGTAGGTGATGGCCAATTGGGGCGGGTGATTCGATTCCCGAGACCCAAACACCGCGGTTCCGTTGCCATGGCCGTACATCACTTTGAAGCGGTAGGTCTTCCCCGGTTGCGGCGGTTGGCTTCGCACGATGCCGGTCACATCCCACGCCACCGGCGCCCAGCGGGGGGAAGGCGGGTCGTTCAGAACCTGGGCGAGGGAAACGGTGTCGGCCGCTCGGCCGGCCCGGTCGTCGGGCACGCCATTGGCGCCCGGCGCGCCCCAGTTTTGGCGGGCTGAGGCGCGGGTCCAGGTTGCTTCGTGTTCCGACCATGCTCTGTGCAGAGCGTAAACGCTTACCTGGCTTTCTTGATCCACCGCGGTGTGCTGGATATCCAGCATCATGGCCAAGGTGGCGGATTGCACGTGGGCGTCTGCGGGCAGGTGGATTCCGGTGAAACTGAGCACAATGCCCGCCTGCTCTTGGCCGTTCTGCCGCGCCACGACCAGGGTCGGGTCACTACCCAAGGGGGCGGTTTGGCCTTGCTGCAGCGTGGCGTCTCGGGCGCCGGCGTAATCAGGAAGTATGACGGTGTTGCCGACGTTCGGCGACTCAGGGATGGGTTGTGTGTTTCGCGGAGGTTTTGATTCCGAAGGCGGAGGGGTTACTAAGGGTAAAGGCCCACAATGCGGCCCGCTGCAGTCGTCTCCGCCGCCCTGGCTCTGGTCGCGGAAGACCGCGGTATAGACCCGCGGCACGGTGTATTCGTAATAACGGCCGATGTAAAAGGTGATCTTCGCCCGGTCGAGCCGTTCGACCAGGGCGCCGGCGTCGTCGTAGAAAAAGCGAAGGGTTTGCTCTTGCCCCGAGGGCTGCACTACCTGCGCCTCGACCAGCCGGTTTTGCGCGTCGTAGGTCAGAAAGTCTTGGCGCCCGTCGGCCAACACCCGTTCGGTCATGTTGCCGTTGGCGTCGTAACGGAAGGTCTGCTCGTCGCCTTCCGGACTGGCGACCTGAGCCACCGCGTGGGGGTGTTCTTGGCTGTAGGCGTACGCCTGCGTATCGGTAGCCTGCAGGTTCCCCAACGCGTCGTAGGCATAATGCTGCTCGAAAGGCGTAATGCGTACCTGGGAGGAGGTGCATTGGCCGTCGGCCGAGGCGTAAGTCAGCCGGTTCAAATCGTCGTACCTGAAATGCGCGGTTTCGCCGGTGGAGGGGCAATCCTGAAAGGGCCAGGTTTCGTTTATTTGCAGCACGTTGCCGTTGGGGTCGTAACGATAGGCAAAGGTCAGCGAAATGGGTTCCGCAGAAGAGGAAGAAGGCGCGCCCCACGGCGGGGGAGGCGGGGTAGGATCTACAGGCCCCTGAATTTGCATTTGCAGCAACCGGTGGGTGCCTGCTTCGTAAGTCCATTGCTGCAGGAAGTATTGCCCGGATGGCAAGGGGAATTCGCGTTCGACCGTCTGCCCGGCAGCATTATAGGCGCTCTTTTGGAGGTATGTGGTGGTCTCTTGGGGACGCCCGGTGCTGCCCCATACTTTGTCGATGTGGTGGGCGATGTAAGCGTAAGAGACCGTCTCGCCCGCTTCGCCGTGGGGGCCGCCGGGGTAAGTGACGGCGAGCAGATCGTTGGCTGCATTGTACCGAAAGCCAAGGCGAAATTCATACCCCCCTGCGGCGGGGAAGGACCAAACCTGGGTGAGTACGCGCCCGCGCGCGTCGTATCGGGTATTCGAGATGGTGACCACCCTGATGCCGCGGTCGTCGTACGCGGTGCGCGAGGCCAGGGCGCCGATGTGGCCAGGTGGGTCATAGGTGTAAGAAGCCAAGAGGGTGCCATTGGGGGCGTCTTTGCGTTTGGCCACCATGCGCCCCAATGCATCATAGGAGAAGTACAGCCATTGCCCGCGGCCATCGCGCTGGGCTATCAGGCGCCCGGCCGGGTCGTAGGTGTAGCGCCAATCCCCCATATCGGGGTCTACCAGGCGCGCTTTGCGCCCCAGCCGGTCGTAAGCGAGGAGGGTTTCGTTGCCCTCTGCGTCGGTCAGGCGGATGAGGCGGCCCAGGGGGTCGTATTGGTAAGTGGTAACGAAGGTCTCGCCCTGATTGTGTTCATGCACAGCAATGACCCGCCCCGCGGCATCGAGGGCCTGGGCTTTGACGTGGCCGTTGGCGTCGGTGACGCGGCGCCAGCGGCCGCAGTACGCGGTCTGCGTTTGGAAGGCCAAGGCCCCTTGGGCATACGTCTTGGTGCTGAGCACGCGCCCCAGCCCATCGTAGGTGGTCTCGGTATAATTGCGCCACCCCCCTCCTCCCAAAATGGAGAGCGCAGACATCCCATAAGGGGCGCTCTGACGGGCCAGGCGGCCGGCCGCGTCGTAAACTTTGTCTATCGCCGTATAAAGGGGACCAAAATCTGCCCGGTTGGCCTGGCCCATGGAGTGCTCGCTATGGATTTCTCGCCCCAGGCCATCGAAAGAGGTGAGCGAAACGATGAACGCGTTGCCGTCGTTGCTGTTGCCCACCCACTGCCTGGTTTCCACGTAGGCTGGCCGGGAATCAGGGTGATAGGCAAAGGTTTTGGTAGGTGTGCCGCTCACCGGCTCGGTAGGCAGCCACACCTCGGTAAGGCGGCCGAACCGGTCGTATTGCAAGGTGGTCACGTAGCCATTGGGGTCGGTCACGGTGGAAGGCTGCCCCCACGCGATGTTATTGGCGCTGCCGTAATCGTAAGTCACGGTGTGGCCCAAGGGATTGGTGACCTGTTTTTTGTAGCCGTAATCTGGGTCGTAGGTGGTGACGGTGACGGCGCCGTTGGGGTCGGTGACGCGAACGACCCGCCCCCAATCGTCGTAAACGTAAGAGGTGTCGCTGGTTTGGGAGGCCGAAATATATTGCCGCCGCAGGGTCAAGTTCCCTTTCGTGGGGGATTGACCGATATCCTGACCATCGTAAGCGAACTCTCGAAAGGTTAGTGCGCGTGCTGGGGTAATTTGAGCGGGAATTTGCAGGCCGGCGTAGACGCCTTCCTTGGCCACGCGGTCGACGATATAGGCATCGAGGTTGTAGACGAAGGAACGCACGAGCACATAATCGTCATCGGAGGTCTCCAGGTCGCCGGCGTAACGTTCCTGAATTCGGTTTCCGTAGGCGTCGTAAATGTAATCTACTCGTGAAAGCAAGGGCTCGTTTTCTTCTGCCGGGCAAGACGCGCTGGGGCTTGGAGCGTCTATCTGATGGCAGGTCGCGGCCAGGGCGACGAAACGCGCTTCCTTGGGTTCGTCGTACCCAAAATCGCCATCGTCGTGGGCGTCGCTATGAGCCGTGATTTCACGGGTGTAGGCCTGTTGTGTGAGGTCTAATCCTGGATGTTCGATGGCAATGATCCGCCCTTGCAGGCCGGCTTCGTCGGGCAGTTCTATCCCAAAGCCGCAGGGGTCTCGGTTTAGGGTAATTGTGGCCTGCCAGGTTGTGCCATCGGGGTTCAGATCCCCATCCATGCCTTGATAGAAAACGTAGACGGTGCTATTCCCTTCTCCATCGGTGACCGTGACCCGGCGATGGCCGCGAAAATCATTCCACAACTGAGACCCCGGACGCCGCAGTCGGCGGGGCGGGTTTTGATGGTGCCACATGGGGTGCTCGTAGGTGTAGGTGAAGACCTGGTTGGGCTGCCCATAACCGCTAACCAGGGTCATTTTCTTCACCACGTACCGCCACCACGCGTGCCATTGCCTTTCATTGCTGGGGTCGTAAGAGAAATAACAATAACGCGGGGTGTGGACGTCGTCTTTGTCGCCGGGGCAGGTCTGCGGTTGACGGTAATCGAAGATCACAGAGCCCCCCAGTTCCGTGGTGATGGTATGCAACCGCGGCATGGGCATAGGGGTGTCGTCGTCGTCTCTGAGCACGCGGTTGGGCAAGTCGACGTAATCGTAAAAAACCGAAGGCAACGTAGGCGAGCCGCCGGCGGCAAACCGCATGATCTCTTTCAAAATCAGTTTTCGCCCTTCGCCATCTTCATCGCCGGCCGAAAAATCGTGGTTGAGTTGGAAAACGTTGATCCCCACCCACGGCGCGTCTCCCCCGCCGGCTGCAGGGTCGTACACGAAAGTTTCGATATACCAAAGGCGGTCGTTGCTCCAGAAAGTCGGCACTCGCTGGGGGCAGCCCGCTGAAGCGCCACAGCCCAAATCTGCCGGCACATCGAGATAGTCATCGGGCCATTGGCAATTGCCCGTGCAGCGGGAGGAAGTGTGAAACTCGATTTTAGCCTTGGGTTGATACGAGCCGTTTTGGCGTTTGGTATATTCGATACGTTGAGGATAACCGGCTTTGACATATCTCAAAGAATCGCCGGTGCGGGAGTGATAGTAATTGTATTCTTGCGTATAGAAAAACGACATGGCATTGCCGTTGGTGTCGATGACGTAATCCAGATTCCAGCGGTACGCCACGTCGCAAACGTGCTCGTATGTATCAGCGCAGACAGTCTTATCATAAACGGGCGTGAAAAAGGCCGAATACTGCTCTACGCCGGTAACAGGCTCGAATTCTCCGCCAAATCGGTATCGCGTGCCGTCGGGCGTGACGACTTCCCAATACATCTTTTGGTGGTCCGGATGGTTAGCCTCCGGAGAAAACCGCTGCCAAACTTGCCAGTGCGGGTCGTCTTGCAAATGATAGAGATGTGGCGTTTGGTCATCGGGGATGAGCGCACTACTTACCCCGTTGAGGCTCAATATAAATTGTGAAGTCAGGCACATATCTGGGGCCGACGTTCCACAAGGTACCATGTGTCGGGTGATAGACCCCAGATCCAGACTCCAGCCCACGCCAACCCAACTGGGCTGGTTGTTTTTCTCCGAACTCATGCCGTCGACGCGGCCGCTGTCATAAGTCAAGCGAATTTTCGGGGCCGGGCCTGCGGCTGGCGGCGGCACGGGAATGGTGTAAGCCGTGCTGGCTGAGCCGGTAAACAGGCTGACCTGATAGTCTTTCTGGTTGGTCAAAGGCGTGGCGCTGTAATCGCCGGCGTCGCTGCTGGGGCCACTTTCCAGAACGTAAACGCGCCCATCTTGTGATGAGACAGGCGCATCGTCAGAGGCCGCACGAGAGAGGGGAGCGGCCACAGTCTGCGTGTTTCCATGACGCTGCGTCGGCAAAGGCTGATAGGCCCAACCGTTCGCGGTCTGAACGGCCTCATAGAAACGCAGCCGTCTCAAAAAATCTCCCCCATAATGGTGAGGCCAGGGGAAATCATGATAGTCGAACTGCAAGGTGACCTTGTCCGCGGTTGGAGCGACCGTTTCCCCGGTGTCTATCCGCGCGAAAGACAAACGCACGGCCACGTGGGTATGGGGCGCTAATGTCGCGGCCTCCTCGCCTGACAACACTTGTAGTTCGGCTCGCACGGGCGCGTCGAAAGCCCCTGCCTGGATGATCAAAGTGAAACGACTATCGCCTACAGGTACTTCACCCCCTTCGTTGGGCAAGGCCGTTTGGTACCGTTGACCGGTTGGGGTCGCGCTGGCCGTAGGCGTGGGTGTGGCGCTGGCTGTGGCCGTAGGCGTCGCGCTGGCCGTGGGTGTGGCGCTGGCCGTGGGTGTGGCGCTGGCCGTGACTGTGGGTGTGGCGCTGGCCGTGGCCGTGGGGGTGGCGCTGGCCGTGGCCGTGGGTGTGGCGCTGGCCGTGGCCGTGGATGTGGCACTGGCCGTGGGTGTGGCGCTGGCCGTGGCCGTGGGTGTGGCGCTGGCTGTGGCCGTGGGTGTGGCGCTGGCCGTGACTGTGGGTGTGGCGCTGGCCGTGGCCGTGGGTGTGGCGCTGGCCGTGGCCGTGGGTGTGGCGCTGGCTGTGGCCGTGGGTGTGGCGCTGGCCGTGACTGTGGGTGTGGCGCTGGCTGTGGCCGTAGGCGCAAGCACCCCCCGCGTCTCTATGCCTATCGGTTCGTCCACAGCAGGCGCCGCGGCAGCCTGCACGGACTGAAAAGCGCCCCCCAATGGGAAAACCAACTGAGCGATCACTACCCCCAATGCAATGATACGAGAAAAGAAGGTTCGCAGATGGTAAGCGTACATGTCTTGACCCCTTTCTGGCTGTCAATGAACGAAAACCCCATTGTTTAGATTATACACCATCCCCGTTTGTGCCAAGCCGCATTCCGCTGGATCCAGGGCTTTTCAAAATTTACTCTTCACGCCCTCTCCTTTCCCCCCAGGCCGCCGCCCTGAGCGAAGACGAAGGGGGCGGCCTTCCCCCCTCCCCTCTCCCACGCCGTGGGAGAGGGGGGAATAAAAGGGGGGCGGGGTGAGGGTAAAAAGCTAGAAAACTGCTCAAGTTTGTGTCAGGTAACTAGAAAAATCTACAGGGCCCATGCGGCCAATCTCGCACCCTTGCCTTTCTCTTCAGAAAATGCTAAACTAAGCGCACCTCGTTTTTCTTTTTTAGGGACGCCATGGCCAATTTCATCACGCTGAGTCGTTTCCCCCTTCTCTTTTTGTATATTGCCCTGCTTTACTATGGGGGCTTTTGGGTTCGCGTCGGCGAAGCGGTGTTCGTCTTGCTCATCATCCTCATGGATAGCCTGGATGGGGTGGTGGCGCGGGCTCGCGGGGAAAGCAGCCTGCTGGGTAGTGCTTTGGATATTGCCACCGACCGGGCCCTGGAAATCAGCCTTTGGGTGGTCTTTGCCCACTTGGGGCTTATCTCGGTGGTCGTGCCCCTCATCGTGATCACCCGCGGCGCGTTGGTCGACAGCCTTCGCGCAGTGGGCATGAGCAAGGGCCAAGCGCCTTTCGACCAGGTGCGGTCTCCCCTTAGCCGCTTTCTGGTGGCTTCGCGTTTCATGCGCAGCACCTACGGCCTGCTCAAAGCCATCGCTTTTGTCAGCCTGACCCTCGAACTGGCGCTGAACACGCCGCACGGCATTGCCGTTTCTTCCGGGCTGACGGCATTGGTGCACGAAATTGCCTTGGGAGCCACCTGGCTGGCAGTGCTCTGGTGCATCGTGCGTGGCCTGCCTGTCCTGGTCGAAGGCACGGCCTGGCTGAAGGCGTCTTCCACATAGCGTTTTGCCCCTCGTCAGGGAAAGTCTATGGATGTCCAAGACCTCACCACCAGCCGTTATGGGGTCGCCATTGCCTTAGGGCTGGCGCGTGCCTTGCCGCCACCGGTGGGCTATTGGGTGGCTCGCTTGTTGGCTGATCTGCTGGCGCGGTTCAAGCATTCGCGCATGATGCAGGCCCTCCAACTCAATCAGTGGGTGGTGCACGGCATGGAGTGGGATGGGCCGCAATTGTGGCAGGCCGCGCGCGAGGTGCTACGGCACGGCGGTCGTTGCAACTACGACCTCTACCGTCACCTCCACGACCCCGACGCCATCCTCCGATTGGTGTCGCTGGATGAACACGTGCAGCAGGCCATCGAGGAAAGCCAGCGCGACGAAGCCGGTTATGTGGTGGTGGGGCCTCATTTGAGCAATTTCGATTTGGCCATCAAGGCCGTGGGGGTTGCTGGGGTCAAGGCCCAGGTGTTGGCCATTGCTACGCCTACCAGTGGCTATTTGTGGCAAAACCGTTTTCGCGAGGCCCCAGGGGTCAAAATTACACCGATTACTGCGCAAGCCCTGCTCAAAGCCGTTGACCGGTTGCGTAGAGGTGGTGTGGTGGTGACCGGCGTCGACCGTCCGGTGCCGGGGCGCAAAGCGCTGCTTGAGTTTTTCGGGCAGCCGGCGGCCCTACCCACCGGCCATGTGCGTCTGGCCATGGACGCCCGGGTTCCCATTCGGGTGGTGGCCACTCGCTGGGAGGAGACTCTCGGGCGTTATCTGGTGACCCTCTCTGAGCGTATCCCGATGCGCCGTAGCAAAGACCGGAAAGCCGATGTGCGCGAAAACGCGCAGCGTGTGCTCGCGGTGGTGGAGCGATACATCCGTGCCCAGCCGCTTCAGTGGTTGATGTTTTACCCGGTATGGCCTCAACTGCTCAATGAGGTCCCTCAATGACCCCCGTTACCCGCACCGTATTGGCCGCTTTGGGCTTTGTTTTGTTCGTGGCCGGGTTGCTTTATCGGCTGCCCCGCTGCGAGCGCATGGATCAGCAGATGTTCCGCGCGTGGCATCGGGCGTTGCGGGGCGGGCAGGCGCTTTTCCGTGTTCTTTGGCCGCTGGGCACCCTGGTTGGTGGGCTGGCTTTCGTGATCTTGGTTTGGCTGGCCGGCTACCGCCGCGCGGCCGCGGGGGTTGTGTTGGCTTACCTGCTCACCGTGGCCGTAGAACGCGGCATCAAAAACTACGCGCAGCGCCCGCGGCCTTTCCGCGTCTGGCCTGAGGTGCAAATGGGGCAGCCTAAGGAGCCGCAGGACGCTTCCTTCCCCAGCGGCGACGCACTGCGCATTTGGCTGGTTGCGTGGGTGAGCGTGGCTTTTCTCCCCCTGGGATGGGCATGGTTGCCCCTCACGTTAGCGGTGTTGGTTTCCTTGGGGCGGATTGCCTTGGGGGTGCATTACCCTTGCGACGTGTTGGCCGGCAGCGGCCTGGGCTGGCTGGCTGCCGCGCTGGCCTTGGCCCTGGCTTATGGCTTGGGGTAGCGCTTGTAAACGGCAATGCGGCTAAGCACCGGGCCGACGCTACACGGTGCCAATGGCGCGGTGACATGGTATTCCCGAAAGCCGGCGCGTTGCAAAAACGTCGTCAGCCCTTGGTCACGGAGCACTTCGCTTTTCGAAATCAGAAACACATCGGCTTGCTGACGCCAACGGGCAGCCAAGGCCGCGTTCCAGTAGCCCAGACGGTAGAGGGTATCGGCGTCGCCGCCGAGCCGATAGTTGAAGCGGGCATTGTATTGCGGGGGAAAGGTGCGCACGTCGAAGGGCAATTCCAGCAACACGGTCACCGATTTGACGCCTTGCAGATACACCAATGCATGCGGTGGAACCTCCGCGGCCAGTTCCGCAGCGATGCGTCGGTTTTGCGCCAGTGCGTCGGTGGGGCAGTCGTAGGGGTGAAAACTGCCGCTCCACCAGGGCAGAGGTGAAAGGGCGAGGAACGCCAGCAGCGCCAGCGTGCCTGGCGAAGCGCGGCGCCCTGACTTTTGGCGAAGCCGACGCCCCACCCACCCCGCCGCGACCAAACCCAGCAGCCCCAGCAGTCCACCTACGGCCAGCCCCGGCAGCAGGTTGGGGTTGGCAAAAGGCGTTGCAGGCGCCCACGGCACGAAGCGGCGCACGGTTTTCCCCAAGGCGTCGAAGGTCAACACCAGCATTTTTTTGGTTTGATACCCTTGGCTGAGCAGCCCCACGACGGCCAGGAAGAGCGCCCCGCCCACCACCAAGCGATTAGCCCACGGGGAATCCCCTTCCCCCGCCCAGCCCCAGGCCAAAGCGCCCAAAATGAGGGCCAGAGGCGCAAAAAATGCCCAATACACCGGCATTTGGAAAAGCAGACCGCCCCCCTTCCCAATGGTAGCCGCAAAGTGCAGCAGCACCAATCCCCACACGACGAGGGTGAGCCCTTGGAGCACGCGCTGGCGAAAAGACGCATCTTTGGCTGCGGTCAGCCCTGGCTGAGCGAGGGCCGCGCCGGTGCCCAATAGCAAGCCCAGCCACGGTAGCGGGTGCGTGCGTAGCATTTCGGCGGTGGCCATGAGCCGGGATAGCAGCGAGGTGGTCTGGTGGGCGGCGGTGCGCCCCAAGTCCAGGCCATACCACGGCAGCGCGCGTTGCAGCGGCGACGGAAGCCAGGGGAACCACAAGCGCAGAATATCTGGCCAGTAAAGCCCATAAACCACCGCTATCGGCAGCACCACACCTAAAAGCGTCCATCTTGCCCGGTGCCAGCCGTGCAGCCAGAACATCCAGAAGACCACCAGCACCGTGAACAGGGTCAAATTGATGCGCAATACCGCAGCCAGCCCGGCAAGCACGCCGCCGGTCAGCAGTTGGCCGCGGCTTGGCGAAGGGTCTAACAGGAAAAACAGCGCCCAAATCATCACCGCGGCGCTGAAGCCTTCGGTCACCGCCCATGTTTCTACCCGTATGAGCGATACAGTGGCTACGGCTGCCCAAAGCAGCCCCGCGGCCAGCCGTGGATGGCCTAAGCGGCGTACTAACAGCCACGCGGCCAGCCAACCGCTGGCCGAGGCCGCCACCGAAAAGTAGCGCCCTGTGGCCAGGCCGGGCGCGAAGACCCGCTGCACCGCGCCATAGAGCAAAAACGAAAGGGGCATTTTGTTGGTCCAGGGGCCGTAAGGTTGAAATGGTTGGTAAACGCCCCGTACAAAGAGCCAGCCTTTGTAGAGGTAGGCTCCTTCGTCCATGATCACATCTTGAAAGTGCAGCCAGTGCCAGGACAAGGCCAGGTACACCACCCACGCGATTAATGCGACAAGGCCCCATTGGTGACGGGCCAAGGTGGTGTGCACGATATCTGACCAGCGTGCACCCAGGCCGCGGCTCATCGGCTTTCTCCCCAAAGCCACACCAACACCCGCCGCCGATGGGGGCGGGTGCGGTGTTCGAAGAGATACACGCCCTGCCAGGTGCCTAACATCAGTTTGCCCTCCTCAATGGGGATGGCCACGCTCGGCAGGGTGAGCGCGGCGCGAATGTGCGCAGGCATGTCGTCGCGGCCTTCCAAAGTGTGCCGAAACCAGGGCTGACCGTCGGGCACCAGGCGGTCGAAGGCGCCTTCCAGGTCGGCGCGGGCGGTGGGATCCCAGTTTTCGTTGAGCACCAACGACGCACTGGTGTGCGGCACGAACAGGAAGCACATGCCGGTCTGCACCCCGCTGGCCGCGACCTTTTCGGCCACCGCGGCGGTGATGTCGTGCAGGCCGCGGCCAGGGGTGCGGATTTCGAGGGTGAAGGTAGACCACATGGTCGTCGGGTCGTCGTTTAGTGGGAAAGCCGCGTCGTCGAGCGGTGTTGAGCGTGGCGCCCTTCGACTTCAGTGCTCGCTACGCTCGCCCTTCCGCTCAGGGCGACTTCAGTGCTCGCTACGCTCGCCCTTCCGCTCAGGGCGACTTCAGTGCTCGCTACGCTCGCCCTTCCGCTCAGGGCGACTTCAGTGCTCGCTACGCTCGCCCTTCCGCTCAGGGCGACTTCAGTGCTCGCTGCGCTGTAACTGTTCAGATTCAAAGAGACACTGCAGATGACGCAGAGAGAAAACCACAGAAGACACAGAAAGTAGCGATGCGGGAGACGGGATGCGGCTGTTGGCATCATCTTGGCGCCCCTGACGCCCTAAAATCCGCGTGTATCCGCCATCATCCGCGTTCATCCGTGGGCTGTGTTTCCCAAAGGCTGAATAGTTACGCTACGCTCGCCCTTCCGCTCAGGGCGCAGGTGGGGTTTCGAGGCGCGCACGAATTTAGATGCCCGCGGCGATGTCTTCCTGGGCTTTTTGCAGGAAGTCGGCTACCTGCATGGGGCCCAGGTTTTCGCCGGAGCGCAGGCGCACGGCCACTTGCTGGCTTTCCACTTCCTTGTCGCCTACCACCAGCATGTAGGGCACTTTTTGCTTCTGCGCGGTGCGGATTTTGGCGTTCATGCGGGCGCTGCTGTCGTCCACTTCCACCCGCAGGCCGGCGCGGCGCAGTTCCTGCGCCACTTGCTGGCAATAGGGCACGTGGCGGTCGGCAATGGGAATGAGCACGGCCTGCACCGGCGAAAGCCACACCGGGAACGCGCCCGCGTAGTGCTCGATGAGCACGCCCATGAAGCGCTCGGTGCTGCCCATGATGGCGCGGTGCAGCACCACGGGGGTGTGTTCCTCGCCGTCGGGGCCGATGTAGGTCAGGCCTAAGCGGGCCGGCTGGATGAAGTCTACCTGGATGGTGGAAAGTTGCCACTCGCGGCCCAAAGTATCCTGGGCGATGAAGTCGGCCTTGGGGCCGTAGAAGGCCGCCTCGCCGGTGGCTTCCACGTAATCCAGGCCGCTGGCATCTAAGGCAGCGCGCAGCGCGGCTTCGGCTTTGTTCCACTTTTCGGGGTCGTCGACGTACTTGCCGCCTTCCCCGCGCAGCGAAAGGCGCACCTGATAGTCGGTCAGGTGGAAGCGCCCCAAAATTTCCTGCACCAGTTCCAGCAGCATGGCAAATTCGCTCTGAATTTGCTCAGGGGTGCAGAAAATGTGGCAATCGTCCTGGGTCAGCGAGCGGACGCGGGTCAGACCGTGCAGTTCGCCTTTTTTCTCGTAGCGGTACACAGTGGCGAATTCCGAGAAGCGCAGGGGCAGTTCCCGGTAAGAGTGCTTGCCCATTTTCTTGTAGAGGGTCATGTGGCTGGGGCAGTTCATCGGCTTCAGGCGGAAGCGCTCGCCGCTGTTCTGGTCGACCATGGGCGGGTACATCACATCCGCGTAGTTCTGCAGGTGGCCCGATTTGGCGTACAGGTCTTCCTTGACGATGTTGCCCGTCCAGACGTGGAGGAAACCGTAGCGGGTCTGTACTTCCCGCACGAAGGATTCCAGCAGATGGCGGACGATTTCGCCCTTGGGGGTGAACATGGGGATGCCGGGGCCGATTTCGTCGGGCGCGAAGTAGAACAGGCCCAGTTGCTTGCCTAACACGCGGTGGTCGCGCTTCTTGGCCTCTTCCAGCCATTGCAGGTATTGGCGCAGTTCCTTGGGGCTTTCCCACGCGGTGCCGTAGATGCGGGTGAGCATGGGCTTGGTTTCGTCGCCGCGCCAATATGCGCCGGCAATGGACATCAGTTTGACGGCCTTGGGGTTGATTTCGGCGCTGTTGGCCACGTGCGGGCCGCGGCAGAGGTCGATGAAGGTGTCGTGCTGATAGATGCTGAGGGTGGGCGTTTGCCCTTCGGGCAGGGGGTTGCCGTATTCGTCGGTGCCGCGGCTGAGGATGTCTTCGATGAGTTCCAGTTTGTAGGGCTGGTCTTTGAAAAGTTCCCGCGCTTCTTCGGGGGTGACTTCCCGCCGCACGAAGTCGTGCTTGCCCTTGATGATTTCTTTCATCCGGGCTTCGATTTTCTCCAGGTCGTCATGGGTGATGGGGCGGGGGAGGTCGAAGTCGTAGTAGAAGCCGTCTTCGATGGGCGGGCCGATGGTGATTTTCGCGCCGGGGAAGTATTCCAGCACGGCCTGGGCCATGATGTGCGCCGCGGAGTGGCGGATGCGGTAAAGCCGCGATTCGGGGTAGTTCTCGGGGAGTTGGGGTTTTTCGACCATGAGGAGCCTCCGGGGGAGGGGGATGAAGGGGGATGCGTTGAAGGGGGATGCGTTGAAGAGGGATGCGGGATTAGGGGATTAGGGGATTAGGGGATTAGGGGATTGGGGGCGTTGTTCTGGGGCGATTGGTGCTCATCTGTGTAATCTACGTAATCTGCGGTTTTTCCTTGGCGCTCTTTGCGCTTCTTGGCGCCCTCTCTGCGCCTCTGCGCTTACACTTTGCGTCTTTGCGTTAAACGAAAACTCCCGCCCGTGCTGGGGCGAGAGCGTGCCGCTCGCGCGGTTCCACCCAGTTTGGCGTCGGGAGCCGCGGCTGCCGATGCCATCTCTGGAGGCCGATAACGGGGCCTGGCCGCTTCCCTTACTGGCCTGGGGGGCGTTCGGGGTCGCGCTCGCGGGGGGTGTTCGCCGAGCCGTTGCCGAGGCAGGCTTTCAGCCGCTGGCCTGCCCTCTCTGGCGGCGGGAACCCGGTTACTCTTCCCGGTCGTCGCGCCTGGCTTTTTTCAGCAGCCCTGGTCGGGCTGGGCGTCGCAAGCGAGGTGGGCGGTATAGGACTCGAACCTACGACCTTCGCGATGTCAACGCGACGCTCTAACCAACTGAGCTAACCGCCCACATGCACCCTGATTATACCGACCTGGGGGCGAATTGGCAAGTTTTCAGCCGCCAATTCGCTCCACCACCCAAAAGTGGGAAAGTCCGAACCAGCGCAGGGGGGTGCGTTCCAGCGTTTGCAGGAAGCCGCGCAGCAGCCGCCCAGCCCGGGGGAAGCGGGCGATGATGTTGTCGTACGCGCCGAAAACCACCGTGCGGTGCACGAAACGCACGGGCAAGCCCTCGAAAAGCCGTTCCAGGTCGCCGCGGGTGTAAACGCGCACGTGGGGCGCGAGTTTGTCGCGCAGGCGGCGGGGCAGGTAGTTGACCAGGGGCTTGTTGCCGAAGTGGTAGCGCCCCCGCCAGTAAACCCCGTGGGTTTCGAAGGGGTAGCCGCGGTTGGGGCAAAACAGCACCAGCCGCCCGCCGGGTTTGAGGGCGCGCACCATCTCCCGCACCGCCGCGGTATCGTCGGCGACGTGCTCGATGACCTCGTGGCTCAATATCAGGTCGAAGGTGGCTTCGGGGAAGGGCAGCGCCTCGCCCGCGGCGTTCACGATGTGGTGGGGATTGCGGGCGTGGGCTTCACGGGCACGGGGGAAGTCGTATTCCAGCCCCACGACGGTGCCGCCGTGCTCGGCCAGTTTTTCCACATACATGCCCACGCCGCATCCGTTTTCCAGCACCAGGCCGCGCTCGCGGCCCGCGGCGAAGCGCAAGATCATTCCCAGGCGGCGCTGCTGCCCCGCGCGCCAGACATACGATGGCTCGCCCAGGCGGGCGGCGCGGGTGGGGGTGTCGGTGGAGGGCATAGGGAGGCTTCTCCGTCGGCGCGCAAACCAGCCACAACCGGCTATACAAAATCAAACACCGGCGTTTCTACCGTTCGGCGCGGCTTTTGACCACTCAAGATAATTCGGCGCAATGCCTCTACCGTCTCCGGGGCAAAATATTGTTCGCCTGTTTCTTCGTTGACCCGCGCGGGCACATTCTCGACAATGTAAAATTTTCCATCTTTGTAGAAGGTGTAGGTGACCCGCCGTTCTACCAGTTTTTCTTCTTTTTTCTCTTTACTCATTTGTACGACCTCCGCCGTTGCCGGTAAGCCACCCACCGCCGCGGGTTAGGCTCATAAACCGTGATAATTTTGACCACAGGGCGGGATGGGTAACTGCTGTGGATATGTAGCGGCCGTCCTTGACGGGTAACGCCATAAATCAGACAACTCGGTCCATATTTGTCATCGGGATAATCTTCAATCACTTCACCAGTCGCTATTGCCTCACGTATTTCTTGCACCGATATATCCCGCAAGATAGCCTGGTCAACGGCGTGTTTCGAAAACTCAAACTGACCTTGCGCAAATTTGGCGCGAATTTCTTTCATAAGTGCCATAATCGAATTATACCCTTGTTGGGGCCATCACCAATCACGGCGTTTGTTTAGGCCACGAGCCTCCGTCTCAACCGCTCCCCCTACTATGGCCTCTTCTCACCTGCGCTCCTCGGCGAGGCTCAGTGTGCAGGCATCATATCCACCGCCGCCCGCGAGGGCTGCCGCCACCGGCGCGTTACCGAGCCAAACATCACGGCACTCACGAACCATTCGAAGCCGATGGCTCGCCCAGGCGGGCGGCGCGGGTGGGGGTGTCGGTGCTTGGGCTCATGGCGGCTTTACGCTTCCAGCAGCCGCGCCAGCAGGGCGTCTAATTCTTCGGCCGAGTAGTAGTAAATGGTGATCGCCCCTTTATGGGCGTGCCCTTTGACCCGTGCTTTGGTGCCCAACGCGGCCTCTAAGCGGGCTTCCAGGTCGCGCAATTCGGGTGAGGGGCGGGCGCCGCGCTTGGCAGGGGGGCGCTCGCCTTGTAACCGCCGCACCAGGTCTTCGGTTTGGCGCACGGTGAGCCCTTGCTCGGTGACCGTGTGCAGCGCCGCGGTTTGGGCTTGCGGCGAGGGGAGCCCCAACAAGGCGCGGGCGTGGCCTTCGCTGATGCGGCCTTCCAGCAGGGCCTGGCGCACCGCGGGCGCGGCTTTGAGCAGGCGCAAGGTGTTGCTCACCGCGACCCGGCTTTTCCCCACCCGTTGAGCAATTTCGTCGTGGGAAAGGCCAAACGCTTCGTGCAATTGGCGGTAGGCTTCCGCGGTTTCCAAGGGGTTTAGGTCCGCGCGCTGGATGTTTTCGATCAGCGCCAGTTCCAGTAGTTCTTGCTCGGTGGCTTCGCGGATGACCGCGGGCACCTGCTGCAGCCCGGCCAGTTTGGCCGCTTGCCAGCGCCGTTCGCCCGCGATGAGCACATAGCCCTGCCCGTCGGGCGCCCGGGCCAGCACCACGGGCTGAATCACCCCGTGTTCGCGGATGGACGCGGCCAGTTCCTCCAACGCGGCCGGGTCGATTTTGCTGCGCGGCTGCCGCGGGTTGGGGCGGATTTGCTCCACGGGCACCTGCGCCACGCTCCCCGCGGGGAGGCGGGTGCTGGTTTCGCCGCCGGGAATCAACGCGTCCAATCCGCGGCCCAAGCCGCTGCGCCTGCGAGCCATCGTTTACTCCTTTGCTGGCGGGGTTTCTATCGCGGGCACGGGCACGCCATCGCCCACCAGAATTTCGCGGGCCAGCGCGGCATAGGCCTTTCCCCCGCTGGATTGCGGCGCGTAAGCCGAGATGGGCAGGCCGTAAGAGGGGGCCTCGGCCAGGCGCACGCTGCGCGGAATCACCGAGTGGAAAACCTTGTCTGGGAAGTGCTTTTGCACTTCGGCCACCACGTCGTTGGCCAGGTTAGTGCGGCCGTCGAACATGGTCAGCACCACGCCCCGCACGCCGAGTTCGGGGAAGAGGGCCTGCCGCACTTTGTCTAAGGTTTGGGTGAGCAGGCTCAACCCTTCCAGCGCCAGGTATTCGCATTGCACGGGAATCAGCACGCCATCCTGGGCGGCTACCAGCCCGTTGATGGTCAGCAGCCCCAAAGAGGGGGGGCAATCGATGAGGATGTAGTCGTAGCGGGCGGTGAGGGGTTCCAACGCGCGGCGCAGGCGGGTTTCGCGCGCCAGTTCGTTGACCAGTTCCACCTCCGCCCCGGCCAGGGCCGGCGAGGCCGGGAGGAGGGAAAGTTTGAGCCGTGGGTTGTGCAACACCAGGGGTGCGGCGGGCGAGTCGCCCAAGAGCACTTCGTACGTGCCGCCCCGCAGCCGATATTTGTTGACCCCCAAACTGGAAGTGGCGTTGGCCTGCGGGTCCATGTCGACCAACAGCACGCGTTGGCCGTAGTAGGCCAGGTAGGCGCCTAAATTGATGGCGGTGGTGGTTTTCCCCACGCCGCCTTTTTGGTTGACTAAGGCGTAAATGCGGGCCATAGGCACTCAAAAACGGGGGGATGGGAGGGCCGCGGTCACGTCGGTGGGGGTG
>JALUDX010000040.1 GCA_027053355.1 Anaerolineales bacterium | reverse complement strand
GAATAAAAGGGGGGCGGGGTGAGGGTAAGATAGAAAACCATGCGGTGAGATTTGTCAGTCAACCAGCACCCCGCACTCACCCGTGATAACGACCGCCCCTTGAAATCTCAAGGGGCGGTTTTGCGATGGGCTGAAGGCTGGGCCGGTCGTTGGGCCGGGATGTGCCGTAAGTGGGGCGGCGGGAAACGGAACGAGGCCGTTGGCGTCATCTTGGCGTTTCCCTCTCTGCGGCTTCGAGTTCCTTTGCGCTTTTTGCGTTACTTGGCGTCCCAAAATCCGCTGCTATCCGCCATTATCCGCGTTCATCCGCGGGCTGTTTTCCAAAGGCTGAACAGTGACGCTGAATTAGCCGAACCCGCTGGAGCCGCCGCCACCGCCCCCGCCTCCGCCGCCCCCGCCGCTGAAGCCGCCGCCGCTGCTGCTGGGCGTGCTGGTGAACGTGGAGGCTGCCGAGTTCAGGGTGTGCATCAGGCTGTCGGCCATGTCCGAGAAGGAATTGAACGCGCCCGAGGCCATCTGATCTAACGAAGGCGCGGCCGAAGACGCGGGCGAGGCCATCTTCCCCCCGCTGCCCAGGCCGGCGGGCATTCCTCTTCCGCCAGCGGAGCCGTAGCCGCCGGGCGGGTACATTTGGTACCAGGTGGGCACTGGCATGTTTTCCACCCGCGCGAATTTGCGTACCCACGTTTTGGAGATGCCGAAAGCCGTGGCGTAGGGCAGGTATTTCTCGAACAAAGCCTTGGCCTGAGCCAAAGCGGTGTGGCGCTCTAAGGTCTCTAAGTATTTTTTGAACGCCCGCCAGCGAGCGGCTTCTAAGGCCCCTTTGCGAGTCTTGCGAGGCATAGCCAACGCCATGGGAATCAGCGCCAAAGTGGTCAACACCCCGGCCCATACCGAAAGCACGGCCACGGCCTGCGCGTGGAGCATTTTGGCCGGGAAGTAGAACGCGGCCACCACCGCGCCGGCCACTACGGCCAACGCAACATAGCGATGGCGCACGCTCTCGGGGTTGGTGGGGAAGAGCCCTGCCGCGACCGTGGCTTCGTATAGCCGCTTTTTGATGGTGGGGATGTGCACATAAAACTGTTCTTTCAAGTCGCTCAAAGCGCGCCGGGCGCCCGGAGGGGCGTGTTTCCCAAAGATGCCGTCCAGCAAGGCGCGCTCGTAAGGTAGCGGATGCTCTGGCTGGTCGGCGGCGACGAAAACGGTTTCTTCGCGGTGGCCGAAAAAGGTGCGGTGCTTGGTGACCTCGATGCGCAAGAAACCCCGCCGCGCCAGATCGAGCAGCGTGGCCATGATGTCGTCCATGTCGGCTCGTTCGTCGATTAGCGTCCCCACCAGGCCGGGGGGGAGGTTGCTGGGCGGCTGGGTGACCAGGGCGGGCACGTCGCCTACCGCGGGGTCGCGGCCACGCAGATACCACAAGAGGAAGCCGCCGCCTACCACCCCGACGACCAGCAAAAAGAGCAACACGGCCATCCCCAAATCGATCCACGGCTGGCGCTCGGCTTCCTTTTGCCAGGCCGGCGGCGAGGCCGAGACCACGCCGTGGGGCCACTGCACCC
The DNA here is from genome assembly GCA_027053355.1 of Anaerolineales bacterium. Classification (GTDB taxonomy): domain Bacteria; phylum Chloroflexota; class Anaerolineae; order Anaerolineales; family DRMV01; genus DRMV01. Next base: position 3,947 of record JALUDX010000040.1, on the reverse strand, counting down.
GAATTTCCCATTCGGTGCCGCCGGCGAAGGGCCCGCCCTCGAAGCGCAGCGTCTGCGCGTCGACCATCTGAGCCGGGGAGCCTTCCTGACCGTCTACATAGGTGGCAGTGCGCAGTTGTTCCGGCTTGAATGCCGCGGGCAAATGCACCAACACCGAGGCGTGGTCGATGGGGTAAGACCGATCTTTCTCGATGAACTTCCAGAAAAGTTGGTCGCCTTTGGGGTCGATCCACAGGGCGCTTTTCAGGGTGTATGAAAGGACAAAGGTGCGGGTGGCGTCGCTGGTGGAAGAGAAGTACCAGGTGATTTTGCGGGCCTGCGAAGATTTGTGGACGACGAACCCACCGGCGCTCTTTTGGCCTTCCCGATAGGCCTGGCCGTTTTCGCTAACCGACCAGTCGGTAATGTCTTCCACGTGGTGCAGGGGGATTTCGCGAAAAGCGTAATGGAAGGGTCCGCCGATGAAGTGCACTTCCCACACTTCGGCCACGCGCACGTCGCCGTTGGGCAGGATGGTCATTTCGCCATCGCGGCGCAACACCTCCACGCTTTTGGCCTGGCTGGTTGCGTACGCCACGCGGCTTACGCCTGCCATCAACACCAACGCCAAAACAAGCCACAGCCCCCGGGTCAACCATCGCCGAGTTTGCATCGTGCGCTCCTTTCGCTGCAGGTTAGGGCGCCCGACGTTCATCATAGGCTGCGCCCTCGTTCCACGAGAAGCCGTCTGTTTTCATCTTATCACAAAAACGCCGCGCCGAAGGCAGGGAAGGGCCGGCCTTCGCCTGGAGAACTTACGAGGAAAAACCACAGATTACGCAGATTCCGCAGAAAAACATCCCCAGAGTTTGGCACAGATTGGGCGAAAGACACTAAGAAGCGTAACGCTCCCCTTCGCTTCTTGGCGCTTGGCGTGTCAAGGCGTCATCCGAACCCGCTGGAACCGCCGCCGCCCCCGCCGCCGCTGAAGCCGCCGAAACTGCTGCCACTGCTGAAACTGCTGCTGCCGCCCCCGCTCCAACCGCTGCTGCTGCCGCTGCTGGTCTGGGGAGCGGTGGTGAAGGTCGCCGAGGCGTTTTCCAGGCTGTCGAACAGGCTGTCGGCGATCTGCGAGAGGGAATGGAACGTGCCCGCGGCCGCGTCATCCAGCGCCTGACCCAACGAGAGCGAGGACGCCTTGCCGCTCGCGGCGGTCGCCGCCAGCCCTTTGCCGCGGCCACCCTGCACCCCACGCGGCGTTCCCCCTGTGCCGCCCGGCAAGTCCCGGATCGTCTGGTACCACGCGGGCGCGGGGATGTCTGCCGCCTGCTTGAACCAGTGGCTGAAACTGTGTTTGAGGCCGAAGACGATGGCATAGGGCAGGTAGTCGGCAAGTTTTTCCCGGATTTGCTCGCCCTCGCGCTTCCAGACGCTATATTTCCGCAAGGATTCGAGATAGCGTTTGAAGGCCTCCCACTTGGCGGCTTCGATAGCGCCTTTTTTGGTCTTGCGGGGCATGTGGGGAGCAACGATGAAATAGGCCATGACCGTCGCTAACGCGCTCAAGAGCACGAGCACCACGCCGCCCGAGGGGAGCCAATCGGGCGCAATCGCCAGGAAGGCGCACGAAAACGCCCCCATCGACGCCAGCACGCCCCAGGCCAGCACGTAGTAGCGGTGGCGCACCCGGTCAGGGGGCGCGGGGAAAAATTTCAGCCTGACGACTTCTTTGTAGAGGGCTTCGCGAATCTTGTCCAGGTGGGAGAAAAATTTCCCCCGCAAAGCCGAAAGCGACGCGGCTTCGTTTTTCCCCCCTCTGCCAAAGAGGGCTTCCAGGAACCGCCTTTCGTAAGGGCGCAGGCTTCGGTCGCCTTTGATGGTTTTGCGGAGCATGAGGATGGTGTCGTCGGGGGTGGTGAGGATTTGGATGTAGCCGCGGCGGGCTAAATCCAGCAGGGTGGCGGTGGTGATGTCGCGCTGGTCGACGCGCTCTTTGAGCAAGACGCCCACGACGGCCGGCGGCAGTTTGTCCGGCGGTTCGGAAAGGAAAGTGGGCGTCACGCCCGCGGCAGGGTCACCCCCGCGCAGATACCAGAGCAAGTAGGCCGAGCCGATGCCCAAAATGGCCAGCAGGAACGCGCCAACAATCAAACCCAGCGTGGCCCAGGGCTTGATCCGCTCTAAGCGTTCCCACGCGGGGAGGGGGGCGTTGATGGCGCCGTGAGGCCAGCGCACGCGCACGCCCCACGGCTGGTTGGGCGCCAGATCATCTGCCGTGAACCGCACCGTTTGCCCGTCGATGACCTCGCCGTGGCCGGTAGGCTTCCCTTCCACCGAGCCGAGGAACGAATCCGCCTGGATCGCATTGGGGTCGAATGCCGCCGGGAGGTGAAACACCACCTCCGCGTGCTGAATGGGGTAGTCGTGCGACGGGGCGGCGAAAATCCAGGCAAATTCGTCCACGGCCTTGCCCTGCCTGATGGCGCCTTTCAGAGTGTAGGAAATGGTGAAGGTGCGCGAGTCGTTGTAGGTTTTGGGGAATTCCCAGTACAGGAAATAGGTGTCGCCGTAGCGCTTCGCAACGAAGGTGTGGGGGCCGAGGTCGAATTCGTCGTCCACGCGGGTGTAAGTGAGCGACCCTTCGGCCACCTGGAAATGGGTCATGCGGTCTACGAACTTGGCGTCGTAGGCGCGCGAGGCTTCGTCGAAGGGGCCTTCGATGAATTTGGTCTGCCACGTCTCGGTGACGTGGATGTCGCCGTTGGGCAAAATGGTGAACTCCCCCGTGCGGGAAGGCATTTCCACGCGGCGCAGGGCTTCGCGTTCCCAGGCGGGCGGTTCGGCGTTCACCGCGCCATGGGGCCACTTCACGCCGATCACCCAGTCTTCGTAAGGCGCGATTTTGTTTTGCGAAAAGACCACCGTATCTCCGCTGACCACCTGGCCGGCGCCGCTTTTCTCGGCCTCTGAGTGCCCCGCGAGGGTGGCGATTTCCGTGGGGTCAAAGGCTTGGGGCAGGTGCACCTTGACCGAAGATTCGCTGATCGGGTAGCCGTGGTCGTTTTCGATGAAAATCCAGTGGAAGGTGTCGTTCTGCTCGCCGATCCACAGCGCGCCCTTCAGCGTGTAGGTGAGGGTGAAGGTGCGGGTGGCGTCAGTCGTTTGCGGGAAGTACCAGGTCACTTCGACGGCATCGGAAGTGCGCTCTACCTGAAAGGCGTAGACCTGGGCGCTTTCCGCTTCTTGGTAGCGGCGGTCGCCCTCTGCGATTTGCCACCCCACGATGTATTCCACTTTGTCGAAGGGGATTTTGCGAAACGCGTAGGTGAAGGGGCCGCCGATGAAGTGCACTTGCCAGGTTTCTACGACGTGCACGTCGCCGTTGGGCAGGATGGTGATGTCGCCGTCGCGGCGGAGCACCTCGACGGACTTTTCCGCGTTGGGCGCGGCGTGCACTTCTGCTCCGGGGAGCAATGCCGCGAGCAGTGCCGCCAGCAGCAGGACGGCAACGGCCTGCGCGCCGCGGCGCATGGCAGCGAACGATGGCTTGGGGTGAAAGTGGTGGGTGCGCATGGCTCCTTCTCGCACACGGCGTAACCATTCGGCCTTGAGAAAATCGGCCGCGGATGACAACGGCTTCCCGCGGATTTTCAGAGCGCCAAGCGCCAAGGTCGCCAAAAGGGCGCCAAGACCGCCAAGAAGAAACGAAACGGAAAGTTTCCGGCTAACGTCCGCATTCCGCTTCCAATCGGCGGACTTTTTCCCGGCGCCGCGCGTGCCGCGCCGAGCCGCCGGGTTGGGCGCGCAGGAAGGCGAGCACGATTTCGCGCGCCAACTCGCGGCCGATGATGCGCCCGCCCATGCACAGCACGTTCATCCCGTCGTGCTCCACGCCCTGATGCGCGGAGTAGGTATCGTGGCACACCGAGGCGTAGATGCCGCGCATTTTGTTCGCGGCCATGCTCATC
>JALUDX010000039.1:356-18113 GCA_027053355.1 Anaerolineales bacterium | reverse complement strand
CTCTGACGCTGCTCGCGGTGCTCGGCGTGCTCTTGCACCTTTGGGCGCTGCGCCGCTTGCAACGTTCGGGCGTGTGAGGAGGGTGGAGAGCGAAAACCACAGATTACACAGATTAGCGCAGATTGATAAGAGAAACACAGAAGACACAGAGGAGGCGCAGAAAACACAGAAATTTCTTTGCGTCTTTTGCTCCCTTAGCGTCTCTGCGTTAACCTCTCTGCGCCTCTGCTTTTTCTCTGCGTCTTTGCGTTGAACTTGGCGTCCTTGGCGTTTCTTGGCGCCCTTGGCGTGCAGATTTTTCTGCGCAATTTGCGGTTGTATAATAAAATCGGTGAAAATCTGTGTCCATCGGTGGATGAGCCGAATGAAAGGCTCCCGACCATGCTTCGTCGCTTCCTTGACTACCGCACCTTTCTCCTTGCCGTAGGCGTGATGGCCGTGAGCGTGGCCTATGTGCTCCTTACGGCCACCACGGCCACCCTTACCGTCCGCGTGGAGGGCGAACTGGCGCGCCACTGGCAGACAGCCTATGACCTGCTCGTCCGCCCGCCGGGGAGCCGCCTACCCGAAGAGGAGCGGTGGCAGATGGCGCGGGTCAACTACCTCGCCAACCTGCCGCCCGGCATCACCCGCGAGCAATACCGCCGCATTCAGTCCATCCCAGGTGTGGAGGTGGCCGCGCCCATCAGCATGGTGGGCACTTTTCTGGAGCGCACCTACGCTGTGCTGAAGGACGTGCCGCCCGCGGGCCTCTACCGCCAGACCCAACACATCGTGCTGGATACCGGCCTGACTACCTTCCGCCGCGCGAAAACCCATCTGCTCTGGTACTACGACCCCACCCAGGACGCCGCCCTTGCCAAGCAAGCCACACCGTGGGCTTCGGAAGAGTTCCGAACATGGCCGCGTGGGCCGGGTTACGAAACGCCTTTCCGCGTCCGCCTGACCTTCCCTATCCTGCTGGCGGGCATTGACCCCCAGGCCGAAGCCCAATTGGTGGGCCTGAAGGCCGCGCTGGTGGAAGGAGATTACCTGCGCGCCGACCTGCCCTTCTGCCGTTATGCCCCGGTCACGCCGGAGGAAGACCCGCGCCATCGGCACATTCCCGGCGCCTACGGCACGCCCGTTTTCTTCATCCCGGTGATCGCCCGCGCCGACTTCCCCTTCCGCCTGCAGGGCACGCTGGAAGCCGAGCGCCTGCAGACACCCGAGGGGATGCAGGCAGTGCTGGATACCCTCGCCCGCGACGGCACGGCCCCGCTCTTGCGCCTGCCCGTAGCAGAGACCCTGCCGCCCTGGACGGTAGACGGTCAGGCTTTTTATCAGCACTTGCTCACGGCCTACGCTCATAGAGGACGCCTCATCAAAAAGTGGTTTTTGCAGGGGTTGTGCCGCCCGCCGCTGAACGACCTGCCCCCTGAAGCCCGCGCCGCGCTCCAAAAGGGAGGCGCTGGTCCGCACCCGTGGGGGATGGGCGAACCCCTGTGGCCTTTGCCCGCGCCGGTGGCCTTCACTGCACACGGCGAAACGCTGACGGCGCGCCCGTCCCCCGACGAGCAGGGCGTGGCCGCGCAGGCCCTCAATCCCTTGGATGAGCCTACCTATCGGGCGGCGCCGCAGGCGGCGATGGCGCGGGTGAGCGTGCTGGTGCTGGGCACTTACGATGCTTCCCGGCTGGGGTTGCAGCAAGAGGCGCTCACCGCGGTGCCGCTGGAAACCTACGCCCCCGCGGCCGCGCAGGTCGTGGCCGACGCCCAGGGCAAGCCTTTCCCGCAGCCGCGGCGTCTGCTCCCCGGCCTTTCGCCGCTGGGCTACCTGCAATCGCCGCCCACCATGCTGACCACCTTAGACGCCGCCTGCGCCATCTTGGGCGAGCCGTGCATTTCGGCCATCCGGGTGCGGGTGCAGGGCGCGCAGCATTATTCCCGCGAGGCCCAGCAGCGGCTGGAGGCTGTGGCCGCGGAAATCGTGCGCCAGACCGGCCTGGAGGTGGACATCGTCACCGGCTCGTCGCCGCGGGAGGTGCGGGTTTTCCTGCCCGGCGAGGGCAAACAACCCGATGTGTTCATCGCCGAGCCGTGGGTGCAAAAGGGGGTGCATCTACGCATCCATCGTCAGGTGCAGCGGGGGAACCGCGAGTTGCTGGGCCTGCTCGTGCTTTTGGCGTTGCTCTACACCTTCAACGCCAGCGCGATGTGGGTAGCGCAGCGCCGGCGCACGTGGGCGGTGCTGCGTGCGGTGGGCTGGCGGCGGCGGAACGTGTTGGCCTATCTGTTGAGCGTGGCGGTGACGGTGGGGTTGCTGGCCGCGGCCGCGGGCGTGCTTTTGGGCTGGGGCTTGCGGGCTTGGCTGCGCCTGAGCGCCCTTACCTGGCTGGAAACCTTAGGCATCGTGCCGCTGAGCCTGGCGCTGGTGGTGCTGGGTATGCTCGGCCCCGCCTGGCGCGCCAGCCGTTTGAGCGTGATGTCGGTGCTGCGTGAGACGGCCGATCCCGTGGTCTCGCCTCTGGCGGCCCGGACGTTGGGCCTGTGGACGCGGCACAAGCAGGCGTTTTTGGCCGCGGCGGGCATCGCGGCAGGGGCCACGGGGCTGACCACCGTGCTCCTGGGCGGCTGGCTGGGCTTGCGGGGCTATCTGCAACTCACCTTTCTGGGCCAATACCTGCTGGTGCGCGTGGCCGGGTATCACATCGTCATGGTCGTCACCGCGTTGCTGCTGAGCGCCCTGGCCGTGGCCGACGGCGTGCTCATGCTGCTGGCCGAGCACCGCTACCTGAACGGGCTGTTCCCGGCCTTGGGCTGGCGGCCGCGGCAGGTGATGGCTTTCTGGCTTCGGGAAGCGGCGCGGATCGGGGTAAGCGGCGGCGTGGTCGGCGGCCTGCTGGGCGCGGCGCTGCTGCTGGGCGGCGGTGTGGGCTGGGCTACCTGCGGCGTGGCCTTCGTCGCCGGGCTCGGCCTTGCCGTGCTCGTGGCCCTGCTGGCTGCGTGGCTGCCTGCCCGCCGTGCGGCGCGCATCCCCCCGGCGCAGGTGTTGCGTGGAGAGTGAGAACCACAGATTGCACAGATTAGCGCAGATTGATGAGAGAAACAGAGAAACACAGAAGACACAGAGGAGGTGCAGAAAACGCAGAAATTTCTTTGCGTCTTTTGCTCCCTTAGCGTCTCTGCGTTACCCTCTCTGCGCCTTTGCGTTAACCACTTTGCGCCCTTTGCCTTCCTTGGCGCCTTGGCGTTAATTTCTTGGCGCCTTTGGCGATGAATCACAGATTAGCGCAGATTTTTCTGCGTAATCTGCGACATCTGCGGTTTCAAAATCCAATCGGTGGTAATCTGTGTCCATCGGTGGATGAACAATAAACCACAGATTACACAGATTGACCGAAATTTCTTTGCGCTCTTTGCTTCCTTGGCGTTCTTGGCGATAAGCCACTTCGGTGTTTTTTCGGCCAATTCGGGAGCATCCGAAGCAACCAGGTAACCAAGCAACCAGGTAACCAAGTAACCAAGTAACGAATCAGGAGAAAACATGTTTGGCTTTCGGCTCTTTTCCCGCCACCGTCTACGCCTGCTTTTCCTCTTCGTGGGCATTGTCCTCGTGGGGGCAGCCTGGCTGACCTTCACGGCGCTGGCCGAGACGGTTACCACGAAGGTGGATCGGGATCTGGCGCGGCATTGGCGCACGTCCTACGATTTGCTGGTGCGGGCGCCGGATAGCGTGCTGCCGGTGGAAAAGGAAGCAGGCAGGGTGCGGGTCAACTATCTTGCCGACTTGCGCCCTGCCATCACCTGGGAGCAGTATCAGGCCATCCGCCGCATTCCGGGGGTTGAGGTCGCCGCGCCTATCAGCATGTTGGGCTATGTGGCGCTCTATGTGCACGGGGTGGAAAGTGCCCCTGGCCCGGGACTGTATCGCTATAAGTTGCACATTCAGGTGGACAATGGGGTACAGCAAGGCACGGTGTACCAGGCGGAAACTTACCAGTGGTTCTTCCCCTCGGCGCAAGAGGATCTTTTCGTTCAGGCCGGGTTATGGGATAGGCGTTGGGATGCCCTTCATTCCCCTTCAAATTCCGCAGTCACTCCTGCGCCTCGCTCAACGCCTCCCTCTTTTAGCGCAAGGCCTACTACCCGTACACCCGTGGCCTTTGGCCGGCAGTTTCGGGTGCCGATGCTTTTGGCTGCCATAGACCCTGAAGCCGAAGCGCAGTTGGTGGGGTTGGATAAGGCCGTGACCAAAGGAATGTACCTGACGGCGGAGATGCCTTCTTGCCGCTATGCCATTCCTGGGCATGGGGAAACTCTCATGTTGCCTGTCCTGGTCCAACAAGGGTTGTACACCCGGATCACGGTGCAAGAGCGGGTGGATGCGCTGCGCATGCCCTCACTGCCGGCGCCGACGCTGATTCAGCGTTTCACCAAGGATCCCGGCGCGCTGCGCGCCCTTCCCGTTGAGAAGAACATCCTGGATAAAACCTTCCCCGGCGCCCAGGATTACCTCGCCGAGTGGAAAAAGGCGCTGGGGATGGCGGATTTTAGGCTCATCAAACAGGTGGCGCGCGGGAATTGCAATCCTTTTCCCGAGGGGGTTCCCACGCCATCCTCTGGAGGTGCTCTCGCTGCCTTTGCTTTGCCTGCCCTTCCCGCTGGCCCCCTGTGGCCGTTGCCCAGCGCAGTGCGCTATCGCGTTTTGGGAAAGCGCGCCCTGGAAGCCATTCCCTGGCCGGACGAGCAGGTGCACATGCCAGCAGGCTTCGCCACAGACTTCCCGCCTCAACCGCCGGAGCCGTTTTTCCGCCAGCCGCCCGCCGAGCCTCTGGCGCATACGATCCTTCTGCCGATGGGGTTCTATGATGTCGGCCAGTTGAAAGTAAGCCCCGACGCCCTGACCACCGTCCCGCTGGAAACTTATGCACCGCCCACCTTGCCGCTGCGCACGCTGAACGGTAAGCCGGTGGCGGGGAAGCGGGTGCTTTTGCCTTCCCTTTCCCCCTTGGGCTATCTGCAATCGCCGCCGGTGCTGCTGACCAACCTGCGGGCGGCCTGCGAGTTCCTTTTGCCCCACCAGCCGTGCATTTCGGCCATCCGCGTGCGGGTTGCGGGGACAGAACGGTTCACGCCGGAAGCCCAAGAGCGGCTGGAAGCGGTGGCCGCGGAGATCATCCGCCAGACCGGGCTGGCGGTGGATGTGGTCACCGGCTCGTCGCCCACGGAGGTGAACGTGCGCTTGCCGGGGGAAGGGAAGCAGCCCGATGTCACGGTGGCTGAGCCGTGGGTGCAGAAGGGCGTCCACCTGACCATTCAGCGGCGGACGCATTGGAGCGACCGGCTGCTGGGGCTGACGCTGTGGCTGCTGGCCACGGTGTACATCGTGAGCCTGTTGCAGGATACGGTAGAGGCGCAGAGCACCTTCTTGGGTGTCTGCAAGGCGGTGGGCTGGCGCAGCCGGACGTTGTTCGGGCAGGTGGTGCTGTGGGCCTTTGGGTTGGGGCTTGTGGGCGGCGGTGCGGCGGCGTTGCTGGCGTGGCTGGCGGCGTATGGCGGGGGCTGGCAGGTGCCGAGTTGGCGGCTGGCGGTCATCCCGTGGCTCAGCGCAGCGATGACGGCGATAGGGGCGTTGCTGCCGGCGTGGAAAGCGGCGCGGGTGCCGCCGCTGCGGGTGTTGCGGCCGGAGGTGAAGCCTTCGCCGTTGAAGGTGCGGGGCTCGGCCATCATGCGGCTACTCTTGCGGCAGGTGCGGCGGGCCTGGGGCGGCTGGGTGGTGCTGGCGGTGACGGCGTTTCTGCTGAGCGCTGGGGTGGGGGCGCTGCGGAGCAATGCGGGGTATCTTGCCCTCACCTTTTTGGGGCGGTATGTGATGGTGCACATTGAGCGGTATCATCGCTATTTGCTGGGCGGGCTGTTGCTCATCGGCGGCTTGGGGACGGCAGATTGGCTGTGGGTGGCGCTGGAGCGGGAGCGGGTGTGGCTGGGGCTGTTGAAGGGTGTGGGCTGGCGAGATCGGGCGCTGTTTGGGCTGTGGATGGGGAAAGCGCTGCTAATCGGCCTCTCGGCAGGGGTAGTGGGTGGCCTGCTGGGGGTGGTTGCGGCCTGGGCGCTGGTGGGCTGGGATACGCGGGCGTACCTGCTGGGATTTACTGTAGGATGGGCCTTACCCACGGCAGCGGCGCTGGTGGCGGCCTACTTCCCTGCCCGCCGTGCGGCGCGCATCCCTCCGGCGCAGGTGTTGCGTGGAGAGTAATGGCGAATGGCGAATTGCAAGTAGCGAATGGCGAGTGGCGAATTGCGGGTGGAGGAGAGGAACACAGAAGACACAGAGGAGGCACAGAGGGCACAGAAATAACAAATTCTGTGTTTTCTGTGAGATTCTGTGCTTTCTGTGGTTTTTCTCGGCCAATTCGTGAGCACCCCAAGCAACCAGGTAACCAATCAACGAACAAGGAGCCAACCATGAGCATCATTCAAGCCGAAAACTTACGCAAGGTGTACGGCGACGGCGTGCCGGTGGAGGCGCTGCGCGGCGTCAGCCTGAGCGTGGACGAAGGCGAGTTCGTCGCCATCCAGGGGCCCTCGGGCTCCGGCAAGAGTACGCTGTTGCACCTCTTGGGCACGTTGGACACGCCCACCGAGGGGCAACTGCGCCTGCTGGATACCGACGTCCGCAGCCTGCGGGGCGACGCGCTGGCCGACTTCCGCCGAGAGCACATCGGCTTCGTCTTCCAGATGTTCTACCTCATCCCTGAGATGACTGCGCTGGAGAATGTGATGCTCCCCCTGCTGCCCTACAAGCGCCGCGCCGGATTTGATGTGGAGGAGCGCGCCCGTCAACTGCTGGAGCGCGTGGGGTTGGGCGAGCGCCTGGATCACCTGCCGGGGCAACTTTCGGGCGGCGAGCAGCAACGGGTGGCCTTAGCGCGGGCGCTGGTCAACCGTCCCACCTTGCTGTTGGCCGACGAACCGACGGGGAATCTGGACAGCCGCGCCGGTGAAGAAGTGCTGAGCCTGATTGCCGAGATGCGCAAAGAATACGGCCTCACCGTGGTGCTGGTCACCCACGACGACGAGGTGGCCGCCCACGCCGACCGCATCGTCCGCCTGCGCGATGGGCAGGTGGTGGAGGACAACGCTGCCCTTTGACGCCTGTGCCAAGGTTGGGTAAAATCCGACGGCCTAAAAACCATTCTGAGAGGATGCCATTATGGGCCGTTATTACCCTTTTTTGGTCGGCGTTTTCGCGGCAATTTTGGTTGTTTCAAACATTATTGCGGTTAAACTGGTTGACTTGTGGGGAATAGTGCTCCCCGCAGCCATAGTTCTCTTTCCGCTTGCATACATTCTGGGCGATGTAGTCACCGAGGTGTACGGCTATGCGGCCGCCCGTCGGATGATTTGGACCGGCTTTGTGGCCAATTTGTTGGCGGTACTGGCAATTTGGGCAGCAGTGATGCTTCCTGCCGCTTCGTTTTGGAACGCCGGTTTAGGCTCGCGCGCCACTGCGCAAGCGGCTTTTCGCGCCTTTTTTGGCTTCACCCCCCGCCTGTTGGGCGCCTCGTTTGCCGCTTACCTTATCGGGGAATTTGTCAACGCCTACATCATGGCGAAATTGAAGGTGCGCACCGAAGGGCGCTTCTTGTGGCTGCGCACGATTTCTTCCACCATTGTGGGCGAGGGGGTGGACGCGTTCACTTTCATCACTCTGGCCTTTTACGGGATCATACCAACCAGCGGCCTGCTACAAGCCGCGGTTTCGCAATGGCTTGTAAAAGTAGCCTACGAAACCTTAGCAACGCCTTTCACCTACCTTGCTGCCAATACCCTAAAACGGATAGAAGGGATTGACACGTTTGACCAGCAAACCGATTTTTCTCCTTGGGCGTTTTAGGCTCGCGATGGCTCAACTCGCAACGAATAATCGTATTTCACCTCGGCCACTGCTTTCAAAATTGCACTGGCAGAGCAGTACTTGTCTTGGGACAGGTTGATTGCTTGTTCAACATCTTTTGGGGAAATAGGCTCATCAGCCACAATTTCGTAATGCAGATGCACTTCCACATAAATTTGCGGATATTCCTCCCGACGCCGGCCGCGCACCGTCACTTTCACATCGCGCACGGGCAGGCGTTTTTTGTTTCGCAAAATGTGCACCACGTCCATGCCGGTGCAACCGGCAACACTTACCAACAGCAATTCCATTGGCGGGATGCCCGGCTTGTCGCCTAAGTCCCCCATTTGCACTGTGCCGCCCTGCTGGTTTTTGCCGATAAAGGTCAAGCCCTTGCCAACCCATTCAGCGCTCACTTCGCGCCATCCTGCTTTGATCATCAAAAACCTCCTTGGTAGAGATTAAACCGCAGATTACGCAGATGCAAAAATCGGCGCCAATCTGCGCAATCTAAATATATTGTATTTTCAAACAAGATTTCAGTTGTTGCGAAAGGTGCGATCTATCGCACTTGTGGCAAGATCTCACCCATCCCCCGCTGAGCCTCGCTGGCGCTCGGCTCACCTGCCCCCTTCCCTCCCTTAGTAAGGGAGGGAAGGGGGCGGCTCCGGCAGGCTGAGCGAAGGCGAAGCCTCGCCAGAGCGGGGGTAGGGAGAGATCAAAAATTTGGGCGCTAAGTTGCAAAAGGCCTAAACCAACTATCAGGGTTGGTTATGCACTGTGGTTTGCAATCAGAGCGAAAGTATAACAGATACCATTCACCCGCGTTGCCAAATTGCAGCGCCGCCGAGTTGCCATTTCCTTGTGCTATAATCGCGGTGTAAAAATTCCCCATTTTCAACACGAGGCAAAATGCTCAAGAAACTTGTTAACGCCTTTGCCGGAGACCCAACCCGCAAAGTTTTGAAACGTTACCTTCCGACCGTTGATAAGATCAACTTGCTGGAGAAAAAATACGAGGGCTTCAGCGATGAAGCCCTGCGCGCCCAAACCGAGCATTTTCGCCGCAGATTGGCTAAGGGCGAAACTTTGGGCGATATTCTGCCCGAAGCCTTTGCGGTGGTGCGCGAGGCCAGCAAGCGCACAATTGGCTTGCGGCACTACGATGTACAACTCATCGGCGGCATGGTTTTGCACGAAGGCAAAGTCGCCGAGATGAAAACGGGCGAAGGTAAAACTTTGGTTGCTACCCTGCCGATTTACCTCAACGCCCTTGCCCTCAACCCCGCGTGGATTGAAGCGGCGCGCGAACGCTGGGGCGATGATCCAGACAGGTGGGAATTCAAGCCCTTGGATGGAATCCCTGTAGGCAAGGGTGTGCACCTTGTCACCGTGAACGATTACCTTGCCCGTCGTGACGCCCGCTGGATGGCGCCCATTTACGACTTGCTCGGGCTTTCAATTGGTGTGCTTCAGATGGCGGCGCGCACCGAGCACGGCAAAAAAGCCTTTTTGGTGGATTTGAGCAAAACTTCGCCGCAGGAAGACCAAAATCAACTCCGTATGGTGCTCCGTCGTGAGGCATACAACGCCGACATCACCTACGGCACCAACAACGAGTTTGGCTTTGACTACCTGCGCGACAATATGGCTATGCGGCTGGAAGACCGCGTCCAGCGCGGCCATCCCTACGCCATCATAGACGAAATTGACAATGTGTTGATTGACGAAGCGCGCACACCGCTTATCATTTCTGGCCCGGCAAGCGAGGCTACCGAATGGTACAAGCGCATGGCGCAAATTGTGCGCGGCCTGCGCCCGGGCGAGGATGTGGAAATAGACGAGCGCGACCAAACCGTAACCCTTACGGAAAGCGGAGAAGCCAAGGTTGAAGAAAAACTCGGTGAGCCGTTGCGCGACCCCGAGCGCCCTGAAGACCTGACCCAACATCAAGAGGAACTTTGGGGCTACCTTGAGCAGGCTTTGCGGGCGCAGTTCCTTTTCAAGAAAAACAAGGATTACCTTGTGCAAGGCGGCAAAGTTATCATCATTGACGAACACACCGGACGCCTGATGCCCGGCCGCCGTTGGTCTGACGGCCTGCACCAAGCCGTTGAGGCCAAAGAAGGCGTCCGTATTCAAGCGGAAAACGTTACCTACGCCACCATCACCATCCAAAACTACTTCCGCATGTATGACAAACTCGCTGGTATGACGGGCACGGCGGCGACCGAGTCGGAAGAGTTTGACGAAATTTACAACTTGGAAGTAGTGGTAATCCCGACGAACTTGGAATACAACGCCAGCCGCCCAAACGCGCCTTACATTGCTTTGGAAGCGACTGACGAGGAAGGCTACCGCTACACCTACTACGCTGCCCGTAACGACCCCGAGCGCAAGCCGCTTTACTACAAGCGGAAGGACTACCACGATGTAATTTACCGCACCGAAGAGGCAAAGTTCCGCGCGGTTGTCCGCGAAATCCTACGCTTCCACACGCAGGGTCGTCCCTTGCTGGTTGGCACGACGTCGGTGGAACTTTCGGAGCGGCTTTCGCGCCGCTTGAGCGCGTCGGCGGTGCGGCGACTGGCGCAGGTTTTGCTGTTGCGCGATGCCTTTTTGGAAGCGCGCGGCGAACCCGAAGGGCGCATGTTCAAAGAGCTGGAGCCGCTCTACAAGCCTTTGGAAAAACTGACCGATGGCGAACTGCGCGCTTTCGTCCGCGAGCAAAAACTTTCTTTACCGCTGAACCCCGAAAAGCCCGAAAATCTGGAACGGCTTGGGCGCTTGCTTTACCCCACTCCGACCGAGCGCAACCGCTGGGAAACGGTGAAGCCGCGCTTGCTGGACGTGCTGCGCGCGGGCGTGCCGCATCAGGTTTTGAACGCCCGCAAGCACGCCGAAGAAAGCCAAATCATCGCCGGCGCGGGCGCATTCGGGGCGGTTACGATTGCCACCAACATGGCAGGCCGCGGTGTGGACATCAAACTCGGCGGCGAACTTGCCGAAGAAATCCGCGCCGCCGTCGTGCGCGTTCTTAAACGCTCCAGTGTCTCCGACCCTTACGACATGAGTTTGGATGAGCAATATCAGGCGCTAAAAAGCCTTTCGCCGGAGCGATATGGCATTTACGAAGCCGAAATCCGATACTTCTTGGACTACGTGGAAAAAATGCACCGCGTGCGCGAACTCGGCGGCTTGCACGTTATTGGCTCTGAACGGCATGAATCGCGGCGCATAGACAACCAGTTGCGCGGCCGCGCCGCCCGCCAAGGCGACCCCGGCTCCTCCCGTTTCTACCTTTCGCTGGAAGACGAACTCGTGCGCCGCTTTGGCGGAGACCAACTAGACGGCATCATGCGCCGCTTCCGCATGGATGACATGGTGCCCTTAGAGCACCCCATCGTCAACCGCGTGATTGAGCAAGCCCAAACCCGCGTGGAAGGCTACAACTTTGACCAGCGGAAGCACACGTTGGAATACGACGACGTGCTCAACAAACAGCGCGAGCAAATCTATAGCCAGCGCGACCGCATTTTCCTCAAAGACGACCTCAGCGAAGACGTGACCGAATTGCTGAAACAAGAGATGGCAATCCGTATTCCCGAGGCGCTGGCGCAAGAAGAGGGGCCGTGGACGCTCTTGCATTATCTTGAAACTATCCAGCCTACCCTAAATTTAGGAAAGGAACTTTATCCTTCTTTCACGCTGCGCCTGCTGCTGGATAGCCTGCCCGATGAAGCATACACCGACCCGCAAGAAACCCTCAACGCCTTGATGGAACTTGCCCGCGAGGCTGTCACTGCTGAACACAACCACCTGCGCCGCCATCTGGAGGAGCGTTTTGAAGGCTTGCTTGATGTCTACCAGCAAGCAATTGATGAGCGGCAGGAGGCAATAGAGAGTTTTGTCGAAATGTTGCCCGGCTTGGCGGAGGAATATGGCAACAACTGGCAAGCAATTCGCGCCGAAGCGGAATCCGTGATTCGCATGCCGCTGAAGGTGAGTGCGGCGGATGTGCGCCGTTGGCTGGAAGACCCCGATGCAGCTTATGAGGAACTGCTTGGGTTTGTAGAAGAAACTTTCAGCACCCGCACAATCCGGCAGATGATTACCGCGGCCGAGCGTCGCTTGAACGCGTCTCTTGGATTGAGCGCTGAGCGTTTAGCGGAAGAGGAAGACTGGGAGAAAGTTTTGGAAAAAATCCATGAGGCGGTAGAAAGCGTGCTTGCAAACCGCTATGAGCACTTGTTCGGCAAAGATGGCAAACTGGGCGTAGTGGAACGCGACCTCCAGCGTGCCATTTCCCAACTCGCTCCCCGCTACAAACCAGCGCCATCGCGCACGGGCGGCGAGGAAGAAGTGGGGCTGACCGAGCAGGATATGCTCGGCCTCCTGCTCACCATTCAACAAGGTCAGCGCACCGAATTTGACCCTAAAACCCACCGGCGGGTACAGGTTGCTATTACGCGTTTTAGTTACATTTACAGCGCGGCGCATCTTATAGAACAATGGCCTGCCGAGAAAATAGAAGCAGAGGTGTTAGAGCACTTGCATGGGGCGCAAGAGGCTATGCAGCAATCATTGGGAGAGAGCGAGTTTATAAGGTTAGCCAACACCCCGCCGGAAAAGTTGAACAAGCGCTCGCAACGCGGTCTAAAGCGCGTTTTGGGAGAAGAAAAGTTTGCCCAACTGGTCAAAACACCGTTCGGCAAATTCCCTCTTGAACTCAGAGAGGAAGTAATTTTTGAACTTGGGCGTCAGGCGCTCACCGAACGCTACCGCACGCTGCTTCTGCAGGTGATTTCTGGAGCATGGGTTGAATACCTGACCAAGATTGAGGCACTTCGCATCTCTATTGGCTTAGAAGCGTTTGCTCAGCGCGACCCGCTGGTGCAATACAAGGCCAAAGCACATGAAATGTTCCAAGAACTGTTGCGCGAAATCCGCGCCGGCGTCATCAGCAATATGTTCGTCTTCCAAGGCGGCGGGCAGATAGAAACACAAGCAACATTGCGGGCGAAAGCAGCATGGGCAGAACCAGCGGAGACAGAAGGAGATAAAGCCGCAGAACAAACAGGTGTTACGGAACCTGAGAAAGTGCAGAAAAACAAGAAAAAGCGAAAACGCCGCCGACGCCGGAAATAGATTTTTTGTTCGTAACTGCCTACCCTGCGCCGAAAACAAGGTTGACAAGCGATATTCCAATAACTCTGCCATGCCATGAAACAACATTACACCTTGCTCGCCTTCACCACTCCCCCAGAGCCTTGCTTCGCGGCGGCTCAGCCCCCTCTCCTCTCCCAATGGGAGAGGAGAGGGGGCGCGCAGCGGGGGTAAGGTGAGGGCGAGAAGCCACTGCAGCGCTTCTGGGTAGGTAATTATTTTTGTTCTGGGTAATCTGTGTTCTCTGTGTTTCTTCTATGTTTCTTTCATCAATCTGTGCAAATCCGTGTAATCTGTGGATTTTCTGTGTAATCTGCGGTCATTTTCAGCTCAGGAGATGCCTATGAAACGGTCTGTCTGGATACAGCGCGCGGTCAAAAACCCACTGCCGTTGGCCATATTGGAGGCGTGCATTTTACTCCCGTAGGCCGCATTCTCCCTCGTTGTTTCCGAGGGAGTTTTTTATTCCAAGGTCTAAACTTTTACCCAAAAGGAGGTGTTGCAATGTTAACCATCAGTGCCATCAAAGCCGATGTTGGTAGCATTGGGGGGCACACCCGCCCTTCCGAAGCCATGCTCCAAACTGCTCGCGCTCATCTGCAAAAAGCGTTGGAGAATGGCCTCTTGACCGACTACGACGTTACTTTTACCGGTGATGACATTTGTCTGCTTATGGTGCACCGGCAAGGCAACGGAGCCGCTGAAATCCATAATTTGGCTTGGGATACCCTCAAGTCTGCCGCCGATATTGCCAAAGAGCAGGGGCTTTACGGCGCGGGGCAAGATTTGCTCAAAGACGCTCCCTCGGGCAACGTCCGCGGTGCCGGCCCCGGCGCGGCTGAAATCACTTTTGACGAAACTGCCCCTGAACGCCCTGCAGAGCCTTTTATGGTGTTCACAGCCGATAAATGCGGCCCCGGCGCTTTCAACTTCCCGCTATGGGCAGTTTTTACCAGCCCGCTTTACTGCGCTGGTTTGATGATGCCTAAAATGCGTCCCGGCTTCAAATTCACCGTGATTGACATGGAATACCCCCACGGCGACCGCGTGATTGAACTCAATGCCCCCGAAGAGCACCTTGACCTTGCACTACTCCTGCGCGACGAAAACCGCTTCGGCATTCAAGCCATCCATTCCCGCAAATACCCCCACCAGCAGGTCGTTGCGGTTTCTACCGACCGCCTGCACACCATTGCAGGCGAATACAAGGGCAAGGACGACCCGGTGATGATAATCCGCACGCAAGGCATTTTCCCCGCTCCGGAGGAGGTGGTGATGCCGTGGGTGAATGTGCCCTACGTAGCAGGCGACGCGCGCGGCAGCCACACTATGCCGATTATGCCTGTGCCAATCAACACTGCTGTCACTGGCCCTTATGCTCAACCGATTGTGGCAGCAGTGGCTTATTCGGTCAACAAGGAGGGTAAACTTTCCGAGCGTGTGGACGTTTTCGCCAACCCCGTTTGGGATTTAGCGCGCCGCAACGCCCAGCAAAAAGCCGATTGGATACGGCGGCAAGGTTTCTTTGGCGCGGCAATGCTACCCATGCAGGAATTGGAATACAGCGCCTTCCGCACCGCGCTGGAAGGGCTGGAAGAGCGCTTTACCGTTCGCAAATAGCCTTTCTAAAATCAACACTTTTGCGGTTGTTTGGGGCGGGGTTGTCCCGCCCCAAGCCCGTTGAAAAGAGCAACTTATTTCCTCGCGCGGGGTTTTCGCTCCAGAGCAGATAACTCCGCTAAGCGCAGTTTTTAGGAGGTTGATCATGCCTTGGCAAAACAAAGTAATGCGCACCGTGCGGGTGCGCAACGAACTTGTCCCCGGCACATTGGCGCGTTTGCTGATGGCAGTTGCCGAGCGGAGCGGGAGTGTTGGCGAAATTCGTCTTATCCGCGAAGGCACAAAAGCAATTGTGCGCGACATCACCATTTACACCGACACGGTTGAGCAGATGGAAGACATAATCGCCGCGATGCGCGCCAATCCCGGCTCGCAAGTGTTGGAGGTGCGTGATGAGGTGTTGGAAGTGCACCGCGGTGGCAAAATTGCTATCCGTAGCCGCTACAAACTTGATTCGCTGGCAACTTTGCGCCGCGTTTACACCCCCGGCGTTGCCCAAGTTTGCTTGAAAATTGCCAAAGACCCCAAACTTGCATGGCAGTTCACGTCAATTAGCCATATGGTCGCCGTTGTTACCGACGGCACCGCCATCCTCGGTTTGGGTGATATTGGGCCAGTGGCCGGTATGCCTGTGATGGAAGGCAAAGCAATGTTGATGGAAAGCCTTGTGGGGCTTTCGGGCGTGCCCATTCTGCTCAACACGAAGGACGTGGACGAAATTGTGCAAGCGGTTGCGTCAATCGCTCCGACTTTTTCGGCGATCCAGTTGGAAGATATTTCAGCGCCGCGCTGTTTTGAAATTGAGGAACGCTTGCAAGAAATGCTTGACATACCGGTTATGCACGATGATCAGCACGGAACGGCAGTGGTAGTAACCGCGGCGCTCAAAAATGCCTGCCGTTACGCCGGCGTTGACCTTAGCGAGGCTACCATTGGACAAATTGGGCTTGGAGCGGCGGGAATGGCAATCAGCCGAATGCTTATGCACGTTAGCGGTAGGCCGGTGCTTGGCGCAGACTTGAGCGAAGATGCTTTACAGCGCCTTGAATCTTATGGCGGTGTACGGAGCACGCTGGAGGAGATCATGGCAAAAGCCGACATCGTGATTGCTACAACCGGCGTGCAGGGGCTTATCAAGCCCGAAATGGTGCGTCCCGGCCAGATCATTTTCGCTCTTTCCAACCCCAACCCCGAAATTGAACCGGACGCGGCACTGGCGGCAGGCGCGGCATTTGCTGCGGACGGCAAATCGGTGAACAATGTTTTGGGCTTCCCCGGCATTTTCCGCGGTGCTGTGGATACACATGCAACAACGATTACGCCTGCAATGTACCTCGCCGCGGTGGATGCAATTGTCTCACACACCCCCGAAGGTGAATTGCTGCCCAGCCCGCTGACGCGCGAGGTGCATCAAGCCGTGGCGCGCGCTGTCGCCGAGCAGGCGCTTCGCGATGGAGTTGCCCGCACCGATTACGTCCCTTACGTTTCTGACGAAAAGTAGAAAGGCGTTGCAATGAAACCTTCTTTGCCAATTCCAGTGGCCGTTTTAGGTGCTACTGGCACAGTCGGCCAGCGCTTTATTGCGCTTTTGGACAAGCATCCATGGTTCAAAGTGGTTGCCTTGGTGAGTTCTGAGAAAAATGTGGGCAAGCACTACGCTGAAGCCGTACATTGGCTTTTGCCTTCTCCAATTCCGGATTGGGCAAGGGAGATGGGGCTCAAATCGGCAGAGCCCAAGGCTATTGACGGGGCCGTAATTGCTTTTTCGGCTCTGCCGAGTGATGTGGCGCGTGAGTTGGAGCCAAAACTTGCCGAGCGCGGCATCTGGGTTTGTTCAAATGCTTCGGCTTTCAGGCGCGAGCCAGATGTTCCTATTCTTTTGCCAGAAGTCAATGCTGAGCATATTGCCGTGCTTGATGAGCAAAAGCGCAGGCGAGGCTGGCAAGGTGGAATTGTTACCAATTCAAATTGCACAAGTTCGGGCTTGACAGTGGCCCTCAAGGCTTTGGATGAAGCGTTTGGACTGCAAAAAGTTTTTGTGGTTTCCATGCAAGCAGTTTCGGGTGCAGGTTACCCCGGTGTGGCTTCGTTAGATATTTTGGGGAACGTTGTCCCCTACATTGGTGGCGAAGAAGCTAAAGTTGAGTGGGAACCGCGCAAAATGTTGGGTAAAGTTGAGGATGGAGGTATTCGGTTGGCCGATTTTGTTGTTTCAGCGCATGCTAATCGTGTTTCAGTTGTGGATGGTCATTTGGTTGTTGCGTCATTGGCTATGCGAAATCCGCCCAAAAACGCCGAGGAAGCAATTGCAGCGATGGAAAACTACATGCCACCGGTAATTGCGCGCCACCTTCCGTCAACCCCATCACCAGTTATTCTGGTACGGCGGGAACCGGATAGACCCCAACCCCGCTTAGACGCTACTACGGGGGACGGCATGACGACTGTAGTTGGCCGGGTGCGGCCAGACCCAATTTGGGATTTGAAATTTGTGGTTGTTTCCCACAACACAATTCGCGGCGCCGCGGGCGGCGCAATTTACAACGCAGAATTGCTGGTCAGCCAAATGCTATGACCCCCCAACGCCTGCTTCCTCACACTCTGTTTCCTCACACAGGGAGCACGGAGGACACGGAGGACACAGGGCTTTTTCTCTGTGCTCCCCGTGTCCTCCGTGTGATTTTTCCCTCACACAGAGAACACCGAGGACACGAAGGACACAGGGCTCTTTTCTCCGTGTTCCCTGTGCCCTCCGTGTGATTTTTCCCTCACACAGAGAACACCGAGGACACGAAGGACACAGGGCTCTTTTCTCTGTGTTCCCCGTGTCCTCCGTGTGATTTTTCCCTCACACAGAGAACACCGAGGACACGGAGGACACAGGGCTTTTTCTCTGTGCTCCCTGTGTCCTCCGTGTGATTTTTCCCTCACACAGGGAGCGCCGAGGACACGGAGGACACAGGGATTTTTCTCTGTGTTCCCCGTGTCCTCCGTGTGATTTTTCCCTCACACAGAGAACACCGAGGACACGGAGGACACAGGGCTTTTTCTCTGTGCTCCCTGTGTCCTCCGTGTGATTTTTCCCTCACACAG
>JALUDX010000039.1:0-256 GCA_027053355.1 Anaerolineales bacterium | reverse complement strand
GGAGCGCCGAGGACACGGAGGACACAGGGATTTTTCTCTGTGTTCCCCGTGTCCTCCGTGTGATTTTTCCCTCACACAGAGAACACCGAGGACACGAAGGACGCAGGGATTTTTTCTCCGTGTTCCCCGTGTTCTCCGTGTGATTTTTTTCTTTTCCTCTGCTTTTCCTCTACTTTCTTCGCTTTCTTTTAGAACGCTTTGCGCGAGGGGATTCGTAATAAGGCGGCGCGGTGATCAAAAATATACGCGAAAGGCG
>JALUDX010000038.1 GCA_027053355.1 Anaerolineales bacterium | reverse complement strand
CGGGGGCGATGACGGCGAAGTTTTCCACCGCGGCTTTGGGGCTGCCGGGCAGGTTGACGATGAGGGTTTGGCCGCGAATGCCCGCCACGGCGCGGGAAAGCATGGCGTGCGGCGTGATTTGCAGGCTGGCGGCGCGCATGGCTTCGGCAAGGCCGGGGGCGAGGCGTTCCACCACCGCGCGGGTGGCTTCGGGGGTGACGTCGCGCGGCGCAAAGCCCGTGCCGCCGGTGGTCAGGATGACGTCGTAGGCGTCGCTGTCGGCCCAGCGGGCTAAGGCGTCGCGCAGGGTCGGCAGGTCGTCGGGCAGGATGGCGGTGTGCGCGACTTCCCAGCCGTTAGCGCGCACCGCGTCGGCTAAGGCGGGGCCGGAGCGGTCTTCCCGCTCGCCGCGGGCCGAACGGTCGGAGATGGTGAGGATGGCAAAACGGAGCATAGGCAAATTAACGCAGAGGTGCGGAGAGAAAACCACAGATTACACAGATTAGCACAGATTAGCGCAGAAGAGAAGATTAGCGATTTAGGATTTGCGGTATCCCCTGGAATCGGTGTAAATCTGTGTCAATCTGTGGATAGTAACGCAAAGGGCGCAAAGAAGCGCCAAGGGCACCAAGGACACAGAGGACGCCAAGAAATTAACGCAGAGGCGCAGAGAAAACAGAGGCGCAAAGAGATTAACGCCAAGGGCGCCAAGGACACAAAGAACGCCAAGAAAAAACATTCTGTGATCTCTGCAAATTTCTGTGTTTTCTGTGGTTTTCTCTCTCAATCGGTAGATTGTTCCCTCGGCTGGATGAGGTTTTTGGCGAGGGTGATCACGGGCAGGTCTTTCCAGCCGCGTTTGCGGTAGAAGGCGAGCACGTCTTCTTCGCCGGGGACGACCATCAGGTAGGCACGCAGGCAGCCTTTGGCGCGCAGGCGCGCTTCGATTTCGTCCATCAAGGCGGTGCCCAGGCCCCGTTCGCGACATTCGGGCGCCACCGCGAGGTGGTAAATCAACCCGCGGCGCCCGTCGAAGCCGGCCATCACTGCGCCGACGATTTCGCCGCGCTCGTTTTTGGCTACGATGAACAAATCAGGGTCGTGGGCGACCTTTTTGGCGATTTCCTCGGGCTCGTCGGAAACGCGCAGTTGGATGCCGGGCCCCGCGTGCGCCCAGAGGTCGTACACCGCGGGGTAATCTTCAGGGAACCGGAAGGTGCGGATGGTGAAGTTCATGAGGTTGGTTTGGTTCCCGAAAGGTGTGTTACAATGTGCTTACAGAGTAAGACGAAGGAGGCTGGCATGTCCAAGAGTGTTACGCTTTCGGTGCGGATGGACCCTGAGTTGAAGCGGAAGGCCGACGAAATCTTCCGGCGGCTTGGTTTGACTGCTTCGCAAGCC
>JALUDX010000037.1 GCA_027053355.1 Anaerolineales bacterium | reverse complement strand
GCCCACCCCTACGCCCCTCACCTACATCGTCAAAAGTGGCGACACCTGCGGCACCATCGCCGCGGCTTTTCACGTCTCGGTGCAGAGCATCATCTTGCAAAACAACCTCTCGGCTTCGTGCGGCCTGATCGTGGGGCAGAAGTTGCTCATTCCCCAGCCGACGCCGACCCCCACCCCGACCCCAAAGGCCACCCTCAGCCCCGCTGAAGCCACCATGCAGGCGTGCGAGAAAATTACCTACCGCGTCAAACCCAACGACACCCTGAGCAGCATCGCCCTCAATTTCAACGTCCCTGCCTCCGCCATCCGGCAATACAACGGCATGGCCAACGACACCGTGTTTGCCGCGCAGACGCTGATCATTCCGCTGTGTATGCGGAACGCCGCGCCGGGTGCGACCCCCACGCCGACCCCCGCGCCACCTTACCCTGCGCCCTCCTTGCTCATCCCCCAAAATGGCGCCGTGTTCACCTTGGCCGACGCGACTGTAGCCTTGCAGTGGGCCTCGGTGGGCGAATTGCGTGACAACGAGGCTTACCAGGTCACAGTTGAAGACCTGACCGCAGACCGCGGGCGCAAAATCGTGGCCTATGTCACCGACACGAAATACGTGCTCCCCGCGTCCTTCCGCCCGCCCGAGCCCAAGCCGCACATCTTCCGTTGGTGGGTGGTGCCGGTGCGTCAGGTGGGCACCGACGACGACGGCAACCCCATCTGGCAACCCGCGGGTGACCGCAGCGAGAGCCGGGTCTTTAGTTGGAGCGGCTCGGCCGAAGCCCAGCCCACGGCTACACCCACCCCCACGCCTGAGGCCGCTACCCCCACGCCGACGCCTTAGCCTAAACGCAGAGAGCGCAAAGGGAACGCAAAGGCGCAGAGGAAAGCCAAAGCGCAAAGAAAAACTTCGCAACGACCTACCCTGGGCCGAAAACGAGGTTGACAAGCTATGTTCCAATAACTCTGCCATGCCATGAAACAACATTACACCTTGCTCGCCCTCACCACGCCCCCAGCGCCGGCCCCTTCGTCTTCGCTCAGGGTAGCGGCTCAGCCCCCTCTCTTCTCCCATTGGGAGAGGAGAGGGGGCGCGCAGCGGGGGTAAGGTGAGGGCGAAAAGCCACTGCATCGCTTCTGGGTAGGTAATTACAAAACTTCTGTGTTTTCTGTGGATTTTCTGTGCTTTCTGTGTTTCTTCGCTTCAATCGGCGAAAATCTGTGTCAATTTGTGAATAGTAGGGCAAAGGGGTAACGCAAAGCGCAAAGGGAACGCAAAGCGCAAAGCGAGCAATGCAGAGGCGCAGCGTGGGCAGCCTCAACGCCTGACGGTTCCCGCATCCCGCATCCCGTTTTCCCCTTCCAACCCGCGCACCGGCAGCGCGGCTGCGAGGGCAATGCCGCGAGGCGACACGATGCAGCGGTAGGCCAGCACCCGCACCCCACAGCGGGCAGCCGCGCGCAGCGCGTCCGGGAACTGGGGGTCGCCGTCCGCGTAGGGGGCGAAGGCCACCGGATCACCCCGCTGGGCGATGAACACCACCGCTGCCCCCTCGCCGGCCTGCACCCGCTGGCACAGTTCGGCCAGGTGGCGACGGCCGCGAGCCGTAGGCGCATCGGGGAAGCGGGCCACCCCGTCCACCACCAACGTCACCGATTTGGTTTCGACCCACCAGCGGCTTTGCCCGGCCTGCAAGAGGAAATCCAGCCGGCCGGCGCCCACGCGCGGCTCCGGCTGCACACGCCACGCCGCGGCCGGCAGGCCAAGCCAATCGTCGAACCAACCGTCCTGCAGGCCGGCGGCGAACAAGCGATTGGGCAGGCGGGCATCCACCGAGATGAGCACCCCGCCTTCGCCTTCCACTAAAACAAGGTCGTAAGGCGTTTTGCGATGGGGCGCGGCCGCGGGCGCGAGCCAGGCCCTGCGGCCAGGTCGGCCAAACACTTCAGAGAGCCGGCCCGAGTTGGGCACGTGTACCGCCACCTCCTGGCCGTTGGTCAGGAGGGCAGTGGCGCGGAAGCGGTTGTCGCGGCGCAGCAGGCGGGCTTCCACCAGCGAGGGAAAGCGGATCATCGGTTCCTCGGCGCGATGTGGGGGCTTTCGGGTGCCGTCGAGGCCGGCAGGCGCGGGTTCATTCCCCCTGGGAACCCGCGGCCTCCAACACCCGCCGCAAGTTGGGCGGCCGGAAGGTGGGCGGCTTGAGCACCTTGCCGTCTTCCCGATAGAGCACCCGGCCATCGGGGCCGATTTTGGTCATGTTGCTGCGATGGACTTCGGCGAACAGCGCCTCGGCCACGTCTTGCAGGCCGTGGCTGATGAACGTGCCCAGCAGCACGTAGAGCAAATCGGTCAGCGCGTCGGCAATGGCCACCAGATCTTCGGCGGCCAGGGCCTGGCGGTATTCCTCCAGTTCCTCCTCCAGCAGGGCCAGGCGCACCGCGGCCACCTCAGGCGGGAGGCTCGCGGTGGGGCGTTGCGCGTAATACACGCCCATGGTGCGGTGAAATTCGATGAGGGCTTGCAGTTCGCGTTGCATCTCGGCCTCCACAAGGTGGGGAAAGGGGGAATGTCTGCGCTGGTCAGCGCCGCGGCGGCCTCCGCGCCTCGCGAGGCTCACTCGGCTGGCCGCAGGTCTTTGATGTTCAACTGGGGGCGGCGCTGGCCGTTGTATTCGTTCCATTCGTAGGTGAACAGAATATCCACCGCGGGCGGCATCTTTTCCGCCCACTCGCCCTGCCGGAAGGCGATGGCCTCGTGCCGCGTGCCGCCGTCTTCCAGAATCAGTTTGAGGTGCTGGCCTTCTCTGCCCACGGTGCGGCTGCTGAGCACTTTCACCCCGCGCGCCACGAAGCGCGGCCGCGGGTTGCCGTAGCCCGTGGGCTCCAGCCAGCGGAAATCGGTGAGCACCTGCGCGTTCAGGTCGCGCAGGCGCACTTCCGCGTCGGCGTGCAGGGTGGGGCGCAAATCCTGCCCGCCGAGAGCGGCTTCGGCCTGCGTGTGCAGGCATTCCAGCAGCGCGGGCAGGCGGTCGTTGCGCACGGTGAAGCCCGCCGCGGCCGCGTGCCCGCCATAGTGCTCCAGCAGGTGGCCGCAGGCTTCCAAGGCGCGGGTGATATGGAATTCGGGGATGCTGCGGCACGAGGCGCGGGTGAATTCCTCGCCGCGCTGGCCTACGATGGCCGGGCGGTAGTAGCGTTCCACCAGGCGGGAAGCCGCCAGGCCGACCACGCCCGGGTTGAAATCGGGGTGGGCAGCAAAGAGCAGCAGGGGCACTTCGCCGTCACGGATGGCGAGCTGGTCGGCCTTTTCCTGCACTTCGCGGGTCTGGCGCTGGCGCTCGCGGTTTTGGGCATCCAGTTGCATGGCGAGGCGTCCGGCCTCCATGTAATCGTCGGTGAGCAGCAGTTCCAGCGCGGCGAGGGCTGATTCAAGGCGTCCAGCGGCGTTGAGCCGCGGGCCGAGCATGAAGCCGATATGGGTGGCGGTGAGGCGCTCTGGTTTCAGCCCCGAAACCTGAATGAGGGAAAACAGCCCCTGACGGCGGGGCTGGCGCAGGCGGCGCAGACCTTCGCGCACGAGGGTGCGGTTTTCGCCCTGCAGGGGTGCGAGGTCGGCCACGCTGCCCAAGGCGACCAAATCCAGCGCGTCGCGCACGGTTTCGGCTTCCCGCGGGCGCAGGCGCAGGTAAAGCGCCTGCGCAATTTTGTAAGCCAGCCCTACGCCCGCGAGGAATTTTTCGGGGTAGGTGTCGTCGCCGCGCTTGGGGTTGACCACGGCGAGGGCGGGCGGCAGTTCCTCGCCGGGGATGTGGTGATCGCTGACGACGAGGTCAAGGCCGAGGTTGCGGGCGTGTTCGGCTTCGGCCACCGACCGGATGCCGCAGTCCACCGTGACCACCACGCGCACGCCCTCCGTGTGCAGGGTGTCTAAGGCCCCGAAGTTCAGGCCATACCCTTCATCAAAGCGGTTGGGGATGTAGGGGCGGACGGTAGCGCCGAGGCCGCGCAGGGCTTGAGTGAGCAGCGCGGTGGCGGTGACGCCGTCCACGTCGTAATCGCCGTAAACCGCGATGGGCTCGCCGCGCTGCACCGCGGCGGCGAGGCGGTCTACGGTGGCGTCCATATCGCGGATGGCGAAAGGGTCTTGCGTGCCTTCGGGGGGGCGGGCTTCCAGGAAAGCGCGCGCGTCGTCGTAAGTGCGGAAGCCGCGCTGATAGAGCACCCGCCGCAAAATGGGCGGAAAGCGGCGCAGGGCTTCTTCGGCTTCGGGCGGTGGTGGGGGAGCGATGTGCCAGTGGGTGGAGGGAGAAGTGATGCTCATTTTTAGCACACAACTTGCGTTGAAAGGCGATTTAGGAGCGCTGAGGCGTCATAAATTTCCCCTTTTTCGGTGTTTTCAAAGGAGTATTTTACAAGGTGAATGTGCTGGGGCAATTGCTCGCACGCCTTTTTAGGAAACTTTCGGGCAACGAGAATCCCTCCTACTGCGTCTTCCCCCAGGATGTGGAGGTAATTAGAGATTTGAGCCACGTCTTTGGTAGCAGCAATACCGGTCTTGACTTCTACCAAAAGTAATTTGTCTTGGCCTTCAGGATGTTTGTGCTTGATGACCAGATCCACAAATCCTTCGGGGAGAGCCTTCTCCCCCAGCACTTCAAAAGCCTCAGGTGCGTCTTCTATACTAAATGCGTTGAGTAGTTTTCTTAATTCAGGCGGCGAAGAAAAATGCTTGCGCAAAAGCGCTTGCAAAAGCAACTCGCGAAACTGAAAAAGATAAGGAGTGTTGCTTTTTACCCCTATACCAATCTTGGGAATGAAAGTTCGGGCATGTTTGTCCCACGGTTGTGGCTCTTGGGTTTGTACTTTCCCCATTCTGGAAACTTGGTTAAAAGTTACATGGTCGGCCTGAAAGTGGGTACGCCTGTATCCCCCCCGCAGCAAGAGGCTCTCGGCCACATAAGCAAACTCGGGCCGCACCATGGGCTCGTTTAGCCTGCGTCTTTGTTGCAAAGACAGCCGGAAAGGGAAAAAATAGGTATAGCCGGAGCGAAAAGTAACTTTTGGCCACGGGGGGAGAGAATCCGCGTCCCGAAAAGCCGCTTTGTCAACCACTTGGTAGAGGTTGTAAACTCGTGCACCGTAAAGAAAAGAGACGAAATCTCCCACTTCAATATCCAAAAATGTCCACAACCCATTGATGCTGTTAGTAAACCCTGCCCAGCCGTATTCTATGCACAACTCCAAATTTTGACGAGTTGATACCGACAATAAAAAGTAAGAAGCCATGATGAGTCTCCGACGGAAGCATTCTCTCTAGGGCATGAAAACAACTTTTTGTGAAGCAAGGTGATACGATTATAACATTCCAAAAGTTACATTGGAGCGCCCGCTCCCTTTATCTTTGCAGTATAATTTTTACAATCGTTCCCAAAGAATACACAAGGTTGTTTCTTTCTTTGAGAAAGCAAAAAAGCAGTGAGAACGCAACACTTATTTTCTTAGGAAG
Source organism: Anaerolineales bacterium (assembly GCA_027053355.1). GTDB lineage: Bacteria > Chloroflexota > Anaerolineae > Anaerolineales > DRMV01 > DRMV01. The sequence goes on along the minus strand of JALUDX010000037.1, from coordinate 73 downwards.
CCTTATCGGGGGCTGCTATGCAAACCTTTTTCCAACGCTGGATTAGTGCGGCGCTCGTGCTGAGCGTCATCTT
>JALUDX010000036.1 GCA_027053355.1 Anaerolineales bacterium | reverse complement strand
GTCGTAATGCCTTCTTAATCAGGCAAGGTTTTCTCACGTGGAAATCCCGGCCGCTTGGATTATGGAGCCCCGCAAGGCGGGGGTCGTAATGCCTTCTTAATCAGGCAAGGTTTTCTCACATTGGAGGGGGAGAGAATAGAACAAAGGCCTCGCAAGCTAGGTGTCGTAATGCCTTCTTAATCAGGCAAGGTTTTCTCACGTGTTAAAGCTGCTGCCAGTAAAATATTTCAATTGATTTTAGATGTCGTAATGCCTTCTTAATCAGGCAAGGTTTTCTCACGCTTGTGATAACTGTGGGCACACGTCTGATGAGTTCCTTAGTGTCGTAATGCCTTCTTAATCAGGCAAGGTTTTCTCACTGGGCAAGACAAAGTTCTATTCTTTAGAAGTTATTTTTCAATCTGTCGTAATGCCTTCTTAATCAGGCAAGGTTTTCTCACCGGGGGCCAATGGCACGCGGGTCTTGACCTTGCAGAGGCCGCCGGGTCGTAATGCCTTCTTAATCAGGCAAGGTTTTCTCACGGTACCGGACAAACTGATCCGGCATCACCGTCATGGCTTCAAACTGTCGTAATGCCTTCTTAATCAGGCAAGGTTTTCTCACAGGTTGCTGGTAAAATTGTTGAAATTCGCGAGCTAAAAAATGGTAAAGTCGTAATGCCTTCTTAATCAGGCAAGGTTTTCTCACTTAATGAAGGCAAAAGGATTGTGAAAAAACGTAAGAAAGTCGTAATGCCTTCTTAATCAGGCAAGGTTTTCTCACAATCAAAGGTTCCAAATGGGAAATTGCAGTTACAGAAATAAGGTCGTAATGCCTTCTTAATCAGGCAAGGTTTTCTCACTCAGGAAGGTCGAGCCACCGAAGAAAACTCCCTCCTTCGACGAGGAGTCGTAATGCCTTCTTAATCAGGCAAGGTTTTCTCACGGTTATTATGAGGACTGGATAAGACCGGGGTTTCATTTGGATGTCGTAATGCCTTCTTAATCAGGCAAGGTTTTCTCACCCATCCAGCCTGATAAGGTAGTTGCTAGGATGGAGGCCTCTGAGGTCGTAATGCCTTCTTAATCAGGCAAGGTTTTCTCACTTACTGATGCTCAAGGGAAAGAATACTGGTATCGGACCTGGGGTCGTAATGCCTTCTTAATCAGGCAAGGTTTTCTCACCAGGGGAGGCGGTGGAAGTGGGGGCAGTCTTCTTTCGTAGTCGTAATGCCTTCTTAATCAGGCAAGGTTTTCTCACCGGACAGGAATGGATCAGCAAAGTGCAAAAGACCGGTAGAGGAAGTCGTAATGCCTTCTTAATCAGGCAAGGTTTTCTCACCTGGGCACCGGGTGCCAGGCCCTAATAGTCACCCGGCACGATGTTGTCGTAATGCCTTCTTAATCAGGCAAGGTTTTCTCACCTT
>JALUDX010000035.1 GCA_027053355.1 Anaerolineales bacterium | reverse complement strand
AGAAAATGTTACCGGAGGAACGATGACCCCTGAGGAGCCGATGAACATCAACGAGCGTCGCAAGTATCTGCACAAAATGCGCCCGCTGTATGCGCGGGCCAGCCGAAAGCAAAAGTCGGCCCTGCTGGCGGAGATGGAAGCCGTCACCGGGCTGCATCGCAAAAGCCTGTTGCGCTTGCTGCACGGCGATTTGCGGCGTAAGCCCCGGCGGCGACAACGAGGCCCGACCTACACGGCAGCCACCCGGCAGGTGGTGCGCCTTTGTGCCGAGGCCCTGGACTATCCCTGTGCCGAGCGGCTGCAACCGGTGCTGCTGTCCACGGCCCGTACCCTGGCCCGGCATGGGCATCTCCACCTGACGCCGGAGGTGGAGGCCCAACTGGCTCGCATCAGCGTGAGCACCGTACGCCGCATGGTGGGGCCCGTAGGGCAACAACCCACGCGGCTGGCCGCCTCGCCCCGGCCCAAGCGACGACGCTCGGCCGTGGCCCGCCGCGTTCCCCAGAGGGTCATTCCGGCCTCGGAGTCCACGCCGGGGTATGTGGAAAGCGATACCGTGTTTCACAACGGCGGGCAGCAGGGTGGGCCGTTCGTTTACTCGCTGTGCTGGACCGATATCGCCAGTGGCTGGGTGGGCACCTATGCCACCTTGGGCAATAGCGGGCTGGTCATGCGGGATGCGTTTGCGGCCCTGGAGGCCCGTCTGCCCTTCCCGCTCCGAGAGGTTCACACCGACAACGGCCCCGAGTTCCTCAACGGCCTCATCCAGGGATTTCTCCAGGAGCGGGGCATCGCAATGAGCCGCAGTCGTCCCTATCACAAGAACGACAATCGCTTCGTGGAGGAGAACAACGGTTCCCACATCCGGGCCTATGTGGGCTACGGGCGTTTGGACTCCATTGCCCAGGTGCGGGCCCTCAACGCCCTCTACGGGCTGCTCGACCTGTACCACAATCTGTTTCGGCCGCTCATGCGCCGTCAGACCGACGGCAAGTATACGGTGGCCACGCCTTTGGAGCGGCTGCTGCAGGCGGACCTTTGGGACGCCGACACGGCGCAGGCCTGGCGGGCGTATCGGGATGCCTTGGACCCGTTGGCGCTGCGCCTGGCCATTGCCGATGCCCGCAATGCGTTGGAGCGAGCCCCTGGGGCGCTGCCGGGGCACGCGGAGGATGTGCGTCAGACCTTAGGGTTATGGCAGACCGAGCCCATGGTTGGAGAGCCGTTCCCTCCGCCTCCCACCCGAGGGAAGGCGCTCCACGCCGTTGAAGAGCCGTCGTGAATGTCTGGCTTCGGTAACATTTTCATTTGGCGGTTCTTCTCGCTTCGGTAACATTTTCATTTGGCTTGACAGGGGACGCCCGCAGGCGAACTCCGCGCCCGTTCCCGTGCGGGGCAAAATGTGCTATCCTTG
>JALUDX010000034.1 GCA_027053355.1 Anaerolineales bacterium | reverse complement strand
ATTCTTCTGCAATGACTGAGGAGCAAAAGAAAATGTGGGACCAGTTGGTAGAAATGTTGCTTTATGGCCTTGAAAAAGGCTTGTGGGATATGTTAGGAGACGCCTCTTTTGCCGTGACGAACACCGTGGGGCGTGAAATGCTGAAAACCTTGGAAGCCAAAGGCCTGCAGGTTGAGGGCCAAGACCCCGGCGAATTGGCCTCGTCCGTAGGCAAATTTTTTGTTGACAACATGGCAATCGCCGACGAATTTGACATTGAGAAAGAGAACAGCACTGTTGCCCTGCACGTGCACAATTGCATTTTGATGGACGTGGAAAAGGATTTGATAGAACAGGGCGTACAACCGTTTCTGTGCCCGTTTTTGAATATCACAATGAATGCACTTCGGCAAAACACCGGCGGCGCTACGACAATCACCCAGTTTGATGTGAATCCCGAAAGCCGTAGATGCCTTTTGCGGTTTGAGATTTTGGAATAGCACTGTACTTCTTACTCTCCGGCCCTGTGTTTGGCACTTCCCGGTGTCATCTATCTTTTGCATAACGCTTCAACGCAGACGGCTGGATGGCATGGGTTGTTGTCGCTAACAAGATCGGAGCCTTCAACGCATTGCCTTCTGAGTATCGGGGCGCAACACTGTTGCGCCCCGATACTGCTTGCAACCCATTCTGATGAGCCGCCGTACCGCCCCATCGGCTTTACCCCCCTTCTTCCGCTGGCGCGGCAGCCTCGCCTGCCGCGGGGCCTTCTTCGCGCGGGGTGAGGGCATCCAGCCGTTGTAATTTTTGGTACACCTCCCGCCATTGCACCCGCGAAACCCCCAGTTTCTGGCGGATGGCGGTGGGTTCCATGCCGCGACGCAGATCCATCAGCGCACACGTCCAGCGGCACATGGAAAAAGAAAGCCGTTTTTCCAGCCCCGCGGCTTCGCTCAAATCTTGCAGCAGGTATTCCAGACGCCGCGCCGTCCACGGGAAGAGGCGTTCCTGCAAGGGGTATTGGGTGCGGTATTCCTGCAGGGCTTCGATCCAGGTGTCCGAAAGGGGAATTTTGCGTTCCCGATAACGGTGTTGCGGGCTGGCGTAACGGATGAAGAGGTACGGCTCCGGCGCGTCCAGAGCCAGGTGGTTGAGGTGGATGTTGACGGCCTCGCCTTTCTTGATGCCGGTTTCCAGCAGCAGGGCCACCAGCACGTAGGGCCGGGCGTCGGGGGGGCGGGCTTCCCGGAACGCCTGCGCGGTTTGGAGCACGGCTTGCACCTCCGCGGGGGTGAGTACCTGGGGCAGGGGGCTGAGCACGGAATGCTGCACCAGCCGCTCTGCCGGGTTGCCTACGATGACGCCTTTTTCGTGTAGCCATTTGAAGAACGATTTGAGGGAAGTGATGCGCCGGGCGCAGGTTTTGGGGCTGCAGGGCACCCCGCGCCCCTCTTTGACCCAGGCCATGAAACGGTTGAGGTCGTCGGTGGTGATGCGCCCCACCGGCGTGTCGGGGGGAAGGTAGCGGGTCAGGAGTTTGAGGTCGCCGGTGAAGGCCTTGACGGTATTGGGGGAGCGCCCCTGGTCTTCGAGGTAAATGCGCCAGGCCTGGATGAGCGGCGGCAGGGGCAGGTTGGCGGTCAGGTGGGCGGGGGTAGCGGATTTCTCGGTCATGGTTTCCTCGCTTTCGCATAGAGTCTTCGTATAGCCTAAAGTATAAGGCGGGCGAGGGGAAAAGTCAAGGCCGTGGCGATGCGCAGGGGCGGACGGCCGTGCCCCCCACGCCCCCCCTCGCGGGTTTTGAGAATGGTGCGGGAAACCACAGAAGACACAGAAACACCACAGAAAACACAGAAGGTCGTCGGGCAGAGGCGAGGCACCGCCTCGCCCGCTTTGGGCGTGCGGCCCTTCGAGGCACTCAGGACAGGCAGCACGTGGCCGCCGGGGCAGGGGCACAGCGCCGCTGCGCCCCTACGCCCCTACGCCCCTACGAAACCCTAGCGTTTTTGGGAGCAGCGCGGGAAACCACAGAAGACACAGAAACACCACAGAAAACGCAGAAGGTCGTAGGGTAGGGGCGCACCGCGTGCGCCTTTTTTCGCCTTTTGTTCAAGCCGCAGCGAGGCGTTTCTCGCCGCTCGCTGGCAGGCCGGGCGTGCGCTTTAACGCCCCTTTAACAGCCCTTCTGCTATGCTGTAAACAGCACACGCTGAGGAGGAACCGACGATGGCGCAAGAAGGGCTTTCGCCGCGCGAGCGGCAAATTTGGGCACTGCTGGCCCAAGGCAAAGCCAACAAAGAAATCGCCTACCGTTTGGGGCTTTCCTTGGGGACGGTCAAGACCTACACCCACCGCCTTTACGATAAACTGGGGGTCTCTTGCCGTGTCGAAGCCGCGGTGCAATTTGTGGAGCAGAACCGGCGACGTCACGGCACCGGGAAAGCAGCATAGGGACCCTCGTGTTTGGCCGCCCCGATGGTCATTGGCAGCCATCCTCGTGCACAAAAAACAGCCTGCTGTTGAGCAGGTTGTTTTTCGCCCAGGACAGTTGTAACTATCCGGCGCAAACAAAAGAGAAATCTCAATGCCGCAGACGGGAAAACACAGAAGGCGGAAGGGATTGGGGTAAACGGCGCTTGGTTACTTGGTGCTTGGTGGCTCAGGTGCTTCGCCTGGTGCCCTCAGCGCTCTAAAACTCGCGTCAATCCGCTATCATCTGCGTTCATCCGTGGCCTATTCCCCCGCGGCCGAACAGTTACGGGCGCTTTTTCAATGCCGACGGCGTTTGGCAGGTTGAGGGCGGCTTGCGCCGCCGCGGTGCCGCCAGGTCAGCGTCGCGGCCGCAGTCAGCGCCACCACGGCCATCAGCATCTGATTGACGTCCAGGCCGCCCACTTCCGCAGGGTCGAGGCGCAAAAATTCCAGGAAAAAGCGCCCCACCGGGTAGATAATCAAATAAACCAGGAAGATGTCGCCCGGCCGCAGGCGGTCTTGCCACTTGCGGCTGAGATAGAGCAACACGCCCATGTTCAGTAAATTCCACAGCGATTCGTAAAGGAACAAGGGGTGGTAGTAAGCCTGGTCGGCAAATTGCGGTAAGCGGTGGGCCGGGTCGATGTAAATCGCCCAGGGCAAATGGGTGGGCGCGCCGTAGAGTTCCTGATTGACGAAGTTGCCCCAGCGGCCGATGGCCTGCCCCAAGGCGATGCCCGGCGCGGCAATGTCCAACCAGAGGGGGAAGTCGAGATCGTTGGCGCGGGCAAACAGCCAAAAGGCCAGCACACCGCCCATCACCGCGCCGGGGATGCCCAGGCCGCCGCGCCAGACCGCGAACATGGCAAAGGGGTGGGTCAGGTAATAGTGGGTGGTGATGCCCAGTTTGACCATGGATTCAGGGGGCGTGAAAATGTGCCACAGCCGCGCGCCGACCACACCGCCCACGATCACCCAGGTAAGCGCGTCCCAGATGATGCCGGGGTCGAGGTCGCGGCGTTTTGCTTCCCAGGCGGCCAGCCCCGCACCGGCCAGCGCGCCGAGCATCAAAATCACGCCATACAAGTGAATGGGAAGGGGGCCAATATGAAAAGTCATGGTGGTCATCCGGAGGGGGAAGTGTGGGCCAGGCGGTAGGCCGCCCAAATGCGTTGCAGCGCGGTCAGGTTAGCGCCCAGGGCAATCAGCCCCACGCCCACTAAAGGCACGTCGAGTACTAAGGAAGGCGCCAGCACCAGATAGCGTTCGAAGCGGGTGAGCACGCCGATTTTCAGTTCCCAGCCCAAGGCTTCGCCCCGGGCGCGGGTGTAAGAGACCAGCACCGACCCGGCCGCGGCCGCATAGGTGAGTATCAACGCGTCTTGGCGGCCTTGTTGGCTGTAATAGTAAGCCAACCCGCCGTAGAGCAGCAGTTCGGAGTAGCGGTCGGCCACCGAATCGAGGAACGCCCCCCAGGCCGTGCTGCTGCCGCGCAGGCGGGCCATGGTGCCGTCCAGCGCGTCGCACGCGCCCATGGCCAAAACCACCACCCCGCCGAGCACAATGTGGCCTCGCGCCAGCAGCCACGCGGCCACCGCGTTGCCCACCACGCCGGTGAGCGTCATCGCGTTGGGGTGAATGCCTAAGCGCAAAAAAAAGCCGCCGAAAGCATCCAACACCCCTTTGAAGCGCCTCCGCATCCGGTCGGTAAAGGTTGCGGGGGAGGGAGAAGGAGAAGAAGCAGGCAAAAGCAACCTCGCAGCAAAAGGTGTGTGCCAAAACCGCCAGGCAAGGCGCACCAGGCTGGGGGCGCCCTGTTCTGCCGTGAAGGAAAGGGGCTGCCCGCACGGCCCAGGCTTTGGCGGGGCCAATGCTACCCGTAGTTGCCGCGGCTGTCAAGCCGCGGGTCGCCTTCCCACCGGCGCACCCCGCGTCGCTCGGCGGGGGGCAGCGCCGCTAACAGGTCGGCGACGCGGCGACCCAACGCCGGGTGGCGGAACTCAGGCGCCAGATCGGCCAAGGGCACGAGCACGAACGCCCGCTCGTGCAAACGGGGGTGCGGCACGGTCAGGCGGGGGGTGCGGATGACCTCAGCCGCGTAGAACAAAATATCCAGGTCGATGGCCCGGGGCCCATAGCGGAAAGAGGGCTGCCGCCCCAGGCGGTGTTCGATTTCTTTGAGAAAAGCGAGCAGCGCGGTGGGGGTGAGGGTGGTGGCGCCCCTGACCACCTGGTTGAGGAAGGGGGGTTGTTGCCGATAGCCCCAGGGCTCGGTTTCGTAAAGGGGCGACGCAGCGGTCAGGCGCACGTGGTCCTGCAGAGCCGCCCGCGCACGGCGGAGTTGCCCTTCCCGATCGCCTAAATTGGTGCCCAAGGCGATGAAAACCGGCGCGGGCGCGCTTTGCGGTTGCGCCCAGGCCCAGCGCAACAGCCCTGGCCCCATGGCCGTGCGAGTGGCGGTGAGCCGCAGCCCGGCCGCGCGGCATAGCCCGGTCAGCGCGGCCGCGTCCCAGCGGTGGTGCGCTTCCGCGCGGGCGGCCAGGTTGAGCAACGTCTCCCGGGCCAGCCCTTCCAGCCCCCGCGCCTCGGCCAAAGCCCCGGCAGCCCGGACGCTCATCTTTTCCGACGGGTTGAGCAGCGCCACCCGCCCCGTGGGGCGGATCACCCGCGCCATCTCTTGCAGCACGGCTAAGGGCTCTGCCAGCAGATAGAGCAGGTTGCTGGCCAGCGCGGTATCCAGGCTCTGGGCAGGAAAGGGCAGTCGCGCCGCATCGCTCAGCACCACCTGGGGGTGCAGGGCTTGGGCGAGCATCGCGGGGTCGTTGTCTACGGCGACGGCCCAATGGCCTTGTTGTGCGGCCAGTGCGGCGGCCAAAGCAGGGCCGCTGCCGATGTCGGCTACCTTCCCCGGCGTGGGGGGCAGCGCCCAGGTCACAAAGCGCGCCAACGTGCGCCCCCAGCCGGTGCGGGTCTGGAGGGTCAGAAAATAGTCGTGGTCTTCGGCAGGTAAAGGCATGGGGGCGCGTCAGGCTGCAGCAGAAGGCAGGACTTCGCGGATTTTCCGGAGCCAGTTGTGGGCAAAAATGGCGGCGATGTCGTCGTTGGTGTAGCCGCGCGCGTGCAACAAAGGCGCGAGTTTTTGCAGGTCGGCCACGGTATCCAGCCCCTCGGGGGTGCTTTCCGCGCCGAACCCGCCGTCGAAATCCGAGCCGATGCCCACGTGGCGGCTGCTGCCGGTGCGCTGGCAGATGTAATCGATGTGCTCCACCACTTTGCTCAGGGGAAGGGGGGGATCGCCGCGGCGCCAGGCGGTATCCAAAAAGCGGTTGTAGGGCACCACGCCGATGACGCCATCCCGCTCGGCCAGGCGGGTGATCACATCGTCGGGCAGAAAGCGGTTGCTGCGGCTCTGGGGGAGCAGGGCTGCGGGGTTGGCGTGGCTGGCGATGACGCCGCGGGGGTAAGTTTCCAGCGCCTGGCGGGCGGCTTGCGGGTCCATGTGGCTGAGATCCAGCAAGAAGCCCACTTCGGCCATGCCGCGCAGCAGCGCGTCGCCTTCTGGGGTGAGGGGGCCGGGCTCGCCGGTGCCGCCGCAGAAGCGGGTGCCCACCCAGGCCGGGCCGATGATGCGCACGCCATCTTCCCACCAGACGGGCAGTTCGTCGGGGGCGCGCACGCCTTCCGCACCTTCCATCAGGACGACCAGGCCGATGGGCTTGGCCGCGTCGGCGGGCGCGCCTTTCCACTGGCCGATGTGGGCGTTCAGTTCCTGGCGGGTGCGCAGCAGGCGGAATTTGTCGGGGTGTTCTGCGGCCAGGCGGTGATAGAGGCCGAGTTCGTGGCGGTAGAGGCGGTGGGCTTCGTCGGGGGTCTCGTAGGCGGGCACGCGACGTTCGGGGTTGCGTTTGCGGGCGGGGCCTGCAAAGAGGGTGCCGAAGACGATGCCGACCTGCCCTTGCAGCCAATTCGTATAGCCCAACATGGCCTGGCCGTTGTAGCGCGGGGTTTCGCTGTGGGTTTGCGCTTCCTGCTGGCGAATTTCGTAGGCTGAGCGGGTGTAATCGCGGCCATAGGCCAGCATGTTCCAGGCGATATCTTCGTGCGCGTCGATGATCATGGGGCGCTCCGGAGGAGGGCTGGTCGCGGCGGTTCAGGCGCCGACCGCGGGGAAGGCGAGCATGACGTTTTCGGCGACCAGGCGGGGGTTGACAAAGCGGGGCAGGTCTTCTAAGGCGCGGGTGAGGGCGCGCAGGGCTTCTTGCACTTGTTGGGGGCTGAGGAGGGCGGCCAGGGCGTCTAATTGGGCGTGGTAGTCGACGTTGGTGAGGGGCACCTGGGCCTGGTGGGTGAGCACCAACAGGTCGCGCCAGAAACTCAGCCAGAGGGTGAGAAGGTGGATGAGGTGCTGGCGGTCTTTGGCGGCCTGGGCGGCGTAGTCGAAGCGGCGGATCAGGTCGGCGGAAAGGAGGTCGAGCAGGTCGTCGAGGGCCTGACGCCGGCTTTGCAGCAGTTCGGGGTGTTGGTGAAGGTGAAGGGCGTAACCGGGGCGGCCGCCGGCGATGTGAGCGAGGGTTTCGGCCTCTTGGGGGGGCAAGCCGTGGCGGCTTTGCAGCGCGGCGCTGAGTTGTTGTGGGGGCACGGGGCGCAGGCGCAGCACTTCGCAGCGGGAGGCCACGGTGGGCAGCAGGGCTTCGGCGCTTTCCGCGGTGAGCAGCAACACGGCCTGGCCTGGCGGCTCTTCTAAGGTCTTGAGCAGCGCGTTGGCTGCCGCGGGGTGGGCTTCTTCGAAGTCGAGCAGCAGGGCGATGCGCCGCGGCGCGACCACCGGCGTGAGGGAAAGGCCGCGTTCCAACTGCCGAATTTGGTCGATTTTGATGACCTGCGACCCCTCAGCCCGTTGCACCAGGTGCAAATCGGGGTGTTGTGCGGCGGCCATCTGCCGGCACGAGCGGCACACCCCGCAAAACTCGCCGGCCGCGGGTGGGTTTTCGCACACCAAGGCCTGGGCAAAGCGGAGCGCCAACGTGCGCCGACCGATGCCGCGCGGCCCGGTCAACAAATAGGCATGGCGCACCGCCCCCTGCCGGATGTGCCCTTGCAGAAGTTCCGCAGCCCATTGATGACCGATGAGGTTCCACGACATGCCCCCATTGTAGCCCAAAGTGAAAGAGACGCCAAGGGGGTGTCGTTTGTCAGGTATTGCGCGCTATTGATGAAGAGATGATGAAGGAATGGGCCATTTTGTGGTAAAATGCCCACGCTGCCTTTTGTGAAAGTTGCAACAGAGTGGGTTGCATTTCTCCTGCCTTGTGGGGTGGGAGTGGTCAAGGAGTGCTCATGAACACTTGGATCTACATTGCCATCTTCATCTTCTTGTCCCTCTTTTTCCCGACGTTGTTGGCGGTCGCCGGTTGGTTTTTAGGCCCTCGGCGCCCCAACCCCATCAAAGAGGACACGTACGAGTGCGGCCTGGAAACCGTGGGGGAAACATGGGTACAGTTCAAAATTCAGTATTACCTGTTTGCCCTGGTTTTTCTGGTTTTCGATGTGGAATTGGTCTTCCTTTACCCCTGGGCGGTAGCGTACCACAAACTGCCGCTCTATGCGGTAGGAGAAGGCGTGTTGTTCATCGCGCTTTTGGCCGCTGCCTTGATTTACGCCTGGCGTAAGGGAGCGCTGGAATGGTCTTGAGGCTGATGGATTTGACCCCGTCGGCCTTTTTTGGCGCTAAAACCTCTTAGCATCGAGGAGCGTGTGGTATGGGCATTTTGAGCCAACCTGTTGGGGCGATTGCTGCCTGGTTGCAGGCATTGTTGGAAGGATGGGGCCTCGCACCGGGGCTGACCAAGGTGATTTTGTATCTCATCGGTGCGGGCCTGGTAGCCACGTTGGTGCAGGTTTGGGTGATCTTCCTCATCTGGTTCGAGCGGAAGATCATCGGTCGTTTTCAGGACCGCCTGGGCCCGAACCGGGTGGGGCCTTATGGGCTGTTGCAGCCGTTTGCCGACCTGATCAAGATCATTACCAAGGAAGTGATCCTTCCTGCTAAGGCCGACAAGGCGGTGTATTTGCTGGGCCCCATTGTGATGAACGCGGGCGTGCTGGCGATTTGGGCGGTGATTCCCCTAATGCCCATGGTGGGCATGGACACCAACATCGCGGCGCTGTACACCATCGCGGTGGGCGCGTTTGCCACGTTGGGCATTTTGATGTCGGGCTGGGCTTCGAACAACAAATTCGCGCTGGTGAGTGCGATCCGTACCGTGGCCCAGATGGTGGCCTACGAAGTGCCTACCGTGTTGGCGTTGCTTGTTCCGGTGTTGCTGGCCGGAACGATGAGCCTGCACGGGATTGTGAAAGCGCAGCACGTCTGGTTCGTGATTTTTGCGCCGCTGGCCTTTTTGATTTATTTCATTGCTTCGGTGGCCGAGGTGGGGCGCACGCCCTTCGACTTGCTGGAAGCCGAATCGGAGATTGTGGCCGGGTTCCACATTGAGTATTCGGGGATGGTGTTTGCCATTTTCTACGTTGCTGACTTCTTGCACGCGTTCACCATCGGCGCGTTGGCGGCGGTGTTGTTCTTAGGCGGCTGGCGCGGCCCCGGCGCCGAGGCCTTCCCCTTGTTGGGGGTGGTGTATTTGTGGATCAAGGCGTTTGCGGTGTACTTCCTGGTGGTGTGGGCTCGCGGCTCGTTGCCCCGCGTGCGCATCGACCAGATGATGGATTTTTCGTGGAAGTTTTTGACCCCGTTGGCCTTGATTTTGCTGGTGGTGGCCGCGGTGTTAGACCACTTTGTCATCGGCCTGGGGGTGTGGGGCCGGGCGCTGAGCCACCTGGCAGCGAACGCGGTGGTGGCGTGGCTGGTGTTGCAATATCTGGAACACTACGACCGGGCGCGGGCGCGGCAGCGTCCGATGGTGGCGCAGCCGGGGCAGTACCCTGAGGCGCGCCCCCCGGCGCCGGTTGAAACTTCGCCCGAGACGGCTTCGTAAGAGGAGCGGAAGAATGACGGTGATGCAGATCGTTTTCCTGATCACTGCGGTGGTCACTTTGTTTGCGGCTTTTCGGGTGGTGACCACGCCCAACATGGTGCACGCGGCGCTGTGGTTGATCGTAACCTTGTTTGGCGCGGCTGTGTTTTACGCTTTGTTGCAGGCAAACTTCTTGGCGGTGGCGCAGGTGGTGGTTTACATCGGCGCGATTGCCATCTTGATGATGTTCGTCATCATGCTTACTCGCCGCGAAATGCGCGACCGCGGCCCGCAAACGGGCAAGCAATGGCCGTGGGCTGCCGTGATTGCTGCCGCCTTCTTTGGCGGGCTGGTGTGGTTAGGCCAACAGGCCGCCTTGCCCGCGGCGCCTAAGGCCGATGTGCCGAAAGATAGCATCGCTCAGTTGGGGCAGGCGTTGGTCTCGCCCAACGGCTTTGTGATCCCCTTCGAGGTGGCGTCGGTGCTCTTGCTGGCCGCGTTGATCGGCGCGGTGTATCTGGCGTGGACACGCCATCAATCGTAGGAGGTTGAGGAATGATCCCGCTCAATTGGTATTTGTTGGTTTCGGCAGCCTTGTTTGCCCTCGGTTTGTTTGGCGTGCTTTCTCGCAAAAACGCGGTGGCAATTTTGATGGGCGTGGAACTGATGCTCAACGCGGTCAACATCAACTTGCTGGCCTTCTGGCGCTATCGCGCACCCACCGAAGCCACGGGGCTGGCTTTTGCGGTCATCGTTTTCGCGGTGGCCGCGGCAGAGGTGGCCGTGGGTTTGGCTTTGTTCATCGCGGTGTATCGCCGCTTCAAGTCGGTGGCTGCCGACGAAATCAATTTGCTGAAATGGTAGGGCCTGGCGTCGGGCTTGTGCCCGGCGGCAGGGCGTATCCCCAGAGATGATGTGAGGACGCCATGCCGACGACGACTTTGCTCTGGTTACTCCCCGTTTTTCCGCTGTTGGCCTTTGTGCTGATTGTGCTGTTCACCAATCGGAACAAGGCCGTGAGCCATACCTTGGCCGTGGGAGCGGCTTTCCTTTCCTGGCTGGGGTCGATGGTGATTTTCGCCCGGGCGCTGAACATCGGCCCCGAAAAATTGGCCGAGCACCCTATTCATTCTTGGGTCAACTGGCTGCCCACGGGTAAGGGCTTCCTGAAAATCGGCGTGATGGTCGACCCGCTCACCGCGGCGGTGCTCTTCTTCGTGGCCTGGACGATTTTCATGATCTTCCTTTATAGCGTGGGGTACCACAATTTTGGGTACCCCGAAGGCGACCACGATGTGAAGGGCTTGCCGCCCCACGGCGCGACCGTGGTCGACGCCCACGGCCACAAGCACACGGTGCCTTCCATTGAGCCGATGTATTCCCGCTTCTTTGCTTACATCGGCCTCTTTGCCGCGGGCATGTATCTGCTGGCGATTTCCGACAACTTGCTCACCCTGTTCGTGGGCTGGGAAATCATGGGCTTGTGCTCGTACTTGCTGATTGGCTTCTGGTTTGCCAAGCCTTCGGCGCGCGCGGCAGGCATCAAAGCCTTCATGACCACCCGCGTGGGCGACGTGTTCATGCTGCTGGGCATCGCCTACCTCTACAAGGCCACCGGCACCCTTTCCTTCCCCGAGATTTTCAAGCCCGAGATGCTGCACGCGCTGGCAAGCGTGGATAGCGGCGTGCTGGGGCTTTCGGCTGCCGGGTTGATTGGCGTGCTGCTCTTCATCGGCACGGTGGGCAAATCCGCACAGTGGCCTCTGCATGTGTGGCTGCCCGACGCGATGGAAGGCCCGACCCCGGTTTCGGCCATGATTCACGCCGCAACCATGGTTTCCGCGGGCGTGTACATGGTCATCCGCATGTTCCCGCTGTTGCAGGCGGGTTCCGTGAACGGCGCGTTCCTCTCGCCGCTGACCGTGATGGGCTTCATCGGCGGCTTTACCGCGCTGTTTGCGGCCACCATTGCCGTGGCGCAGAACGACATCAAGCGCGTCCTCGCTTATTCTACGATTTCCCAACTGGGCTACATGGTGGCTGCCCTGGGCGCGGGCTCCTACATCGCGGCCACTTTCCACCTGGTGACCCACGCGTTCTTCAAGGCGTTGCTCTTCCTCGGCTCCGGCTCGGTGATTCACGGCATGGAGCACGGGGTGTTGCACACCGGCAACCATGAGGTCGACCCGCAGGATATGTTCAACATGGGCGGCCTGGCCAAGAAGATGCCCATCACCTTCTGGACGTTCGTCATCGGCGGCTTTGCCCTTTCCGGCTTCCCGGTGCTCACCGCAGGCTTCTGGTCCAAAGACATGATTTTGAGCACCTCGTTCTTCGGCGGGCACCCGGTGATTTTCTGGACGTTGGCGTTAGCCGCCTTCCTCACTGCGTTCTACACCATGCGGCAGATCACCCTCACCTTCTTGGGGAAGCCGCGCACCCCCGAAGCCGAGCACGCGCACGAAACCCCGTGGACGATGACCGTGCCGCTGATGGTGCTCGCCTTCTTCGCCTTCACCGCGGGGTGGGTGGGCATCCCGGAGCACTTCCCCCTGTTGGGCGGCTTGCTGCCCGACTGGTTCACCCACTGGGTGGGCGCGACTTACGAGGGGGTACTGCGCGAGGCTGGTTGGCTGCACGAAGTTGCGGAAGAGGGCAGCCTGATGCCCCTCTACACCTCGCTCACCGTGGCGTTGGGCGGGTTGTTCTTCGGCTGGCTGGTGTACAAGGACGTCACCTCGCCTGACCCCGCGAAAGACCCCCTGAAAAAGTGGCTCGGCCCGGTGCATACCGTGCTGCAAAACAAATACTACTTCGACGAACTGTATGGCCTGATTTTCATCCGCCCGGCTTATTGGCTGGCCGAAGTGTTTACCTTCCGCTGGGTTGATCGGGGCCTGATCGACGGGATCATCCACGCGGTGGCCCGGGTGGTCTACGACCTGGGCAAAGTGCTGGCCTACGGCTTCGACCTGCCGGTGATTAGCGGGGCCGGTGACCTCATCGGCAACATCGTGCGCACGTTTGGCCGTGCCTTCCGCGTGGTGCAAACCGGCAAGGTGCAGGATTACATGGTCGCTGCCATGACCTCGGTGGTGGCTTTTGGTGCGTTGGTGTATTACCTGCTGGTCTTTGCCCACTGAGATCGGCGGATAAGGAGCGAAGAACTATGGCCTTTCTTCAGAATCATTTGCTCTCGTGGATTTTGTTCACGCCTGCGCTGGCCGCGGTGGTGATGTTGTTCTTCCCGAAAGAGAAGGTCAACTTCCATCGTTGGTTTGCCTTTGTGGCCAGTTTGGCGCCCTTGGCCCTCTCGGTCTGGCTGTGGGCGGCCTTCGACCCCAACGCGGCTGGCTTCCAGTTCGAGGAAATCGCCCCCTGGTTTACCGTGGTGCATTCCTCTTACCACCTGGGTGTGGACGGCATCGCCTTGACCATGGTATTGCTGACCACCCTGTTGACCACGGCCGCGCTGCTGGCTTCTTTCAGCATTCAAGACCGGGTGAAGACCTACATGGTGCTCTTCTTGCTGATGGAAACCGGCATGTTGGGCGTGTTCATGGCGCTGGATTTGGTGTTCTTCTATGTGTTTTGGGAAGTCAGCCTGATCCCGATGTTCTTCCTCATCAGCCAGTGGGGCAGCGAAAAAGGCGTGCGGGTGTGGGGCCGCAACCGAGAGGCCAAAGAGCGTGACTACGCGGCCTTCAAGTTCCTGCTCTACACCATGGCCGGTTCCCTGGGTTTGCTGGCGGCCATCTTCCTGCTGGGGATGCTGAGCGGTTCTTTCGACTTGACCACGGTGATGGCGCACTGGAAGACGGTACACGGTGCGCTGTGGGGCATTCCGGTGGCGACCATCAAGGCCATTGTGTTCTGGGCTTTTGTGATTGCCTTTGCCATCAAGGTGCCGGTGTGGCCCTTCCACACCTGGTTGCCCGACGCCCACACTGCCGCGCCCACGCCCGGCTCGATGATCCTGGCCGGAGTGATGCTGAAACTGGGCGCGTTTGGCTTCTTGCGCTTCATTTTGCCGCTGTATCCCGAACAGGCCAAGATTTTTGCCGGTGCGTTGGCTTTCCTCGGCATGATGTCCATCGTAATGGGCGCGTTCGCCTCGTTTGGGCAGACCGACTTCAAGCGTTTGGTGGCCTATTCTTCGGTCAACCACATGGGCTTTGTGATTTTGGGCATTGCGGCCGCGGCGTACGCGGTTTCCACCGACGCCACCACCGCAACCATCGCGCTCAACGGCGCGGTGCTGCAGATGTTCAACCATGGCCTCTCGGCCGCGGGGATGTTCTTCCTCGTGGGCGTGCTTTATGAACGGGCGCACACCCGCGATTTGCGGGAATTTGGCGGCCTGTGGCCCTTGGTGCCGGTGTATGGCGGCATTTTGCTCTTTACTTCGATGGCCTCCCTCGGGCTGCCGGGCTTGAACGGCTTTGTGTCGGAGTTCTTGGTGGTGCGGGGCGCGTGGCCGGTGTTTACTTTGCTCACCGCGTTGAGCATGTTGGGCTTGCTCTTCACCGGCGCTTACATCCTCAAGGGGCTGCGCGATGTGCTCCAGGGGCCGTTGAACAAGAAATGGGTCGGCCATCTGACCGATATTTCGGTGCGCGAAATCGCGGTGATCGCGCCGCTGATGGTGCTGATGCTGTGGATCGGCGTGTGGCCGATGTGGATTTTGGACGTGATCAACAAGGCGGCGGCGCATTTGCTGGCCCTGCTTTGATGCCCCGGCGCAAGCCGAACTTGTGTCTTGGAGGTGCCTAAGTGACTGGCATTGACTCTGCAATGATGTTGGCCATTTTGCCGGAATTGTTGCTCTTGCTGGTGGCCGCGGCGGTGCTGTTTGTGGATTTGATGGAACGCGGCAAGCACCCGCGGCTGCTGGGATGGATTACCGTGGGCGGCCTGCTGGTGACCATGGCGGCCAGCCTGCTTTATGCCCGCCCGCCCCAAGGCGGCGCCAGCCTGTGGGGTGGTATGTTGCGCCACGACTGGCTGGCTTTCGTCTTCCAGATGGTGTTCTTGGTGGGCGCAGCGGCCACCGCACTGTTTGCCATGGACGTGGAAAGCCTGGGTAAGCGTGGTGAGTTCTATATTTTGTTGCTGGCTTCCACCTTAGGCATGATGTTGATGGCCGCGGCCGGCGATTTGGTGATGCTCTACCTGGCCATCGAGACCACTTCTATTCCTATGTATGTGCTCGCCGGCTTCTTGCACGGGGACTTGAAGTCCACCGAAGCGGGCTTCAAGTATCTGCTTTTCGGCGCCATGGCTTCGGCGATCATGCTTTACGGTTTCACCCTGCTCTACGGCTTTACGGGCGAAACATCGTTGCAGGCGCTGCCGGTGGCCATTGCCCGCAGCCATCTGGGGATGCCCGCGCTGTTGGGCGTGTTGGTGTTGATGTTGGTGGGCTTTGGGTTCAAAACTTCGGTGGTGCCGCTGCATTTTTGGGCGCCTGATGTTTACCAGGGCGCGCCCACGCCGGTAACCGGCTTCCTTTCTACGGCCTCTAAAGCGGCTGGGTTTGCTGTGTTGCTGCGGGTGCTGTTGAGCGCCTTCCCCCAGGCGACCATGCCTTATTGGGGCGCACTGTTGGCCGCGGTGTCGGTGGCGACCATGGTGTTGGGCAATACCCTGGCCATCGCGCAGAAAGACATCAAGCGCATGTTGGCTTATTCTTCCATCGCCCACGCGGGGTATATTCTGGTCGGCCTGGTGGCCTTGACCCGCCTGGGCTATGCCGCGGTGATTTTCTACCTGGGCGTGTATCTGTTGAGCAACTTGGTGGCCTTTGGCGTGGTGGCCATGGTCGAGAAGGCCGACGGCTCCAATGAAATTGCCGATTACGCGGGGCTGGGCAAGCGCGCCCCGTGGCTGGCGTTGGCCTTGATGTTTGCGCTGCTTTCCCTTTCCGGCACGCCGCCCTTCGGCGGCTTCGTGGGCAAGGCGTGGCTCTTTGGCGCCGCGGTCAAAGCCGATTTGGTGTGGCTGGCCATCGTCGGCGTGCTCAATTCGGTCATTGCCATGTACTACTACCTCGTGGTGCTCAAAATCGCGTATTTTGACCCGCCCAGCCGGGAGGGCAAGATCGCGGTCGGCACGTCTTACACGGTGGGTTTGGTGGTGTTGGCTGCCGCGGTGTTGTTCGTAGGCATTGCGTTCATGCCTTGGTTTGCCTGGGCGCAAAAAGCCGCCGCCGCGCTGCTGTTCTGAGCGTTCCCTTTGCCCCGCCGGGAGGGGGGGCCCTGGGCGGGGTGTTGGGAAGTGGGCTCGTGCCTGCTTTAGTGAGAGGTTGACGGTTCTTTTAGGCTTATGATACAATGCGGCCGCTATGAATGAAAACGACCGCCCTGCATCGAACGAGCGCCAGCGCCTGTTTAGCATGGTTTTGGCTCGGGTGATCACCCAGGTGGGCTTTTTGACCGTGGTGGTGATTGGGCTCTCCCTGGCGGGGGGCATGTGGTTGGATCATCATTTTGGCACGCGGCCGTGGTGGACCATTGGCCTGCTGGTGGGCAGCATTCCGGTGACGGTAGTGTTGATGTACGCGGTGGTGCGCCGCGCCGCCCGGCAGTTGGAACCAAGCCCGCCCAGCGGTGAGCAGCACCCCCAAGCGTAAAAATCATTCCCGCGGAGGACATCTCTATGGCTGATTCCAAACAGGGTGCAAAGAAACAAAGTAAATGGGTCGAAATTGGCCTGCCCCTGCTCATTGCCGCGGTGTTGAGCGGCATCGGATGGTACTTCTTCCCGCCCATCATGCCCCACGTGCAGTTGCCGGCCGAACACGTGCTGGAAAACCCCTTGCTGCGCCTCCCCGGCATCTGGGGCGATATTTACCTGACCAATACCCTGGTGGCCACTTTGTTGATCGACGCGGTGCTGCTGGGGATGGTCTTTGTGGTGCAAAAAGCGGCCAAGAGCGGCGATTTGGTGCCTCGTGGGCTGGCTGGCGTGATCGAGGCTTTGTTGGAGGCCATTTACAACCTGACCGAAACCACCGCGGGAAAATGGACGAGTACCATTTTCCCGTATTTTGCGACTTTCTTCCTGGTCGTGCTGGTGGCGAACTGGATGGAACTCATCCCCGGCGTGGACAGCATCGGCTGGTTGCACCACGTGGAAGAAGGGATGCGCGGCTTCGCGGCTCAAGGCCCCTTCCTGGTGAAACAACCGGGCGAATACCACGTTTTGGCCTGGGTGCGTGTGGCCTCCACCGACCTGAACTTTACCATCGCCCTGGCTCTGGTTTCGGTGTTCATGACCCAGGTCATCGGGGTGCGCGCCTTAGGGCTGCCGTATTTCAAAAAGTTCTTCAACATCGAAGCCATCTTCAAAGTCAAACCTCGTTACATGGGCTTCATTGACTTTTTCGTTAGCCTTTTGGAAATCATCTCCGAACTGGCAAAAATCATTTCGTTCTCTTTCCGGTTGTTCGGTAACCTTTTCGCCGGCTCGGTGATGTTGTTCGTTTTGGGGTATTTGGTACCGATTTTGTTGCAATCGGCCGTTCTCTTGTTAGAAGCCTTTGTGGGCATTGTGCAGGCTCTGGTGTTTGGTATGCTGACCCTGATGTTCATGGCCTTGGCCACCCATCCTCACGGCGGCGAACACGAAGAAGCCCACGCCTGATTTGTCCGTTTTGTCCGTAAGGTGGCATTTTCGCCATCATTGAAATTCAGAATCTTTAGACGGAGGTTGAAGATAACCATGGATGCTCAGAGCATGATCACTGCTGCGAAACTGATCGGTGCTGGCCTGGCGATGATTGGCGCCATGGGCGGCGGTATCGGCATCGGCCTTTCGGCGCACGGCGCGGTGCAAGGCATTGCCCGGAACCCGGATGTGGCCGGTCAGATCCAGACCAACATGATTCTCGGTATCGCGTTTGCCGAGGCTGTGGCCATCTACTGCCTGGTAGTGGCGCTTTTGATCCTCTTCGTGGTGAAATAAACTCACCGCGCCCAAGCCAGAAGGAGGTTGGCATTGGAAGCCTTACACAACCTGGGCATATCGTTAGGATATTTGATCGTCCAGATCGTCAACTTTGGCGTGATGTTTTGGGTGTTGAAGAAATGGGCGTACCCGCCTATCATGGACATGCTGGAACAACGGCGCCAGGTGATTGCCAAAGGGCTGGAGGATGCGCGGATTGCGGCTGAAGCCCGGGCCAACGCGGAGAAAGAGGCCGAGAAAATTCTGGCCGAAGCCCGTGCCAAAGCCAGCCAAATCGTGCGCGAGGCCAGCGAGCGCGCGGAGGCCGTGGGCCGCGAAATCAAAGCCGAAGCCGAAGCCGAAGCCGCCCGCATTCGCGAAGAGGCGCTGGAAGCCGCCCAAGCCGAGCGCGAGCGCATCTTGCGCGAACTGCGCGGGCAGGTCGCGGCCTTGGCCATTGCGGCGGCCCAAAAACTCATCGGCGCCGCGCTGGACGAGCAGCGCCAGCACCAACTGCTAAACGAGTTCTTTTCCGGCATCAAAGGCGGCAAGGTGACCGTGTTGGACGACATCGAAAGCATTGCCGCCGACAGCGCAGAGGTCATCAGCGCCCTGCCCCTGACCGAGGAAGAGAAAGCCGCCCTGACCAAAGACATTTTGGCCAAGGTGGGCAAAGACGTGCCGGTGACGTTCAAAGTCGACCCCTCCATCATGGGCGGCATCATCATCCGCATCGGCGACAAAGTGCTCGACGGTTCGGTCAGCGGCCAATTGCAAGAACTGCGCGAAAGCCTAACCTAAGCATCAGGCTTCAGCATTTGAACAAAACGGGCCTCCGAAGTTCTCGGGACTGCGGAGGCCCTTGTTTTATGGCCCGCCCCACGAACCCCCCGCGGCGTTTAGGTGCGGCGCGAGAAACCACAGAAAGCACAGAAGTACCACCGAAAATACAGAAGGCGGCAGGGTAGGGGCGAGGCACCGCCTTGCCCCGTTTTGGGCGTGCGGCGTTCCTGTAGGGGCGAACGGCCGTTCGCCCCTACGAAAATGTCACGCCCCCACGAACCCCCCGCGGCGTTTAGGTGCGGCGCGAGAAACCACAGAAAGCACAGAAG
>JALUDX010000033.1 GCA_027053355.1 Anaerolineales bacterium | reverse complement strand
CGGGGTAGTTGGGCGCGCCGTCGTACATGAAGAAAGCCGCGCCCAACGCCAGCGCGCCGTAAACCAGCCACGGCCCCATCATCCAGCCCATGTCGGTCATCCACCAAATCAGGTCGCCCGGGTGCACATCCATACCAAAGGCCATGTCCTGCGCGCCCTTGATGGGGAAGCCGCAGTGGGTGTGCACCGCGCCTTTGGGGCGGCCGGTGGTGCCCGAGGTGTAGATGATCATCAAAATGTCTTCGGCATCGGTGATTTCGGTTTCGGCTTCCGCGGGCTGGGAAGGCACCAACTCGTGCCACCAATGGTCGCGGCCGGGCTGCATGGCGACCTCGTTGCCCACCCGGCGGAGCACGATCATGTGCTTCAGGGTAGGCACCTGCGCGGCGGCTTGGTCGGCCACGGCTTTCATTTGCACCACCTTGCCGCGGCGGTAGAAGCCATCGGCGGTAAAGAGCGCCTTGGCGTCGGCGTCTTTCAGGCGGGTGACCACCGCGTCCACGCCATAGCCGCTGAACAGGGGCAGGAAAATGCCGCCGATTTTGGCAATGGCTAACATGGCAACTACGATTTCGGGCACCATGGGCATGTAAACGCCGATGGCATCGCCCTTGCCCAGGCCGAGGGAGCGCAGCGCGTTGGCCGCCTGGTTGACCATGCGGTACAGTTCGGCATAGGAAACCCGTCGCGTCGCGCCTTCCTCGCCTTCCCACACAAAGGCGGTTTGGTCGCGGGTGGGCGTGTCCATCCACTTGTCAAGGCAGTTGTGGACGATGTTCATCTTGCCGCCCACGCACCATTTCGGCCACTGGATGCCGCGGGAAAGGTCCACCACCTGCTCATAGGGCTGGTAGAACTGGATGTCCAGGTAATCCAGCACGGCTTTGGTGAACCAGGCCACATCTTCCGTCGAGCGGCGCATGAGTTCGTCATAGTCGGCGATGCCGTGCTTGCGCATGAAGTGGGTCAGGTGGGCGCGTTCCAGATATTCCGGCGTGGGACGCCAGACGATTTCACCGCCGAGGTCAAATTCTTTGGGCATAGCGCACCTCCGAGGGAGGAGGGAAATGGCGAATTGCGAGTGAGGAGTTGCGGGTTAGGGGAGATAGGAAGATAGGGAGGGTAGGAAGATAGGTTCCTATCCTCCTATCCTCCTACCTTACCTATCTATTCTTCCGCGGGAACGAAATACACATCCGTCGGCTTGAACTTGCTCAGGCGGCGGAATTTGGCTTTCACTTTCATGCCAATCCAGTCTAGGCTGGCATCGTTGGGGTCGACGCCGATCATCCGGCCTAAGAAAAGGGTGTCGGCGCCTTCAAATTCCACCAGCACCAGCACGAAGGGCGTTTCGGGGAGGAAGGCTTCTGAGCCGAAATGGCAGACGGTGAAGGCGTGGATTTTGCCTTCCTGCGGCAGCACCACCCAGT
>JALUDX010000032.1:4495-18585 GCA_027053355.1 Anaerolineales bacterium | reverse complement strand
GGACAGGGCGGCTTGGGGGGAGAGGAGAGGGCGGGAAAAGCGAGATTTCCGAAAAGCCTTGGGCTGACGAGATGAGATTGTCGGCCAATGAGACAACGGCCGGGACACGAATGATTTTGTGTCGGGTAATCAGAAGAGAAACGGTTGACAGTCGGATGAAGATAGGCCGAGGCGCCGGGGCAATCTCAGTCCGGCGGCGGGCTATCCGTCTCGTGCACAGGCTGGGGTTGCGCGGCCCGCAAAGCCTGGCGGATGTCGTTGATGTGCCGCGCCAGGCTCCCCAACACGCCGTTGACAAAACGCGGCGAACTGTCTGACCCGTAGCGTTTGGCCAGTTCGACGGCTTCGTTGATGGCGACCTTGAGGGGGGTGTCTTCGGCTAAGGCCATTTCCCACAGGGCCAGGCGCAAGATATTGCGGTCGATGGGGGAAAGTTGTTCCACCGGCCATTCGGGCGCGTAACGGGCAATGTGGCGGTCTAAATGGGCGCGCAGCGGCAGCACGCTGAAAATGAGTTGGCGAGCGAACGTTTCCAGCCGCGGGTTGTCCAGTGGGTCTTCTTCCAGGCGATAGCGCAAGGCCACGCCGGGCGGGTGGCCGGTCAGGTCGACCTCGTAGAGCACTTGAAGTGCTACGCTGCGGGCGCGGGTGCGGGATTTCATCGCCAGCGTTTACTCGTTGGGGTAGTGGACGTCTTCGATGTGGATGTTGATGTGCCCCACGGTCATCCCGACCATTTCCGAAATGGCTCTGGCGACGGCTTCCTGAATTTCTCGGCTGACCCGCCGCAGGTTGACGCCGCTTTCTAAGACCACGTACAGGTCTGCATCGACCACGCCGTCGGCAATTTCGATTTGCACGCCTTCGTTAGCCCCTTTGCGGAACAGGCGATTGACCCCGCCGGGCACCGGCGCCAGGCCGTGCACGCCGGGCACTTTGAGGGCTTCTAAGCGGGCAATGGCTACCAACACTTCGGGCGCAATGGTGGTGGTTCCGGGGGTCGTTTCTTCGGTCATGGAGGTCTCCTCAGGGGGCGGTTTAGGTCATGCCGCCGTTGACGCCGAGCACCTGGCCGGTGATGTAGGCGGCCTGGTCTGAGGCCAGGAAGGCCACCGCGTAGGCCACTTCTTCGGGTTCGCCTTTGCGACCCAAGGGAATCATTTGCAAAATTTGCGCCCGCGCCTCTTCGGGCACGCCTTCCCAGATGTCGGTTTCGATGTAGCCCACCGCGATGGCGTTCACGGTGATGTTGCGGCTGGCGACCTCGCGGGCCAGGGCTTTGGTGAAGCCGATTTGCCCGGCTTTGGAGGCCGAGTAGTTGGTCTGCCCAGGGTTGCCGATTTGCCCGGCCACGGAACTGATGTTGATGATGCGACCCCAGCGTTTGCGCATCATCGGCCGCACCGCGGCTTTGCTGCAGTTGAAGGTGCCTTTCAGGTTGGTGTCGATCACCGCGTCCCAGTCGTCTTCTTTCATCAGCATGATCAGGTTGTCGCGGGTGATACCGGCGTTGTTGACCAGGATGTGAATGCCGCCGAAGGTTTTGATCGCGAAGTCGATCAATGCCTTGGCCTGGGCAAACTCGGCCACGTTGGCCTGGAAAGCCTCGGCCTGCCCGCCGGTGTTGCGGATGGCCGCGACGACTTCTTGGGCTTTGTCTGCGGCGTGGTTGTAATTGACCACCACCGCCGCGCCGCGGCGGGCGAGTTCCTGCGCAATGGCCCGGCCGATGCCGCGTGAAGCACCGGTTACCACCGCGATTTTGCCTTCTAACGAGAGTGTGGCTTCCATGGAGTCTCTCCTTCTCTACTGCGTTGCAAGGCGGGCGCGCCCTGCGTTTGTGAAATTATACCGCTTTTGTCACTGTTCAGCGCAAACATTCGACGCTCTCAAGCCGCGGCTATCCGCAATTGTCCGTGTTCATCCGTGCCTATTTCCCAAAGGCGTCCGCTTTTCCGCTCGGCGCTATGCCTCGTTCGAGCGGTAACGGGCGCTCACCTGCGGGCAATCCTCGGGCGTGCCGCAGGTAAGACGGGTGGTTTTGCGGTCGATGCGCTTGATCAGCCCGCTGAGCACGTTGCCGGTGCCTACTTCGATGAAGGTGGTCACCCCCTGGGCCAGCAGATAACGCACGCTTTCCGTCCAGCGGACGCGATGGGTCAGTTGGTCGCGCAGGTCGGCGCGCACGTCGTCGGCGGTGCGGAGGGGGCGGGCGTGGATGTTGCCGATGACAGGAACCTGGGGCGCCTGGATGGTGGTGGCCTCGATGGCCTGGTTGAAAGCCTCCTGCGCGGCCGCCATCAGGTAAGAATGCGCGGCCACGCTGACCGCCAGGGGGACCACCCGCCGCGCACCTTGCGCTTGCGCCAGGGCCATGGCCTGTTCGAGCGCCTTTTTGTGGCCGGAAAGCACCACCTGCCCGGGGCAGTTGTCGTTGGCGATTTCTACGCGCGCCTCGTCGGTCGAGGCTTGCTGGCAGATGGCCTCCAAGGTTTCGATGTCCAGCCCCAAGATTGCGGCCATGCCGCCCTGCCCGCCGCTGGCCGCGTGCATGGCCTCCCCGCGGGCCTTGACCAGGCGCAGCCCCTGGGCAAAGGGGATGCTCCCCGCGGCAATCAGCGCGCTGAGTTCCCCCAAGGAATGCCCGGCCATGAACGCAGGCCGCAGATCGGGCGCGTGCTTTTGCAGCACCCGCAGCGCGGCGACGGAATGCACCACTAAGGCGGGCTGGGTGTGGCGGGTGTCGTTGAGTTCCGCGGCCGGCCCTTCCCACATCAGGCGGCTCAGGGCATAGCCCAAAAGGTCGTCGGCCTGGGCGAAGACTTCGCGGGCTTCGGGGTAGGCCTGGGCCAAGGCGCGTCCCATGCCCACGGCCTGAGAGCCTTGCCCAGGGAAGACGAACGCGGTCTGCGATGGTAAACGTTCCATGGATCACCTCGACAACAACACAGGATGCGCGGCCGTCTGCAGCGCCGCGTTAGGGATTAAAACCCCAGCAGGGAGAGAATGTCGCGCCAAACGCAAAACGGGACGGCATCAACCGTCCCGTTGCATTGTGGCAGGCAGAAGACGTTACTTTTCCACCTCGATGACTTCGCGGCCGTTGTAGTAGCCGCAATTGGGGCAAACGGTGTGCGGCAGGTGCTTTTCGCCGCAGTTGGGGCAGGCGACCAGGTGCAGTGCCTTGAGGGCGTGATGTGAGCGCCGCTTGTCGCGGCGGGCGCGAGAAACACGGCGTTTGGGGAGGGGGGGCATGGTAGCACTCCTTTGTTCAGCCGCTGTTGCGGCGAAGTTTGCGAGGTTGGGTTGACGCTAAAAAGCCCGCCGTTGGCGGGTGGCTGCATTATACCGTGCTTAGGCGGGAAACGTCAAGCGCCGCGCCGAAATTTTCGGGCGCTACCAGAGGAAGGCCGCCCTGCTCCTGCCCACGAGGGAAACCTGCGTTTTGCCGCCCGGCACCACGGTCCTGCTCTGCGTGACCAGCGCGTGCTGCCGCAGATTAAATTGGTCTGACGAATTTTCCTCTATCCCTTCCATCGCGATGGCGGTCTGTGGTAGACTAAAATACCCATAATGGGCACCCAAATTTCATGAATCAATGGAGGTTGTATCATGCGCAGTTTCCTCGGCCGAGACATTCTTTCGCTCAAAGATTTCGAGCGCAGCGAGTTTTTCCGCACTTTCGAGGTTGCCGAAAAACTGGAACCCATCGCCCGCAACCGTAAGAACGTCGACCTGCTCAAAGAAAAGACCTTGGTGACGGCGTTCTATCAGCCTTCCACCCGCACCCGCTTGGCGCACGAAGCCGCCATGCTTCGCCTGGGCGGCAAAGTGACCGGTTTCGCCGACCCCAAGATGACCCGCGCCGGCGACTTTTACCGTGAATCCATCAAAGACACCGTGCGCATGTTGGAATACTACGGCGACGTCATCGTGATGCGCCACTTCCAGCAGGGCGCGCCCGCCGAAGCCGCAAAGTGGGCTTCCATTCCGATCATCAACGGCGGCGACGGCTGGGGCGAGCACCCCACCCAGATCCTCACCGACCTCTACACCGTCTACCGCGAGAAAGGCCGCATCGACGGTCTCACCTGGGTGGCCGTGGGCGACATGCGGATGCGCACCATGCACTCCCTGGCCTACGCTCTCACCAAGTTCGACTGCCCCATCACCTTCATCGCGCCGCCCGAAATGAGCCTCACCGACGAGTTCAAGGCCGAGATCAAGGAAATGGGGCTCAATTTCAAAGAAGCCGAGCACATCGAGCAGGTGATCCACGAAGCCGACGTCATTCTGGTCGAGCCAGTGGTGCAGCCCGACTACACCAAGCCGCGCGACGAGCGCACCGGCGACGTGGGCCTCACCCCGCCCAATTACAAAATCACCAAAGAACTGCTGGAAAGTAAAGCCAAGCCCGACGCCATCCTGCTGCATTCCTTCCCGCGGATGGACGAAATCCCCACCGACGTGGACGGCACCCGCTGGGCACGCTATTGGCAGGAAGCCTTCAACGGCGTGGTCATGCGTATGGCGCTGCTGGCTCTGGTGCTGGGTGCGATGGAGTAAAACCGACTGCAACCTTTTCAGGGGCGGCACGTATGCCGCCCCTGAACCGTCTTTCGACCAAGTCACGAATCCCCAATCAACGAATCACCACTCTGGAGGCTCCCCATGCAAACCGATCTGCGCGGTCGCGACCTGATTGGCGACCTGGATTTCAGCAAAGAGGAAGTAGAAACCGTTTTGGACGTGGCGTGGGACCTGAAGCGCAAGCGTGCTTTGGGCGAACCTCATGCCTACCTGCGCGACAAGGTGCTGGCGATGCTGTTCTTCTTCCCCAGCACCCGCACCCGCGGCTCTTTCGAGGCCGGCATCGACCAACTGGGCGGCCACGCGGCCTTCATCGAAAGCCGCACCACCCAGATTTCCCACGGCGACACTGAACGCGAACTCGGCGAGATCTTTGGCCGTTACTTCGACGGCATCGCCATCCGCCATGTGACCTGGGGCGTGGGCAACCGCTACATCAACCTGGTGGCCGAGGCTTCCCGGGTGCCGGTGTTCAACATGCAGTGCGAAATCTACCACCCCTTCCAGATTCTGGCCGACCTGATGACCATGATGGAAAAGAAGGGGCGCGACCTGCGCCGCAAGAAACTGGTGGTTTCCTGGGCTTACGCTTCTTCGTACCTCAAGCCGATTTCGGTGCCCCAGTCGCTGATTTTGCAGATGACCCGTTTCGGCATGGACGTCACCCTGGCGCACCCGCCGGAATTCGGCCTGATGCCCGACATCGTGGAGCAGGCCAAGGCGCAGGCGCGCAAATACGGCTCGTCGTTTGAGGTCATCAGCGACCCCAACGGCATGGAAGAGGCCATGAAGGACGCGGACGTGGTCTACGCCAAATCGTGGGGCCCGCTGATGACGACTTCCGACCCCGACGAGGGCAAGCGCATTCAAGACCAGTACAAGCACTGGATCATGGACGCGCAGAAGATGGCGCTGGCCAAGGAAGACGCCATTTACATGCACCCCCTGCCCGCGGATCGCGACATCGAAGTGACCAGCGAAGTGCTCGATGGCCCGCACTCGGTGGTCTTCGACGAAGCCGAAAACCGCCTGCACGCCCAGAAGGCCGTGATGGCGCTGACCATGCGGTAGAGATATTTACAGGCCAATGCGTGTAAAAAACACAGAAGACACAGAGAAAATTCCACAGAAAACACAGAAAAAAGAGGTAATGTTCTGTGTTTTCTGGGCTAATCTGTGCAATCTGTGGTTTCTGTAGTTTCTGTGGTTCCCCCGAGGAGGTTCCATGAGCACACACCGTCAAGTCGCTGTTGTCGCCGTGGGCGGCAATGCATTGATCAAAGACAAGCAGCACAAAAGTATCCCCGACCAATACGCCGCGGCCAGCGAGACCATGCACCACATCGCCGAGATGATCGCCGGCGGCTGGGATGTGGTCATCACCCACGGCAACGGCCCGCAGGTGGGCTTCATCCTGCGCCGCGCCGAACTGGCCGCGCACGAACTGCACCCCGTGCCGCTGGATTCGTGCGGCGCGGACACCCAGGGCGCCATCGGTTACATGTTCCAGAAGGCGCTGCACAACGAATTCAAACGCCGCGGCATGGGCAATCAGGCCGCGACCGTGGTCACCCAGGTGCTGGTGGACAAAAACGACCCGGCTTTCCAGCATCCCACCAAGCCCATTGGCTCGTTCATGGACGAGGAAACCGCCAAGCAGCGCATGGCGCAGGGCTGGCACGTGATGGAAGACGCGGGCCGCGGCTGGCGGCGGGTGGTGCCTTCCCCTGACCCCAAGCGCATCATCGAACTGGACGCCATCCGCACCTTAGTGGAAAACAGATTCACCGTAGTGGCCGTGGGCGGCGGCGGTATTCCGGTCGTCGAGAACGAAAAAGGCGAACTGGAAGGCGTGGAAGCGGTCATCGACAAAGACTTTGCCTCCGCGCTACTGGCGATTTCCATGCAGGTAGACCTTTTCCTCATCTCCACCGCGGTGGAAAAGGTGGCCCTCAACTTCGGCAAGCCCAACCAGCAGTGGTTGGACAAAATGACCGTGGCCGAAGCGGAGCGCTACCTGGCCGAAGGGCACTTCAAGCCCGGCAGCATGAAGCCGAAAATCGAGGCCATTTTGCGCTATCTGAAGGCCGTGCCCAACGGCAAGGCGCTGATCACCGACCCCGACCACATCCCCGCGGCGCTGCGCGGCGAAACCGGCACCTGGATTGTGCCCTAAAGCCGCCTGTGGGAACAAACGAAACCGCCCGGCGGGCACGACGCCTGCCGGGCGGTTGTCGTTAATGCCTTATCAAATCAAATCAAATCCTGACTCTGGCCATTCGGAGGCCAAGGCCGTGCCGGAGGCTGGGGCCCGTTATCAACACGGTTCCTTGACTTGATCTCCCCCTGCCTCTGCTGCGGTAACATTGTTGCGTCGCTTCCCTCTACCTTTCCTCATTTCCTCGCCGCGTGGCGGAGGGGGGCGAAGGCGGGTGAAGCGGGGAGATGAGCCGGGTGCAAGCGAAGGATCATTGTAGGTTGGCGAGATCCGGTTGACGCAAAGGAATTCACTTCGCGAGTGTCCTTTATTTCTCTTGGGATGGGGGGCGTGGTGCATTGTGCCTATCGCCAGAAATCGAACGCCCACGAATCTACTTTAGGGCGCACCTGGGTGCGGGCGGCATAAAGGCGCTCTCGGCCTTCGGGCGAGCGGGTGTAAACCAGTTCGCCGCCGCCCACGTAACGCCGCCACGCTTTGGCGAAGGCCTGCGCCCGCTTTTTGTTCGTCGCCAGCACCCCAGGCACGGGGTGATAAGCCGGGGGCTGGCTGTGGCTGGCAAAAACCCGCACCAGCCGCCACAAACTGGTGGTCAAAATGTGCGGCAGGCGTCCGTCGGTGCGCAAAATGAGATAGCGCTGGTCAATCACGGGGGCGAAAATCTCACCGAAAGCCTGGGTAAACAGCGCCGCGTCGGCAGGCGAGGCGTAATCCAGCATCACGCTGTAGGTGCCATCGGGGTTGGCGACCACGCGGACATAATCGGGCTGCAGTTTGCGGCTCACCAGCCCGCTCTCGCGCAGCGCCACTAACAGCGCGCGGGCCACGTCCAGCAAAATGGCATCCGCGGGCTGGTCACTGCCCAGTTTACGCAAAATGCGCCAAATTTTCGGCGCTTCGAAAGCCAGCACGCCCAACGTCACGATGCCAAAGACCACAACCAGTGACAAAAGCCAGGTTTGCAGGGCGGGGCTGCGGGCACTGATGTACCACGCGGCCAGCAGCCCGGTGCTCGTCGCGCCGGCGAAGATGTTCCGCAGGCTGCGCAGCAGCACCCTGACGCTTTCTTCCAGGGTGTACACCGTGCGGATGTGCATATCGCGCGGCCTGATTTGCCGCACCCGGTAGTCGAAATTGCTGTATTCCTCCCCCACTTCCCACGCTTCGTAAGTTTTCTCGCGGGAAGACGTCAGGGTGTCCAACATCAGGCGGGTGTAGCCGCCGTAGTTGACGCGCTGCCATTTCTTCGTGAAAAGGTCAACCGCCAGCACCGGGTCGATGTGCAGCACCCCGCGGGCCACCTGCCGTTCCCATTGGCGCTTGAGTTCGCCTTGTTGGGCGAGGGTTTGCAACAGGCCATTGCTGAGGTAGGCGCTTGTGGGCGCATATTGCACCACGCCCCACAAACGGCTGTGGCGGCGCACCAGCCGCCGCAAATCCAGGTCGCCGCCTTTGGAAAACCGCGGCGCGACGCAAATTACATCCCAGTTGTGGGCGACCTTGTGCTTCCAGCGGGGGGAAAGCCGTAGGGAGCGGCCCCGTAGTTGCTGCACGCCCACGCTGGTGGTCACGGTGGTGAGGTCAATCAGGGTGTTGAGGGAAAGCGCGTCCCATCCTTCGCCGAAAAGCCCGCGGGTGCCCACCATGCAACGGGTTTCCCCGGCTTCGAAAAGGCGGGTGAGCAGGGGCACGTAAACACCCGTGCCCCATGCGCCGCCGTCGCCGTTTACCTCCAGGAAGCCATCCTGGGGCTCAAAGCGCAGGGCAAGCGCGGCGTCGAGGTCACGGGCAGCGGCTTCCAGCGGCGCGCGCAGGTCGGGATGCACCCACAGGGCGTTGCCGGTCACGAGCACGGGCTTCAGCGCCGCGAGTTCGGGCAGCCCCACCAAAAAGCGGAAGACCGCGCGGGCGCTGCCCGCCTCTTCGTCCAACGGCATGGGCATGTCGTGGCGGGTTTTGATGTAGCGGTGCAGGCTGCTGGTGCGGCGTTCAAAGTCGGTCACCACCACCGCCCGCAGGCGTTCCCCCAGAGCCTCGGCTTCGTGGCGCAGGATGTCGGCCACGGCGCGGGTTTTGTTGAGGGAAAACGAGAGCACCAGGTCGCCGGGGGTGCGCCCCTGCCGCAGGCCGCGCGCGGTGAGGGTAAAGCCCAGGGGACGCAGCAGGCGGCGCAGTTCCTGATAGCGGCGGTGGTCTTCGGGGTTGTCCGAAGGCAGCAGGCGGCGCAGGGCGTACTGTTCCACCAACACGAGTTGGTCGTCGATGGTAGGCGGCTGAAGCGCCTGTTCGGGCACGGGCACCTGGGGCGGTAACGCCTGGCGCACATACAGCCAGCGCAGCCCCGCGAGGGCGAAAGTGGGGTTTTCGTCGGTTTCCTGCTGCCACGTTTCGGTGAGCAGGGGTGTCAGCCAGCCGAGGAAGTGGTCGCTTTCCAGCACCCGGTGGCTGACCTGCTCGAAATGGTCTTCCACATGCTTCAGGTAGGCGTTTTCCTCGGCAGTGGGAACGGTGAAATAGACCAAAGAGCGGTAGGGGGCGAGGTTGCCTTCCTTGACCACCGCGGGTGTGGGAATTTCGAAGTCCACTTCGCCCAAAAGGGTAGTGTAATTTTCGTAGGCGAAATCGTCTTCGGGGCTGGGCAGGGTCGCGGTCAGGCCGACGACGCGCGGATTTTCCAGTTGGGCGATGAGGTAGCGCAGCACCACAGCCCAGTAATCCAGCAGGTGATGGCATTCGTCCAGCACGATCGTGCCGATGCCGTGGGCGACGAGGTTTTGGATGAGGGCGAGGGCGTTGGGGTGCAGAAAGCGGGCGACGTCGGCGGGGTCGGCGCGCAGCAGGCGGCGCTTGATGGCCGGGTAGCGGCGGCGGAGTTCGCGCCGGTAGGCATCGGGGTTTTGGGAAGCCAGCCGGGCGAGGTAGGCTTCGGCGGCTTCGGCGTCGGCGGCCTGCCCTTGGGTCACCAAGCTTTCAGCCCAGGCTTTGTGGGCCGCGACGCGGGCGAAGGGTTGCTCCGGATCTTGCACCGCCAGCCGCTGGTAGGTCAGCACGGTAACGGAGGCGAGGCGGTCGGGGTCGGTACTCACCCAATGGTCTACGTCAGCATCGTCGGGCAAAAAGAGGCGCGCTTGCTCCCGCCATTGCATCTGGATGGTGGTGGTGGGCGCCAAAACCAGCGCCGGCTGCCCAAAGCGGCGGATGAGTTCCAGCCCCACGATGGTTTTGCCGGAGCCGGGCGGCGCGACGAGATGATAACGGCGGTCGTCGCGCGGGGTGTCCACCACATCCTCGATTTCGTTGAGAATGAGGCGCTGGTATTTGCGGAAGGGGTAACGGAAGTGCCAGTCGGGCCACATGGATGGGGGATTTGTGATTCGTTGATTCGTTGATTCGTGATTCGTGATTCGTTACCTGGTCAACTGGTGAGCAGATTTAATTTTCTGTGAAATCTGCGTAATCTGTGGTTTTCAACGCATCTTTCATCGCCTGCGCGCCTTCGGCGGCTATATCGGATGCGAGGGGGAGCAGCGGCAGGCGGATAGCAGCCCTCCGCCGCCGAGGGAAGCCGCCGCCGGACTAAACGCCAACCGTCCACCCGGAGGTCAACACTTCCGCTTGCTCCAACACCAACTGGGTGGCGCGGGCCTGCTGGTCGGGGGGATAGCCGTATTTGCGCAGGACGCGCTTGACCAGCACGCGCAGGTGGGCACGCACACTTTCCCGCTGGGCCCAGTCAATGGTGGTATTCTCGCGCACGATGCGCACCAACTCCTGGGCAATTTGCCGCAGGGTGGCATCGCCCAACACGTCGCGGGCGCTTTGGTTGTCGGCTAAGGCGTCGTAGAAGGCCAACTCGTCTTCGCTCAGCCCCAGTTCCTCACCGCGGCGGTCGGCTTCCCGCATTTCGCGGGCCAGGGCGATGAGTTCTTCAATGACCTGAGCAGCCTCGATGGCCCGGTTCTCGTAGCGCCGCAGGGCCTGCGCCAGCAATTCGGAGAAGCGCCGCGCCTGCACGATGTTTTTGCGCCGCCGGGTGCGAATTTCGCCTCGCAGTAGTTTTTGTAGCACTTCCACAGCCAGATTTTTGTAGGGCATACCCCGCACTTCGGCCAAAAATTCTTCGGAAAGGATGGAAATATCGGGCTTTTTCAGGCCAATGGTTTCCAGAATGTCCACCACGCCCTCGGGGGCCACCGCGTGGGCGAGGATTTGGCGGATAGCGTGGTTCAGTTCCTCTTCGGCGCGGTGTTCGTGCCGCGTGCGCTTGACCAGGCTGGCGCGCACCATCTGGAAGAAGGCGACGTCGTCATGGATGCGCTCCGCGGCTTCGTGCGGCACGGCTAAGGCAAAGGCTTTGGAAAGGTCGCTCACGGCCTGGACGAACCGCGCTTTGCCGTTGGGCTGCGCGAGGATGTGTTCCAGCGCGGCCGCGCTCACGGCCATGCGCTCCTGAGGGCCGGCTTTCCAGCGTGACCAGTCAAAGCCATGCAGAATGCCGCGGCAGATTTCGTATTTTTCCAGCATCACGGACACCGCTTCTTCCTGATCGATGGCCGTGCGGCCTGTGCCGCCGCTGCGGGTGTAGGTTTCCAGCGCCTGCTTTAGTTCATGCGCCAGGCCGATGTAATCTACAATCAGGCCGCCAGGCTTGTCGCGAAAGACGCGGTTTACGCGGGCGATGGCCTGCATCAGGGCGTGGCCATGCATCGGTTTGTCCATGTACATGGTGTGCAGCGGCGGGCAGTCAAAGCCGGTGAGCCACATGTCGCGCACGATGACCATTTTGAGCGGGTCGTCGGGGTCGCGGAAGCGGCGGGCGATGACTTCACGGCGGGCTTTGGTGCGGATGTGAGGTTGCCAGGCCACCGGGTCGGAAGCCGAACCGCTCATCACCACCTTGATGGCGCCTTTGTCGTCGTCTTCGTGGTGCCAGTCGGGGCGCAGGCGCACAATTTCGTTATAAAGTTCCACGGCAATGCGGCGGCTCATGGCAACCACCATGCCCTTGCCTTCCAGGGCTTCCAGCCGCTGTTCAAAGTGGCGCACGATGTCTTCGGCCACCACTCGCAGGCGGGGCGGCGCGCCCACGATGGCTTCCAACTGCGCCCATTTGGTTTTCAGGCGTTCCTTGCGTTCCAGTTCCTCGCCTTCGGTCACTTCCTCAAAAGCGGCGTCAATCCGGGGTTTGAGTTCGTCGGGAAGGTTCAGTTTGACCAGGCGGCTTTCGTAGTAAATGGGCACGGTGGCCTTATCGGTTACGGCTTGCTGGATGTCGTAAACGGAGATGTAATCGCCGAAGACCTGCCTGGTGTTGCGGTCGTCCAGTTCCAGGGGCGTGCCGGTGAAGGCGATGAAGGAAGCGTTGGGCAGGGCGTCCCGCATGTGGCGGGCGAAGCCGTCCACGAAATCGTATTGGCTGCGGTGGGCTTCGTCGGCCATCACCACGATGTTCCAGCGGTCGGAAAGCATCGGGTGGGTGTCGCCTTTTTGGTCGGGGAAGAATTTCTGGATGGTGGTGAAGATCACACCCCCGGCCTGCCGGTTGAGCAGTTGCCGCAGGCCGGCGCGGCTTTCGGCCTGAACAGGCTTCTGGCGGAGCAGGCCGCGGGCGCGGGTAAAGGTGCCGAAAAGTTGGTCGTCCAGGTCGTTGCGGTCGGTGATGATCACGATGGTGGGGTTCTGCATGGCCGGTTCGCGGATCACCCGCCCCGCGTAGAAGGCCATGGTGAGGCTTTTACCGGAACCCTGCGTGTGCCAGACCACGCCGATGCGCCCGTCGCCAGGCTGGCCGCCGGGGCGTTCCCCTGCTTCATAGCGCCCCTGCGCCTCGGCAATGCGGGAAGTCTCCCCCGGCGGGACTTTCGCCGCCCGCAGGGTTTCCCGCAAAGCCACCTGCACCGCGTGGTATTGGTGGTACCCGGCCACTTTTTTCGCCAGTCGTCCGCCCTCGCCCTCGAAGAGAATGAAATCCCGGATGAGTTCCAGTAGGGGCGACTGGCCGGTCGCCCTGAACACGCCCTTGATGAGCACTTCCAACTGGGGCACGCCCTGGTCTTCGATGCCGCGGCCTGAGATGGTGCGCCAGGGCTTGAACCATTCCTTCCCCGCGGTGAAGGTGCCCATGCGGGCTTCCAGCCCGTCGGAAATCACCAGCAGTTCGTGGTGGGCGAAGAGGGTGGGCAGTTCCGCTTTGTAGGTCTGGAGTTGTTTGTAGGCCGTCCAGATGTCGGCGCCTTCGTCGGCAGGGTTTTTCAGTTCTATGATGACCAGCGGCAGGCCGTTGACGAAGAGCACGATGTCGGGGCGGCGCGTGGAAGCGGGGCCGGAGGCTGCCGCTTCGGTGACGGTGAACTGGTTGACGGCCAGGAAGTCGTTGTTGAGGGGGGAGTCAAAGTCCAGCACGCGGGCGAGGCCGCCCTTGATGGTGCCGTCGGGGCGGCGGTATTCCACGCTGACGCCATCCACCAACATGCGGTGGAAGGCGCGGTTGCGGGCTTCCAGGTTGGCGCCCGGCGGGTTGTTGAGGCGGCGGAAGGCGTCGTCCAGGGCCTCGGCGGGCAGGTCGGGGTTGAGGCGGACTAAGGCGTCGCGCAGGCGGTCTTTGAGGATGACGTCGCGGTAGTCTTCCCGCTCGGCGAAGGGTTGGCCGGGCGCGATGTCGGGCCCGTGGGCGACGGCCCAGCCCGCGGTTTCGAGCCAGGCGAGGGCGGCTTCTTCGGCTTCGGATTCGGTGAAGCGGGGCATAGGGTGTTCTCCTTCGTCGCAGGGGCACGGCGTTGTAGGGGCGACCGGCCGGTCGCCCCTACAGCATGGCCGGTCGCCCCTACGGTTTTTCCTGCGGCGGCGGGGCGGTTTTCAGCAGGCGCCAGAGGTCGCGGGCCATGGGGTCGGTGCCTGTGGCGGCAGGGGTGTAGCGGTCAAGGTGCCAGCGCAGCGGGTTGGCGGCGATTGAACGCGGCGGGCGTTGTCATTGTAGGGGCGCATGGCCGTGCGCCCTTACGGTTTTTCCGCGGCGTCGGGCCGCGAGGTGGTTGGTCATGGGGCTGTAGGGGCGACCGGCCGGTCGCCCCTACGGTTTTTTCCGCGGCGGCGGGGCGGTTTTCAGCAGGCGCCAGAGGTCGCGGGCCATGGGGTCGGTGCCGGTGGCGGCGGGGTTGTAGCGGTCAAGGTGCCAGCGCAGCGGGTTGGCGGCGATTGAACGCGGCGGGCGTTGTCATTGTAGGGGCGCATGGCCGTGCGCCCTTACGGTTTTTCCGCGGCGTCGGGCCGCGAGGTGGTTGGT
>JALUDX010000032.1:0-4395 GCA_027053355.1 Anaerolineales bacterium | reverse complement strand
CCTACGGTTTTTTCCGCGGCGGCGGGGCGGTTTTCAGCAGGCGCCAGAGGTCGCGGGCCATGGGGTCGGTGCCGGTGGCGGCGGGGTTGTAGCGGTCAAGGTGCCAGCGCAGCGGGTTGGCGGCGATGTAGCGGCGGATGGCGTCTAAGGCGCGTTCGGTGCGGATGATGTGTTCGTAGTAGTTGCGTTGCCACACGGGCGCGCCGGGCGTGTTCCGCAGGGCGTTGATCCGTTTGGTGACGGCGGATTTGAACCCGGCGATGAACGACCCCAACGAACGCGGCGTCGGGCCGCGTGGTGGTTGGTCATGGGGTGGTAGGGGCGACCGGCCGGTCGCCCCTACGGGGCCCGTTTCCACAATCCACACAATGCCGTGGATGTGGTTGGGCATGACTACGAATTCGTCGGGGAACAATTCTATTTCGGCGCGGATTTCGGCGGAACGGAACCATTCTTCGCGTACGATTTCGCCGTAAGCGTTCAACGCCATTTCGCCATCCACCACCCGGCCGAACAGCATCTCCCGGTGGTGCGTGACGATGGTGATGAAGTACGCGCCGGGTTGGGCGTAGTCGTAGTCTTTCAGGCGGATGGAACGGCGGCGGGGGCTTGCAGGGGTCATGTGGCGGCTTGCTCCACGATTTTTGCGGCTTCTGGGACGCGTATTTCGCCGCGGATGAGTTTGGGTAACAACGCATCGCGCAAGGCGGTGAGGGTGCGGGATTCATTTACGTTCCTGATAATCTGTTGTCTCAGGGAACCGGCCACTTCGCTAAATGCGATCACTGTGCTTCTGTCGGGAATTATCAGAGGGAATGTGGCAATTACTCGCGCGTTTAAACTGGCGCGTGTTGTTCCGGTCAGCCTACCTTTAACCAGTCTCCAGTAAGAATTGGAACGCAACCAATATTGGATATATCGCATATAAGCTAAGTCTCTCAAGCGAAAACGAATGAGGTAGGAGGCAAAAACTGCGCCCATTTCTTCTTCTATCACTACACCATGCCCTGGGTCAGCCATTCGCGCAATAAGCACATCGCCGACATGCACACGGTATTGGGCAATCTTCTCTTTCGGAATTTCACAATAGGGTACCGACTCCCACTCGATCCATGGTAATTTGTTGATGTCTTTAATTCGCAGGAATTTAGGGCCAATGGGCTTTTCCTGTGCAGATGCAGTATACCCATATTGGGGTTTGTGAGAAATCTCTCCAAGCGTCCCTACCCTCCACCCCTCCGGTATCTCCCCCAATTCCGAAGGCACGAGGCGGTCGGGGAAGAGGTCGTAGAGGTGGGCGGGCAGGCCGGGGAGGGATTGGCCGCGCTGCCAGCGCCCTTCCATTTTGGCGCGCACGGGCACGAAGTCCACGAACCAGGCTTTGAAGAAGGCGCGGGCCGTCTCTTCCAGCGTCTCGCTCATCCGCCGCAGGAGTTCGATTTTGTCGTCCAAGGTGCCGAGGATGTGGGCGATGGCGCGTTGTTCCCTTACTTCAGAGGGGGCGTCAATCTCTAATGCTTCGATCATGCCTTTAGTGAGCGCGTTGCGTGTCCCACCTGAGCGAGCCCATGAGAGCAATTGGGCTTGCATTTGCGGTGAAATAAGCGCATATCGTAAAAATCGTGGATCCAGTTTGGCAGGGTCGGGGCGAATGATGGCTACATGTTGATTAACGCGCGCGGGCAAGACGTCAGGAGGAACTTGACAGCAACGCGCCACAGAATCCCCTGTAATGTTCAATAGCACCTCGTTAGGTTGAACTTCAACATTTTGCAGTTCATCAGCGTGCTCTTGGGAAATGAAAACCAGACCTTCTCGTCGAAATCCATCATTGTACACATTCTGGCTTCGGATGAGGGCTACTTCCCCCTCTTCCAAATAAACTTTGCTCCCTCCACGCGGCGTGGCACCGCTGCCAATCTTTGTGCAAACATCGCCCAGACGTAGCCGTATCCATTGACTCATCGTTTACCCTCTGCCAGCACAAACTTTGCCCCTTTATGGACGGTTCGCTCCATAATGGCACCTCATTTTCTCGCCTTACAACGGCTCCGTCCCCTCGCTTAGGATGGCGAGGTAGCGGTCGTAGGCAAAGATGCGGTTGCGCTTTTTGCCGGTGATTTCCCGG
Organism: Anaerolineales bacterium; assembly: GCA_027053355.1. Taxonomy (GTDB): domain Bacteria; phylum Chloroflexota; class Anaerolineae; order Anaerolineales; family DRMV01; genus DRMV01. The sequence continues at coordinate 2,267 of JALUDX010000032.1, read as the reverse complement.
GCGATACCTGAGGCCACCAGGATTTCCATGCCCGTGGTAGCGCCGGGGAAACTCAGCCCTGTGCGCCGTTTGGCTTCGTTGAGGGTCAAAATAGGGCGCTCACACAAAGCATCAAACACGCGCGAAGCCGTGTTTGCCCTGCGCCCGGCCTGGCGGATTTTGCGGGCGTCTTCCTGGAACAGCCTTACCAGCCGTTGGGCCGTCTCTACTGCGTTTTGAGCAGTTTGCTCTACGCCTTCCAGGAAGAAATCCAACCAGGCTTCCCAGTTCCCTTCGCGGCGCACAAGGTCGAGCAAACGGTAATACGCCTCCCGGTGCTGCTTGAAATAGAGGCTCAGGTAGAGCAGAGGGCGCTGTAATGCGCCTGCGTGGTGCAACATAAACGCAATGAGCAGACGCCCCATCCGGCCGTTGCCGTCCAGGAAGGGATGGATGGTCTCGAACTGCACATGGGCCAGAGCCACGTTGACCAGGGTGGGGTAGGGCGCGTTTTCTCCGTTGAGGAAGCGTTCCAGGTCGGCCATGCACCGCGGGACTTCATCCGGCGGCGGGGGCACGAAGTGGGCGTTGCCGGGGCGGGTGCCGCCAATCCAGTTTTGCGTGCGGCGGAACGCCCCCGGCGTTTTCCGACTGCCGCGCCCTCGCGAAAGCAGGATGGCGTGCATTTCGCGGATCAACCGATTGGAGAGGGGAAATCCCCCTGCCAGGCGTTGCAGTCCATGCTCCAGGGCAGCGACATAGTTAGAAACCTCTACCACATCGTCCATCGGAGCCCCTGGCGCTTCCTCAAGTTCAAAAAGCAACAAATCCGAGAGGGACGATTGCGTTCCCTCAATTTGTGAAGAAAGCAGGGCTTCCCGCCGGACGTAAGCGTAGAGGAAAATGTCGGGGTCGGGCAAAAGCAGGCTGATGCTGTCCAGGCGGCCCAGGGCTAAGGTTGCGCGTTCCAAGAGCCGTTGACGCCTGGGCGTGAACTCCAACGGTGGTTGCGGTGGCAACGGTTTGGGGATGAAAGCCTGCACGGTTTCCCCGCCCACAACTGTTATCCGATATTCGCCCGTAATACCTCGCTTCATCGTTTTTTCCCTGTAGATTTCTTCCTGTATCTCTTATTCAACGAACGCTGAATAAGAGATTTTGTTATTAAGCAAAACAGCACTATCGCTTAATAATACCGCGGCCATACCCCAACGCTTCCAGGTTTCGCCAGATCATCTCATCCAGCCGCCGGGCTTCTTCCTGCTGGGCTTTCAACTCGGCTACCAGGCGCGCCATTTTCTCTTCAAAGGGTTCGTCGTCTTCCTCCTGCGGCGGCACGCCCACGTAGCGGCCGGGGGTGAGGATGTGGTTGTGTTTGCGGATTTCTTCCAACGGCACACTTTTGCAAAAGCCGGGGATGTCCTGATATTCGGGCGGACGGCCGTCCGCCCCTACTTCGCCCCGCCAGGCGTGGTAGGTGCGGGCGATTTCGGCGATGTCTTCGTCGGTCAATTCGCGATGGGTGCGATCCACCATGCGGCCCATGCGGCGGGCGTCAATGAAAAGCACTTCGCCGCGGCGGTCGCGCAGGGGGTTCTTTTGGCCGCGGGGCGGGCGGCCGCTTTTGTCGCGCGCCAAAAACCACAGCGCCGCCGGGATCTGGGTGGTGTAGAAAAGTTTATCGGGCAGCGCGACGATGGCGTCCACCAGGTTGGCTTCCACGATGTTTTTGCGGATTTCGCCTTCCCCTGACTGCTGGGAAGAGAGGGAGCCGTTGGCCAGCACGAAGCCCGCGTAGCCGGTAGGGGCGAGGTGGTGGATGATGTGCTGCACCCAGGCGAAGTTGGCGTTGCGGGCGGGCGGCAGGCCAAACTGCCAGCGTTGGTCGTTCTGCAGACGGTCACGCCCCCAGCCTTTCATGTTGAAGGGCGGGTTGGCGAGGATGTAGTCGGCTTTGAGGTCGGGGAAGCGGTCGTTGAGGAAGGTGTCGCCCTGTTCGATTTTAGCATCCACGCCGCGGATGGCGAGGTTCATCTTTGCCAGCCGCCAGGTGGTGTAGTTGAGTTCCTGGCCGTAGATGCTGATGCGGCTACGGGCGCGCCCGCCGTTGCCGTTGCCCGTGGCGTGGGCTTCCACAAAGCGCACCGATTGGACGAACATACCGCCGGAACCGGCGCAGGGGTCGTAGACGCGCCCCTGGAAGGGTTCTATCATTTCCACCAGCAGTTTGACCACCGAGGCGGGGGTGTAAAATTCGCCGCCCTTGCGGCCCTCGGCGTTGGCAAATT
>JALUDX010000031.1 GCA_027053355.1 Anaerolineales bacterium | reverse complement strand
CCCCCCTTTTATTCCCCCCTCCCCTCTCCCGCAGCAGCGGGAGAGGGGAGGGGGGAAAGCCGCCGCAGGCGGCTTGGGGGGAGAGGAGAGGGCATGAAAAGCAAGGTTTTCAAGAAGCCTTGGCCTGACGCGATGAGATTATCGGCCAAAGAAACAACGAGCGGGTGCGCGATTGATGTTGTGTTGAGCAATCACACCACGGGACAAAGTTTTGTCAGTCAACCAGGTTTTTCGCCCAATCTGTGCTCATCTGTGAAATCTCTGTGGATGTCTTTCTGCGTAATCTGTGGTTTCTTCTTGCCAAGGCTGAACAGTTACCTGTGGTTTTCTGCCTGCGTCATGGTATGATACCCCCACCCCAAATCACCGCCTCTAACCGAGGACGCCATGCGCAAATTCACCCTCGCCCTGGCGCAAATCAACACCCGCCTGGGCGTCCCCGAAGCCAATCTGGAAAAGCACCTGGCTTACATCCGGGAGGCACAAGCGGCCGGAAGCGACCTGCTCGTCTTCCCCGAACTTTCGCTGACCGGCTACGTGCTGCAAGACCTGGCGCCCGAAGTCGCCCATCGCCCCGTGGCCGACGACCCGCTGTTTGCCCCTTTGCTCGCGGCCAGCCGGGCTTTGGATCTGGTGGTGGGCTTCGTCGAAGAGGGGCCAAGGCATCGATTTTACATCGCGGCGGCTTACCTTTCCCAAGGGGAGGTGGTGCACGTGCACCGCAAGGTCTACCTGCCCACCTATGGCCTGTTCGACGAAGGCCGCTTCTTTGCCTGGGGCGATGAGGTGCGGGCCTTCGACACCCGCTTTGGCCGCCTGGGGATGCTGATTTGCGAAGATTTTTGGCACGCCTCGCCCCCTTACCTGCTCTGGCTGGATGGCGCCGAGGCCCTGCTTTTGACCTCGGCCTCGCCCGGCCGCGGCCTCAGCGCCGCCCCCCAGTTGGAATCCGCCCGCTGGGTGGAACACATCAACCGGGCTTACGCCAGCCTGTTTACCGTTTTCGTCGCCCACGCCAACCGCGTCGGGTTCGAAGACGGCCTGCACTTCTGGGGCGGCAGCACCCTGTTCGACCCCGCAGGCGACCTGTTGGCCCAGGCGCCTTACGATGAGGAAACTTTGCTCCTGCAGGAAGTCGACCTGCGGGAATTGCACCGGGTGCGCGCCCGCCTGCCCCTGCTGCGCGACGAACGCACCGCGCTGGTGCAACGGGAACTGGCGCGCATTCTCGCTCAACCCAATCGCCTGAGATAAAGCCCACGGCCCCCTTTCCCCCGCCGCCGGTGACCGCGCAAACACGCACGAGAAACCGCAGATTGCGCAGATTCCGCCGATGTGGAAAGGAAATCTCTAATGCCCCCCATTGACTTGACCATCGACACCGCGCTGGCGCGGCGCATCCTGACCGACTTCATCCGCAGCGAAATTCGGCGGGTGGGGTTGCAGCGGGCGGTGATCGGCCTTTCGGGCGGGGTGGACTCCGCGCTTTCCTGCTTTTTGGCCGCCGAAGCCCTGGGCCCCGACCACGTCTTGGCCGTGCGAATGCCCTACCGCACCTCCTCTCAGGAATCGCTGGAACACGCCCAACTGGTGATCGAAGCCACCGGGGCGCAGGCGCTGACCGTGGACATCACCGACATGGTGGAGCCGTATTTCGCCCGCTTCCCCGAGATGGACAAGCGGCGCCGCGGCAACATGATGGCTCGCGCCCGCATGATGGTGCTTTACGACCAATCGGCCGCGTTCGGCGGGCTGGTGGTGGGCACCAGCAACAAGACCGAAATTCTGTTGGGCTATTCCACCCTCTACGGCGACTCGGCCTACGCGCTCAACCCCATCGGCGATCTCTACAAAACCCAGGTGTGGCAATTGGCCGCAGCCATGGGGGTGCCCGACGTCATCGTGCACAAGGCCCCCACCGCCGACCTGTGGCAGGGGCAGACCGACGAGCAGGAACTCGGCTTTTCCTACCGGGAAGCGGACCGTCTGCTCTACCTGCTGGTCGACCGCCGCTACACGCCGCAGGAATGCGTAGAAGAAGGCTTCGACGAAGGTTTTGTGCAGGCCGTGGTGCAGCGGATGCGGCGCAATCACTTCAAGCGCCTGCTGCCGCCCATTGCCAAACTTTCCAACCGCACCGTGGGCTACGATTTCCTCTACCTGCGCGACTGGGGGACGTAGACGCCCTCCGGCTCACAAGGAAGGTGATGATGACCCCTCGACCTCACCCTGTTTTTTCCGTGGTCGCCCCCATTTACAACGAGCGCGACAACCTGCCCGAACTCTATCGGCGGGTCAAAGCCGTGATGGAGGGCCTGGGCGAGCCGTGGGAACTGGTGCTGGTAGACGACGGCTCCACCGACGGCTCCACCGAATTGATGCGCCAACTGCGGGAACAGGACCCGGAGCACGTGCGCCCGGTCATCTTCGCCCGCAATTTCGGGCACCAGATCGCGGTGACCGCGGGCATGGATTACGCCCGCGGGGACGCGGTCATCCTCATCGACGCCGATTTGCAAGACCCGCCCGAGGTGATCCCCGATTTGGTGGCCCAATGGCGCGCCGGCTACCAGGTGGTCTACGCGGTGCGCGCCGAGCGCGAGGGCGAAACGTGGTTCAAAAAAGCCACGGCCGCGCTCTTCTACCGCCTGATTTACCGCATCACCGACGTCAAAATTCCCCTGGATACCGGCGATTTCCGCCTGATGGACCGCAAAGTGGTCGACGTGTTGCGCCAGATGCCCGAACACCACCGCTTCATCCGCGGCATGGTCTCGTGGGTGGGCTTTCGGCAAATCGGGGTGCCCTACAAGCGAGCCCCGCGCTTTGCCGGGGAGACCAAATATCCCCTCAAAAAGATGGTCAAGTTTGCGTTAGATGCGATTACCGGGTTTTCGTACCTGCCGCTGCAACTGGCCACCTACATGGGGTTTGCTTCCGCGGGGCTGGCCATTGTGGCCATCCCGGTGGTGGTGATTTTGCGGCTGACCGGCTCGCAAGCCTTTTACGGCCAGGCCAGCACCCTGCTCGCGGTGCTCTTTTTGGGCGGCGTGCAACTGATTTCGTTGGGCATTTTGGGCGAATACGTGGGCCGGCTGTACGACGAGGCCAAAGGCCGCCCCCTGTATGTGGTGGCCGAAGCCCCCGCCGACGCGGAAGCCCCGCCGCCGGAGGGAGAAAAGCCGTCCCCATCACCGGGGCAGGGCTGAGGGGCAGGAGGGAAGGAGGGCTCTGGTGACTTGGTGACTTGGTTGCTTGGTTGCCTTATTGCCTGGTGGGGCCCCTCTTGCTGCCCTTGGCGACTTTTAGCGACTGCGCGGCGAAAAACCATGCCTTTGCAGATTCTTTCTTTTACCGTCGGCCCGGTGGCTACCAACGCCTATTTGCTGGCCGACCCGGCCAGCGGCGAAGCCGTGCTCATCGACCCCGGCGCCGAAGCCCCCCGCCTGGTGCAGGCGCTGCGCGCCCACGCCTGGCGGCTGACGACCATTTGGCTCACCCACGCCCACTTCGACCACTTAGGCGGCGTCGCCGGGGTGCTGCGGGCGGTGCAACCGCCTCCGCCGGTGGGGCTGCACCCCCACGATTGCTGGCTCTGGCAGGCCAAAGGCGGAGCGGATTGGTTTGGCCTGGACATCGAAGACCCCGGCCCAGCCCCAGACCTCGGCTTTTACCACGGCGACACTTTGCAAATCGGCGAGCACGCTTGCGAGGTGCGCCATACGCCGGGGCATACGCCCGGCCACGTGGTGTTTTATTGCCCCGAAGCCGGCGCGCTGTTTGCCGGGGATTTGATCTTCCGCGGCAGCGTGGGCCGCACCGACCTGCCGGGCGGCGACCATCAGGCGCTGTTAGAAAGCATCCACACCCAGGTGCTGACCTTGCCCGACGCAACCCGCATCTTCCCAGGCCACGGCCCCGCGACCACCGTGGGCGCAGAAAGGCAGGGGAACCCTTTTCTCACCTGACAACCAAGGAGGTTGGTATGGCTAAAATCTACATTGCTGGCCCTTTGTTTACCGAAGCCCAACGCTGGCTGCTGGAACGTATCGACGCGGTCTGCCGCGAGCAGGGCTTCGAAACCTACCTGCCCCACCGCGACGCGGGACTCTTCGACCGCGAGGGCGATTCGCGCCCCTTTTTCGAGCAAGATTTAGCCCAATTGCGCGCCGCCGACCTGGTGGTGGCCGTGCTCAACGGCGCGGATGTCGATTCCGGCACCGCTTGGGAAATGGGCTACTTTTACGCGCAGGGCCGGGGCCCCATCGTGGGCTACCTCAACGATTCCCGCCTGCCCCGTCCCCAGGCGCAAATGAACCCCATGGTGGTGGGCAGCATTTACACCTTGGTGGACAATCTCGACACGTTAGGCCAGGTATTGGCCGTGCTCAAGCAACAAAACGGCTAAGCCCGGCGCCCTTCGCCGCCCATTTTTGGGGAAGGCTGCCCCCGCTACGTCCAGCGCACCCGCGAACAAGCCGTCGGCGGCGCGTCGCTCTGCAGGCGCGTTGCTACTACCTCTAAAATGCGCCGTTGTAACTCGTCTATGGGCCGCTCCCCGTCCAACACCACCCAACGGCTCGGCTCGGCTTGCGCCAAGGCGCGATAGCCCTCTCGCACCGCCCGATGAAACGCCAGTCGCTCCGCATCCAGGCGGTTCCATTCCTCACCGGGCAACGGTTGTGCCCCGTGACGACGGCGCAGGCCAGTTTCTGGGGGAACGTCTAACAAAAAGGTGAGGTGAGGCGCCAACCCCCAGGTCGCGTAAGCAATCAAGCGCCGCAACTCTTCCAGGTTTTCGCGGCGGCCAAAGCCCTGGTAGGCCAACGTCGAATCCGCGAAACGGTCGCACACTACCACAAACCCGGCCTCCAACTTGGGGCAAATCACCTCGGCCACGTGCTGCGCCCGCGAAGCCTGAAAAAGCAAACCCTCGGTGCGCGGGTGCATCCGTTGGTTGTGGTGATCCAGCAGCACCTGCCGAATTTGGTCGCCGATGGGCGTGCCGCCGGGCTCACGGGTCAACACCACCCGATAGCCTTGCTCCTGCAGGGCTTGCACTAAACGCCGCGCCTGGGTAGTCTTGCCGCTGCCTTCGGGGCCTTCAAAGGTGATAAACCAGCCTCGTTTCATCGCTGCTCCGTCGTTCTTTCAGTAATGCCGGGGGAAAGGGGCATTCGCCTCCCCGCGCCGCGGGCGCGTTGCTCCCATTATACCCTGCCAGCAGGTATAATGAGGCCGAGCCGCGCCGCGCGGCGATCTCACCTTCAGGAGGCGCCATGCCCGCTGAGCCTTTGATCACCCGTTTGGAAAACGGCCTCACCGTCTTGCTCAAAGAAATGCACACCGCGCCCATCATCAGCCACTGGGTGTGGTATCGTGTCGGCTCGCGCGACGAAATCCCCGGCATCACCGGCATCTCGCACTGGGTGGAACACATGCAGTTCAAGGGCACGCCCCGCTTCCCCGCGGGCGTGCTCGACAAGGCCATCTCGCGCACCGGCGGCACGTGGAACGCCTTTACGTACCTGGATTGGACCACGTACTACGAAACCCTGCCCGCCGAGCAGGCTCAACTGGCTTTGGATCTGGAAAGCGACCGCATGGTCAACAGCGCTTTTGCCCCCGAAGAGGTGGCCTCAGAGCGCACAGTGGTCATTTCAGAGCGCCAGGGCAACGAAAACGAGCCCACCTTTCTGCTGGCCGAAGAGGTGCAGGCGGCCGCGTTTCGGGTGCATCCCTACCACCACGAAGTCATCGGCGACCTGGCCGACCTGCAAACCATGACCCGGGACGACCTTTACCGCCACTACCGCACCTACTACATCCCCAACAACGCGGTGCTGGCCATGGCCGGCGACTTTCAGGCCGAGGCCATGCTGCAACGGGTGCGAGAAGCCTACGGCGGCCTTGCCCCAGGCGCGGAGCCCCCGCGCCGCGCCCGGCCCGAGCCGCCCCAACGCGGCGAGCGGCGGGTCATCGTCGAAGGGCCGGGGGACACCACCTTCCTGCAAGTGGCCTACCACGCACCCCGCGCCATCGACGACGACTTCTTCCCCCTGCTGGCGTTGGATAGCCTGCTGGCCGGCCCCACCAACCTCAACCTCTTTGGCGGCGGCCTGACGAACAAGACCTCTCGCCTCTACCGGGCGCTTGTAGACGCCCACCACGCGGTCAGCGTGGGTGGGGTGCTGCATCCCACCATCGACCCGTATCTTTACACCTTGCACACCATCGTCTACCCCGGCAAAGCCGCGGAAGCAACCCTGCAGGCGTTGGATGCGGAAATCGCCCGCCTGCAAGACGCACCGCCCACCGCCGAAGAACTGCACCGCGCGCTCAAACAAGCCCGCGCCCTCTTTGCCTATGGCAGCGAGAGCATCTCCAACCAGGCTTTTTGGCTGGGCTACAGCGCCATGTTTGCCGATTATGCGTGGTATGCGGAATTCCTGACCCGCCTGGCCCAGGTCACCCCATCAGAGGTGCAGCGCGTGGCGCAACAGTACCTGCGGCCACAAAACCGGGTGGTGGGAATTTACATCCCCCGAGCAGCCAAGTAACCGAGCAACCAGGCCCCCCTTTACCCCAATCCTTCAGCCCCTCCGTGCGCAGGAGCAAGCCCCTGCGCCAGGCGCAGCGCGTCGATGGTCAGGGTAAGGGCACGGATGCCGTCGTGCAGGGAGCAGCGGGGCGCTTCGCGGCCCTGGACCACGGCCAAAAAATGCCGCATCTCATCCAAAAACATCTGATTGCGTTCCCAGCCGGGGGGCAACGCCGCGGTTTGCACCACCGAGCGGTCGGGGGCTAAGAGGCGGGCTACGCCGCTTTCGTAGGCCCAACGGATGGTGCCTTCGCTGCCCAACACTTCCAAAAAATGGGCTGGGGGGCGCTGATGATAATTCAGGTGAACGCTCCCCGCCGCGCCCGAAGCAAACCGCAAGCCGATTTCCGCGGTGTCTTCCACGCCCTGCAATTCCAGCGCACTCAGGTGGGCGGTAAAAGCCCAAGCCACCTGGGCCTCGCCCAACAGGTCGCGCACGTAATCCAGGGGATGGCAAAGGGTGCGCACCACGCCACCGCCCAAATCGGCGCGGGCGGCGTAACTTTGGCGATAGTCTTCCCAGGGGTGCCAATCGGGGAGGTATTCGCCCCAATGGGCGCGGATGAAATGCACCCGGCCAATCTGCCCCTGGCGCAGCCACTGTTTGACTTTTTGCAAAGTAGGATGGAACCGGAATTGAAATCCGACCAGCACCCGGGCGCGGCCCGCTTCCACCGCGCTTTGCAACAGCGGGACTTCGCGCAGGTCGGCGGCGATGGGCTTTTCCAACAGCAGGTGACAGCCGGCCCGGGCCGCGGGCACGGCCACTTCCAGGTGCAGCGCGGTGGGGTTGGCCACGATGACCGCGGTGGGGCGAAAGCGACGCAGCGCTTCGGCCAGGTCGGTGGCCACGGGGAAGCGCTCCAACTCATCGTCGGGCAACGTGCTGCGCCCTGTGCGGTAAAGCACGATGTCTTTCTGCCCCAAGGCCAACAAGTTGCGCAGGTGTCTGCGCCCAATAGAGCCTAAACCGGCAATGAGAAAGCGCATGAGGCGGTCAGGGAGGAGGGGAAGGCTGCCAGGCAGGGTCGAAATCCTGTGCAGGGGAATGGAAGACCCGCTGCAAATGGGTGCCATCTATGGAGATGACGTAAATATCGTGGTTGGACCCTTTCCAGCCTTCCACGGCCAACATGCGGCCGTCGGGTGAAACCGAGGGTTCGCGCATGGCCATCCCCACGGCGCGGATGGGGATTTCCTGCAGGCCGTTTTGGTCTAACGGCGCCTTTACCAGATAAGGCAGGCTACCGTGATCGGTCTGGGCATACACCAACAGACGGCCGTTGCCGGCCCATACAGGGTGAGCGTTGACCCGGTTGCCACTGCGGGAAAAAGCGAACGGCGCGCCAAACGTGCCTTTTTTGGGGTCAAAGGGGGCAATCCAAACACGGCTGGTGGTTCTGTCTACAAAGGCCAAATAACGACCGTCGGGTGACCACGCGGGCTGGGCAAAAGAAGCGGGCAAATTGGGCGGCGGCTGCGCCCACAGGGGGCGGACGTGGTGTTTTTTGAGATCAAAAAGATAAACCCGCGGGCTGCCGGTGCGAATGCTGGTAAAAGCCAGCCAGTGGCCATCAGGTGAAATCGCGGGGTCGAACCCGCCCCATTCGGGCGGGGTGAGTTCAGAAATTTTTTGAGTTGCCAGGTCAAGCCAATAAATTTGGGCGTTGGGGTAAGTCGGCTTGTTTTCGCGACAAGGGGCGATAAAAGCCAGGCGCCGGCCGTCAGGCGCCCAGGCAGGTTGGCAGGCGCCGCCTGGCCGAGTGGTGAGTTGGCGGGCATGTGAGCCCCCGACAGCGATGAGCCAAATTTGGGCTTCGATGCGGCCAAGGGTCGCGTAGGCGATGTGTGCGGCGCCGCCCATAGGCGTGGGGACAGGCGCCCCAGCAGCCGTTGTCGACGTAGGCCGGGGAGGCGTTCGGGCTGCAGTAGGGGCTGCAGAAGGAGAAGGAGAAGGAGAAGGAGAAGGAGAAGGAGATAAAGAAGGTGTTGGCAAAGGAACGGGCGAAGGGGAAACGCCGACAGTGGCTGCGGGGGCAGCCGTAAACATAACCGTAGGCGTGGGGGCATGCGCCGAAACGCCCCCAAAGGGCACGCCCAGCCTCGCCAGGGCGCGCTCCCCCTCACGCCAGCCGGAGGCGGCAGCGAGTCGCAACGAAGCCGGGTTAAGGCGATACCAGCCAAAGAGCACGGCCACAATCAGCGCCAGCCACAGCGCGATCCGCCAGCCACGACGGGAGCGGGAAAGGGCGGCTTCCTCTGGTGGCAGTGTGCCTTTCAGGGTTCGGGGAGGAGCGGACGCGTTGCTGCGCCACGCCGGTGCAGTGGGCGGAGGCGGCGAAATAGCCCACCCCTCTTGCATTTCTTCTTCATGGGGCAACGTAATGCCCAAAGCCAAAAGCGCTTCTTTGAACGCTGAAACCGTCGGGTAACGATCGGCTGGCTCTAACGCCATAGCGCGCACAATGGCATCAGAAAGCGGGGGAGGCACTTCAGGGTTAAGCACATCTAAAGACTGAAGTTCCGCCCGCTCTAACACCCGCTCAAACGCATCGGGCGGTATCTGCCCGCTCAGCGCGTTGTAGAGGGTCGCCCCCAGGCTATAAATATCGGAACGGGGGTCGGTATGCGCTGTGCCGTATTGCTCAGGCGGCGAAAAGCCCGGCGTCACGGCCTGCGCACCGGTTACCGTGCGCTGATCGCCGCCGCCAATTTTTGCCAGGCCAAAATCAACTAAATACACTCGCCCTTCTGGCGAAATGCGCACATTGGCCGGCTTGATATCGCGGTGAATAACCGGGGGTTCCCGGCTGTGCAAGTATTCCAGGGCGTCGCAAAGGGCTAAAGCGATAATCACTGCTTCGGCTACGGGCAATTTACCTTCCCGTTCCAGCCGAGTTTTGAGGTCTTCCCCCTCGATGTAGTCCATCACCAGGTATTGCCGTGAGCCTTCTTCAACGAAATAATCGGTGACCCGCGGCAGATTGGGGTGGCGCAAAGTGGCCAGCAACCGCGCCTCACGTTGGAACTGCTCGGAGTACTCTTCCGAAGCAAAAAGGTTCTCTTTGATCACCACTTCGATTTCCAACGTGGTATCTACGGCGTGATAGATTGCCCCCATGCCGCCTTTGCCTAAAATCTCTATAATGCGATAGCGACCATGCAACAGGTCGCCCCGTTGAAGCGCCATAAAAACCCGCTTTAGATATCCAAATTGCGTACTTCGCGAGCGTGGGTTTGAATGAACCGCCGCCGCGGGGGCACTTCGCTCCCCATCAGCATGGAAAAGACGCGGTCGGCTTCTGCTGCATCTTCAATGGTCACCTGAAGCAGAGTGCGGGTCTGGGGGTCCATGGTCGTTTCCCAGAGTTGCTGCGGGTTCATTTCACCCAGACCTTTGTAGCGTTGGATGTGCACTTTAGTGCCGTTGCCGATTTCGCTCAAGATGCGTTCGCGGTCGGCTTCGGTGTACGCGTAGCGCACCTGGTTTTTATAAGCGATGCGATACAACGGCGGCTGGGCAATGTAAAGGTGACCGTGTTCAATGAGGGGCGTCATGTAGCGGAAGAAAAAGGTCAGCAGCAGGGTGCGGATGTGACTGCCGTCGACGTCTGCGTCGGTCATGATGATGACGCGGCCATAGCGCAAATTATCCAGGGTGAAATCTTCCCCAATGCCAGTGCCCAAGGCCGAAATTAAGGCTTTGATTTCTTTGTTGGAAAGGATTTTGTCTAAACGGGCGCGTTCGGTGTTCAGGATTTTGCCCCGCAGGGGCAAAATGGCCTGCATGTGGCGGTCGCGCCCCTGTTTGGCGGAACCGCCGGCCGATTCCCCCTCGACGATGTAGAGTTCGGCTTTGCTGGGGTCGCGCTCAGAGCAGTCGGCCAGTTTGCCGGGCAGGGTGAGGCTTTCTAACGCGGATTTGCGGATGACCAAGTCGCGCGCTTTGCGCGCTGCGGCCCGCGCCCGGGCAGAAGTGAGGCATTTTTGAATGATGGCCTTGGCCGCGGCGGGGTGCTCCTCCAAAAAGGTGCTCAACGCTTCGCCTACGACTTGCGTAGCGAATGTTTGCACCTCGGGGTTCATCAGTTTGACTTTGGTCTGGCTTTCGAATTGAGGGTCAGGGTGCTTGATGCTGATGATCGCGGTCAGGCCTTCACGGGTGTCGTCGCCGGTGAAGTTGGGGTCCGAATCTTTGAGCAGCCCGGCTTTGCGCGCGTAGTCGTTGAGGGTGCGGGTAATGGCCGAGCGCATACCGGTGAGGTGGGTGCCGCCGTCAATGGTGTTGATGGTGTTGGCGAAGGCATACACCGACTCGGTGAACGCATCGGTGTATTGCAGTGCGAATTCGATAAAAACGTGCTCGATTTCTTTTTCGGCGTGCACCACCGGGTGCAACGCCTGGCGGGAGCGGTTGAGATAGCGAACGAAAGAGCGGATGCCGCCCTCGAAATAGAACGTCATCTCCCGGTCGCTGCGCTCGTCACGGAAATGGATGGTCACCCCACGAGTGACAAAGGCCATTTCGCGGAACCGCTGCACCAGGGTTTCGAATTTGTAATCAATGTTGCCTTTGAAAATGCTGCGGTCGAATTTGAACGTGGTGCGGGTGCCGGTCTCCCCTTTGGCGGCTTTACCGATAGCCTCCACCGGCGTCACCGGCCGGCCGCGCTCGTAGCGCTGGCGGTAAATTTTGCCCTCCCGCCGCACTTCGACCTCGCACCACTCAGAAAGTGCGTTGACCGCGGAAACCCCCACGCCGTGCAACCCGCCGGAGACTTTATAGCCGCCGCCGCCAAATTTGCCGCCCGCGTGCAAGGTGGTCATCACCACCTCTAACGCCGGGCGCCCGGTTTGCGGGTGGATGTCTACCGGGATGCCGCGGCCGTTGTCTTGCACCGTCACGCTGCTATCGGGGTGGATGACGACATCAATGCGGTTGCAAGCGCCGGCCAAAGCCTCGTCGATGGAATTATCGACCACCTCGTAGATCAAATGATGCAAGGCTTTGATGTCTGTGCCGCCAACGTACATCCCCGGCCGGCGGCGGACAGCCTCTAATCCTTCTAAAACCTGAATGGTTGAAGCGTCATAAACGTTGGTTTGCTCACTCACACAAAAGCCTCCAAAGACCCTTAGTGGCTTTAATTTTACCATACCTGCCCGCGGCAAGATGTTTTAAGAATTTCGACTTGTGGATGGGTGGGGAGAAAATCTTTCAGTTTGTTTTGTAAAAGGTTAAGTCGTTGTCGTCGTAGGGGCTGGGGAAAAGTGGGAAAACCCGCGGAAGTCGCGTTTTTTGCGGAAATGTGGGGCTGTCTGACCGCCGCGCGGTACATTTTGGGGACGTTCCCGCACTGCTGTTGTGGATAGGCTGGGGAAAAGTTTTCCTCCATTGTCCTTAAGTTATCCCTGACGCTATCGCACCCCGAAAATAAAGGGCCGGGAGTAAAATCTGTCCCACATTTAGGGTGTGAGGGGGGCGCTGTATCGCACGTTTTCCCCAACTTTTTGGGGTTTTCCACAGATTTTCAAGAGTTATCCACAGGCTGGTCGAGGGGTCGTTGTTAGCCCCTGTGGGCGGTTTTGCCAAGCGCCGCGCGCCAGTTGCTTTAAAAGCGAAAGCCCACAGGGGCACCCCTGTGGGCACAGAGATAGTGGCGAGGGAGGGATTTGAACCCACAACCAAGGGCTTATGAGTCCCCTGCTCTACCATTGAGCTACCTCGCCGTGCGGCAAAGTATACGCGTGAGCCGCGGGTTTGTCAATGCTTTCTCTGTTTTTTTGCAGGGCAAACGCATCTAAAAAATTTAGCCGTATGCCCTTTCCTCTTCTGTCTTCGGGGTAAGCCCTTTGCCGCCGCCTAAAGAGGCAATTGCCGCTTTAAAAAACCCCGCCCCCTTGCTTGCAAGAGGGCGGGCGGTGCGAGAAAGTTATGGCGAGAGGGTTATTCTTCCTCTTCTTCTTCCTCTTTGCCTTTGGCGATGACTTCGGGTTCGGCTTCGACCTCGGCAGCGCCGCTGGCGGCTTCGACTTCTTCTTCGCTGCGCGGTGCGGTAACCACCACGATGGCTTCGTCGGGGTCTTCCAGCACTTTGACGTTCGGCGGAAGTACCAGGTCGGACACGGTGATGCTGTCGCCGATTTCGGCCAACGCGCCCAGGTTCACGATCAGGCGTTCGGGCATGTCGCCGGGCAGGGATTCGATCTCCACCGATTCCAGCGTTTGTACCAAAACCCCGCCATAGGCCTTGACCGCGGGGGCTTCGCCTTCCAACTCAATGGGCACTTCAGCGCGCATTTTCTCAGTGAGCGAAAGGGCCTGGAAGTCTACATGCAAAAGCGTGCCTTTGATGTAGTCTTTCTGGCGCTCACGTACCACGGCGGTGTGGCGGGTGCCTTCCAGTTCCAAAATCACTAACGTGGAAGTGGACAACCCGCGCAGCGCCTTCTCCGCGGAGCGGTAATCGAGAGTAAGCGGCACGGGGTCGATGTGCTTGCCATAAAGCACGGCGGGCAGTTTGCCTGCGCGGCGCAATTGCTTGACCTGTTTGCCGGTCACGGTGCGCCGTTCGGCTTTGAGAACAACTTGCTCCATAGTAACCTTCCTCGGGACGCCTCTCACCCCAACAGAGGCTACCTTCGTCCCTTTGGTGGGGGTAGCAGGGCGATGCCCTGAGCGAATAAGCGGGCTCATTTTAGTCGGGAGTGGCAATTTCGTCAATGGCTGGACTTGTTGTCTTTCAAGTGTTGGAAGTGGGGTACAATATCATTGTCAGATTACAAGCGCTCAGTGCGATAGGCGTGCTTTTGTTGGAGGCCCTCTTGCCGGAACTTGCTCGTTTCTTTGGTATTATCGTGCGAATGTATGCCGAACCGGGGGAACCCCACCACTGCCCGCGCTTTCATGTGTATTCTCAGCACTCCCGCGGTATACAGCATCGAACCTGTGGAAAGGGTTGGCGGGGCGTTGCCTCAGCGTCAACGCCTTTTGGTAGAAGCATAGGCTGAATTGCACCAAGGGGAACTGCAGGAGCATTGAGAACGCTTGCAACAGAGCCTGTTGCCGTACAGAGATCGGCCCGGAGGCGCATACGCTAATGTGGCCGAACGGGGCGGATTTTGACCCGGAGACGTTGCACGATTGACTAAAATACGAAGAAAGAAAAGTTTGCTTTCCGGCAAGTGGCTTAACCTCGCAGGCAGCAGAGATGGCTACGCCGAGCCGCTGATGTCATCGTTGGCTCACCCATCTTTTTGTGTGTGAACGAGATGCCTTTAGATTATCGCAAGGTCTACCAAGAAATCGTGGCCTTTGCCCGTAAGGCCGGGGCGATTTATCAGGAACAGGACAAGCAGCGGGAACGGGCCCTGGCCCTGTTGCAAGATTGGGCCCAGCAGGGGGAGGCGCTGCGCGAACGGGTGGAACAGGCCGGTCGGCTTTCTGCCCATTGGCGTTCGGCATCGCCTTTTCGGGAGCCCCTGGCCTCGGCCATCGACCCCCCGCAAGACGCCGACGCGCTGGTCGCGCAGGCGTTGCTGCTGGCTGCCGACGGCTCGCAAATCGAGCCCAACCCCCACGCGGCCCTTTACTACGGCCTGGTCAACGTAGGGGTGGTGGTGATGGGCTCCGACGTGGTCCCCCGCACCCGCGCCGCCAGCCGCTTTTGGTCGCCCGAAGACCTTTCCCGGCAGGCATTGCACATTGCCTTGCACCGCGACCTGCGCGAGCGCGCGGTGCTGGCCGAGGCCGCCCAGGTGTTGAAAGGGCAACGGCCTGTGCCTCAGGGTTGGGAGGACTTTTACGCCGACCTGCCGCCCAAGCCCCACCTGATCACCCTTACCGACGGCCCCTTGGAGTTGTGGGGAGCGGATGAAGACCCCGCGAGCGCCTTTCACGAGGTGTTGCACACCTACATCGGCCATTTGCGCACCCTGACCACTTTGGGCGCGGTCAGCGCCGGTTACGTGGATAAGCCGCGCGCCAACCTGGTGGTGCACATGCTGGCCTTGGCCGATTTGCAGGCCGCGCCGCAGCGCGACGACGTGCGCCGTATTTTGCGCCGCGATTTTGCCTTTCGGGAAACAAGCGACCTCAGCCTGTTTGGCGAGTGGCTCAAGCCGGGGCAGCGTTCCGCGGTGTTTGCCTTAGCCTCCCCGGCTCGCCGTGATTACCGCGACCGCCTGGCGCTTCACTTTTTCTACCTCAACACTTCGGCAGACCCCCATTCCCCCACCATCGCCCGGGTAGAAATTCCGCAAGACGTGGCCGCTCGCCCCGAGGCGCTGGACGTGCTCCATGCCGTGCTGCTGTGGCAAAGCCGCCGCGTGCCCGAAGTGGCTTACCCCTACGTGTTGCACCGCGCCCACGAGGTGGCCGTGGTGCGCCGCGAAGACCGCCAGGCCGTGGAGGCGTGGCTGCAGGAGCAGTTGCTGGCTCACGGCTTGCACCCAGGCCGTAAATCGGCCAAGCAGCGCCTCAAAGATTTTCGGTAACGGTTCAGCCTCGGCGAGGAAAGACCATAGATTACGCAGATTCCGCAGAAAAACACCCATAGAGATTTCACAGAGGGCACAGATTGAGCGCGCTCACTTCCGTCGCTTAGCGGCCTGGCATCTCGAAAAGGGCTTGATGGCTTCGGTGCGCTTCCGCTTTCCCCCCAGGAGCGCCCTAAAACTTCCTCAGCAGGGCTCGCGTGCTTTTTCAGCAAGGTAAGGTTGACGATGAATGCAACGACTTCTTCTCAGTTTATTGGCCGAGTATTGCAGGCGTCGGCCACCGATTTTTTGGTCGGTTGTCGGGTGACGCATCTGCAAAACAGCGGGTTGGCCTTTGGCGCTTTGGTGCGGGTGGCTGCCGCCCAGGCCGAAGAGGTGATCCCCGAAATTTTCGGCATCATCGCCGACATTGCGCTGCCCGGCGATGATTTGGTCAAACAGTTGACCATTGCCGCCGACCTGCCCCAGAGCATCCACCAAGACCAACATCAGCGCAACCTGCCCGTAGAAATTCGGGTGCTTGCGTTGGGCTACCGGCAAGGAAATGGGCAAATCGTCCACCTGCTGCCCCCGCGCCCCCCCCTCACCCTGGCCAACCTGTATCTGTGCACCCCCGCGGAGGTGCGGGAATTTACCACAGCCGGGCGGTTGGGCTACTTCCGCCATATTTTGCGCGCCCAAGACGTGCCCACCGACGAACTTTTGGCCGTGCACGTGCAGCAGGCCCGCCAGGCGCACCGCGACCAGGGCGACCCTCAGTGGGTGTTGCGGGCCACGCGGCACCTGATTGCCCTGCTCCGCGACGACTACGACCGCTTGACCCGCGCCTTGGACGCGCTGGGCGAAGTGGTGCGCTGAGAGGACGCGATGCCACGGGCGCGTTACGTCTTCCCGCCGGGGTTTTTGTGGGGCACGGCTACCGCTGCGCACCAGGTGGAAGGCCAGAACACCAACAACACCTGGTACGCCTGGGAGCAGGAAGGCCGTATTTTGCACGGCCACCAGGCGGGGCGGGCTTGTGATTGGTGGGGCGGCCGCTGGCGCGAAGATTTCGACCGCGCCGCAGAAACCGGCCAAAACGCGCACCGCCTTTCGGTGGAGTGGAGCCGCATTCAGCCCACCCCCGACCGCTGGGACGAAGACGCGCTGGAGCACTATCGCCAGATGGCGCGCGGTCTGCAGACGCGCGGCCTGAAGCCTGTGGTCACCCTGCACCATTTTACCGACCCCCTGTGGCTGGCCGAAATGGGCGGCTGGGAGAACCCCGACGCGGTAACGCATTTTGTGGCCTTTGTCGGCAAGGTGGTCGAAGCCCTCAAGCCGTATGTGGAAATCTGGTGCACCATCAACGAACCCAACGTCTACACCGCGTTGGGCTATGTGGAAGGCATTTTCCCGCCGGGGAAGCAGGATCTCCCGACCGCGCTCGCCGTAGCCGAACATCTGGCGCAAGGGCACGCGGCCGCGTACGAGGCCATCCACCGCCTGCAGCCCCAGGCCCAGGTAGGCATTGTGGTGTATTATCGCCCCATGCGGCCGGCGCGTCCCTGGTTCCCCCCCGACGTGCTCTTGGCCTGGATGGAGCACCGCTGGTTCAACCACTATTTTGCGCTGGCGGCTGCCTTCGGCCGTAAGATGACGCCTTGGGGCACGCGCCGCGACCGCAAATTAGGCCCCGCGCTGGATTTCTTCGGTTTGAATTATTACACCTCAGACCGGGTCGCCTTCCGCCGGCAGCCGCCGGCTTATACCGAGCGCCGCTTCCCCCCTGATGCGCCGCTGAGCGAAAACCAGGATATCGCCCACGTGCCGCAGGGGTTGTTTCAGGGCATCCGTTGGGCGCGGCGGTTGGGGGTGCCCATACTGGTCACCGAAAACGGGGTGGAAGACGGCGCGGACACGCTGCGGCCGCGTTATCTGAGCGAGCACATCCATCAAATTTGGCGGGCGCTCAATTTCAACTGGCCGGTGCTGGGTTATTTGCACTGGACCCTGGTGGACAACTTCGAGTGGGATCGGGGGTGGACGCGCCGTTTCGGCCTCTGGGCGCTGGATCGGGAAACGCAATCCCGCACCCAGCGGGGCAGCGCCGCCCTGTATGCCGCCATTTGTCAGGCCAACGCGTTGGATACCGACACCGTGGCTCAATACGCGCCCGATGCGCTGCCCGCACTGCTGCCCGGTGTGCCTCTGGGGGGCATGATAAAATAGCCTTGCCTCTGCGTGGCTGCTTGGGCAACGGAGGCACAATACAGAAAAACCGCAGAAAACATAGGAAACGGGATGCGGGAAGCGGGATGCGCGACGCGTTACTTCGGCGGCGTCATCTTTGCGCTCCTCTGCGCCCTTCAAAATCCGCGGTCAGCCGCGGCCTATTTTCTTCAGCGCCTGAAACGAAACCATGAAACTCGAATGGAAGCGGGCGGTGGTGTATCTGACCCTGAACGCGCTGGTATCGGCCTGCGTGGCGTGGGCTGTGCTCACCTGGTGGGGAAAGCGTTACCTGCCGCCGCCTCCGCCCACTTTGGCTGTGGCTCAGCCCGCGGTCACCCCCCTTCCCCCCACGCCGACGCCGCCGCGCTTTGTCTACACTGTGCGCCCGGGCGACACCTTGAGCACCATCGCAGCCCGCTACGGCGTTTCGGTAGCCAAAATTTGCGCGCTGAACGGCATCCAGCCCGACACTTCCTTGGCTGTGGGGCAGGGGCTGCTCATCCCCGGCCAGGCGCCCACCCCCACGCCGATGGCCGTGCATCAAGGCGATATTGAGATCACCGAGGTGTTGGGCGCGGGCATTTTGGAAGACGAACGGGTGCTCATCACCTACCGCGGGGAAGGCCGCCTCAACCTGCAAGGCTGGCGCTTAGACGACGGCCGCGGGCAGGTGTACACTTTCCCCGCCTTGTGGTTAGAACACGGCGGCGCGGTGCAGGTGTGGACCAAAGGCGGCATGAACGACACGGTGGTCGATCTGTATTGGGGCCGCGACCACGCGGTTTGGCCCCCAGGGGCCACGGTGATGCTCCGCGACCCCCAGGGCAAGGTGATGGCTCAATACACCGTGCCCTGAATGTCGTTGGCGAATATGTAGGCGAGGGCGACAGAGCATCGTTACGAGATATTGTGATGGAAATAAACCAGCGCGTCAGACGATTCAAGAAGGAATGGGGCGGCTAACTGTTTTGTAACTGTTCAGCCTTGGCGAGAAGAAACCACAGATTACGCAGATTTCGCAGAAAAAGATTCACCGATTTCACGGGTTGGCACAGATTACGAAAAAACTGATTACCCGACACAAAATCAATCGTGCCCTGGCCGTTGTCTCATTGGCCGGCAGAGCTCATCTCGTCATGCTAAATCTTTACAAAAATCTTGCTTTTCACACCCTCTCCTCTCCCCCCAAGCCGCCCCCTTCGTCTTCGCTCAGGGCGGCGGCTTTCCCCCCTCCCCTCTCCCGCTGCTGCGGGAGAGGGGAGGGGGGATAAAAGGGGGG